>NZ_JBHWFF010000023.1:112728-130936 GCF_042733785.1 Streptomyces sp. NPDC059695 | reverse complement strand
TCGCGCCGGCGCCGGGGGGGGGGGCGGGGCGGGCGCGCGGGCGCGCGCGCGGGGGGGGGGGGGGCGGGGGGGGGGGCCGCGCCCCCCCCCCCCCCGCCCCACCCCGTGGGGACTCAGGCCGTCTTCTCCGGCGGCGGGGTGGTGGCGGAGTCGCCCGCGGGTTCCTCGGCCAGGAAGGCCACCACCGCGAGGACGAAGAGCAGCAGGAGGACGACGCCGACGATGACCCAGGCGGTGGGGTAGGGCCAGAAGACGACGGCGGCGACCGCACCGGCGACGAGGATCCAGGTGATCCAGGTGCGGTAGCGGCCGACGAACGGTCCCACCGGGCCGAGGCGCATGCCCGCGTGGTCGGCGGTGGCGCGGGTCGCGGTGATGCCGGAGTGCCAGAGGCCGCGGACCAGGACGGCGGGGCGGCTCGGGCCGGACAGCCAGGCGGCGAGGGCGAGGATGATGCCGAGGGTCGCGTACACCCGGACCGAGGTGCGCAGGAAGCGGATCAGGGTGTCGTAGACGGAGCCCGCGGCGGCCGGGGAGGCGTCGGCGGGGAGCGCGTTCAGGTAGACCGTGCGGAAGACCGTCAGGGCGACGCCGAGGACGATCGCCGCGAACGCGACGCCGAGGGCCGCGGCGACCAGGGTGCGGCGCCGGTGCACGGCGAGCAGCACGCCGCCGACGACGAGCAGGACGGCGATCACCGGCAGCCACACGCCCAGCGCCTGGAGCAGCGCGAAGCCGGTCTTGACCTTGCCGATGTCGTCGGACTTGACCACCGTGAAGTTCGTGTGGATCTCGGGGATCTTGGCCGCGACGTCGAGTCCGGACTCGACGAGCCGCTGCTTCACGCGGTCGATGACGGGCGCGAGGTCGATCGTGACCGTGTTCGTCTCGATCTTCACGGCGCCCTCGTCGCTGCCGGTCAGGGCGCGGTCGAGGGAGGTGTGGATCGCGCGGTTCGCGTCGGTCCAGATCGTCTCGAAGGCCGAGGAGGCGACGACGTCCTGCGCCCGTTCGTGGACGAAGCTCTTGACCGCGCTCTCCAGGGAGCCGCCGAGCTTGCCGAGGGCCTTCGCCGCCAGGGGCCGCTGGTCGGGAGCGACGCCCTCCAGGAGGGAGGGCAGGTCGATGTGCTCCATGACGGCGTTCGTCACCCGGGTGGCGACGGCGGCCTGGACGTCCGGGTCGTCGGCGAGGGGGGCGACGGTCTGCACGTACCGGTCGGTGTCGCCGACGATGCTCGACGTCCAGGAGGCGACGATGCCGAGCGGGACGAGGACGCAGCCGATGACGATGAGCAGGGCGGCGAAGAAGGACCGCACCCGGTGGTGGGGTGGCCGGACGGCGGCCTTGTCCGCTTCCAGGGAGGCCACACGGGCCCGGAGCGCCGCGAGTTCGTCGCCGTTGCCCCCGGCTGCTTCACTCATGGCACCCACTCCTCGCGACGGGACAATTCATGGCGATTCTCCGAGAGGTGGAGCGTTCTGTCCCTCTGGGCGGGGCGTACGGGTGTACGCGATCATGCGGTCATGAAGCTGCGCTGCGCCGTACTCGACGACTACCAGGGCGTCGCCCTCTCCTCCGCCGACTGGAGCCCGCTCGCGGACCGGGTGGACGTCCGCGTGCTGCGGGAGCACCTCACGGACCGGGAGGCGCTCGTCGCCGCCGTGGAGGACTGCGAGGTCCTCGTGGTGATGCGGGAGCGGACCCCGGTCGACGCCGAGCTCCTGGCGCGGCTGCCCCGGCTCCGGCTCCTGATCACCTCCGGCCTGCGCAACGCCTCGATCGACGTCGCGGCGGCCCGCGCGCGGGGCGTCACGGTCTGCGGCACCGCCAGCAGCCCCGCACCGCCCACCGAGCTGACCTGGGCCCTCCTCCTGGGCCTGGCCCGGCACGTCCCGGCCGAGGCGGGGGCGGTGCGCGAGGGCGGGCCGTGGCAGTCGACGGTCGGCACCGACCTGGCGGGGCGGACGCTCGGGCTCGTCGGCCTGGGCAAGATCGGCGGCCGGGTGGCCCGGATCGGTCACGCCTTCGGCATGGACGTGACGGCCTGGAGCCCGCACCTGACGGAGGAGCGGGCCGCCGAGCACGGCGTGCGGCTGGCGAAGGACCGGCGGGACCTGCTCGCGGGGAGCGACTTCGTGTCGCTGCACCTGGTGCTCTCCGCGCGCACCCGGGGCCTGATCGGGGAGCCGGAGCTGCGGGCGATGCGGCCGTCCGCGTACCTCGTCAACACGTCCCGGGCGGGTCTCGTCGACGGCGCCGCGCTGCTGCGGGCGCTGCGCGAGGGGTGGATCGCCGGGGCGGGCCTGGACGTGTACGACACGGAGCCGCTGCCCGCCGACGACCCCCTGCGGACGCTCCCGAACGTCCTGGCCCTCCCCCACCTCGGCTACGTGACGGAGGGCAACTACGCGCGCTACTTCGGCGAGGCGGTCGAGGACATCGAGGCGTTCCTGGCGGGGGCGCCGGTCCGCGAACTGTCCTGACGGGCCGGCAGGGAGCCTTCTAGGCTGGGCCCATGCGTGTACTGGTCGCGGGTGCCACGGGCGCCGTGGGTCGTCTGTTGTCGCCCCGCCTGGAGGCGGCGGGTCACGAGGTCGTGGGCGTCTCCCGGCGCGGGCCGCATCCGGTGGACGTGCTCGACGCGGAGGCGGTGCGCCGGGCGGTGGCCCGGATCGCGCCGGACGTGGTCGTGCACCAGCTCACCGACCTGGCCGGGGCGGACGGGGCCGCCAACAACCGGATCCGTGTGGACGGCACCCGCCATCTGGTGGAGGCGGCGCGCGCGGCGGGCGTGCGCCGGATCGTCGCGCAGTCCATCGGCTGGGCGTACGCCCCCGGGGACGCCCCCGCCGACGAGTCCGTGCCGCTCGACCCGACCGGGGAGCCGCCCCGGGCCGGGATCGTCGCCGGGGTGCGGGCCCTGGAGTCCGCGGTGGCCGAGCTGCCCGAGTGGGTGGTGCTGCGGTACGGGATCCTCTACGGGCCCGGCACCTGGTACGCGCCGGGCGGCGCCGTCGCCGCCGCGCTGGCCGGGGACCCGGCGGCGCGGTTCCTCGGCAGGCTGGCGGCCGACGACTCGGTCAGTTCGTTCGTGCACGTCGCCGACGCCGCCGAGGCCGCCGTACGGGCACTGGACTGGCCCTCGGGCGCGTACAACGTGGTGGACGACGAGCCGGCCCCCGGGCACCTCTGGCTGCCGGTCCTCGCGTCGGCGCTGGGCACCTCGGCCCCGGAGCGGACCGGGGGGCGTGCGCCGTGGGCGCGCGGCGCGCTGAACACCCGGGCCCGCGCGCTGGGGTGGGCCCCGGCCCGGCCGTCCTGGCGGACGGGCTTCGCGGACCAGGACGCCCGCTAGGGCCGCCTACTCCAGGCTCGTCCGCGCCAGGTCCAGGAACTCCGCCTCCGTCAGGCCCAGTTCGCGGGCCTCTCCCGCCGCCTCGCGGAGGCGGGAGATCAGGCGGGCGCGGTCGGGGGCCGTGGCGCCGGGGACGATCAGGGCGCCCCGGCCGCGCCGGAGTTCGATGAGGCCCTCCTCGCGGAGCCGCTGGTAGCCGCGGAGGACGGTGTGGACGTTGACGCCGAGGGAGTCGGCGAGTTCCCGCGCGGCCGGGAGCCGTTCGCCGGGGGCGGCGGAGCCGTCGGCGAGGGCCCCCCTGACGCAGGCGGCGATCTGGTCGCCGAGCGGGACGGCCGAGGCCGGGTCGACACGGAAGAGCACGGTCAGACCTTCCCATGCCGCTCGGCGAGGGTGTTGAGAAGGGCCGCGCCGGTCCGCGCGTCGGGCACGGTGACGGCGAACTCGCGTCCGCCGGCCCGCCGTACGACGAGGGCCTCGCCGGACCGCAGCACCACGCCCGTCCGGTGGGCCCGGACCCGGTAGCCCCAGCCTCCGAAGTCGGCGACGGCGGAGACGTCCCGGACGTCGGCGCCCGCGACCTCGTCGAGCGGCACCCGGATCCGGGGCCGGGAGCCGAGGGCGGGGCTGACGGTGAGGCCACGGCGGTCGACGGTGACCCGGATCCGGGCCAGGGCGAGACCGGGCACGCCGATGACGAGGCCGAGGAGGCCGAGCAGGGCGCCCGGCCAGGGCGCGAGGAGCAGGACGGCCGGGGCGGCGACGAGGGCGAGCACCGCGAGGACGGTGAGCGGCCGGGAGCCGGTGGCGCGGGTCCAGCCGGCGACCTCGCTCGCGCCGAGCGCGAGGCGCGGGCCGTCCGGGTCGACGGGCTGGGCGTCCTCCGGCGGGACGAGCCGGGTCAGGGCGAGGCCGGCGGCGGCGAAGAGGCCGCCGGCGGCCGCCGCGAGGGTGAGGTTCACGAGCGGCGAGGAGACCCCGGCCGGGTCGGTGGCGTCGAGGTTGTCGCGTACGAGCAGGACGAGGAGCGCGCCGGTGAAACCGGCGGTCGCCCAGGCGCCCCACAGGGCGGTGCGGCGGACGAGGACCGTCCAGCCGGCGCCGAGGGTGAGGAGCAGGGCCGTACTGATCACGGTGAACGCGGTGGGGCTCGTGAAGCCGTTGGCCCGGCCCCCGCCGTCGAAGTGGGTGGCGAGGGGGTCGGGGAGCCGGTCGTGGAGGAGCGCGAGCACCAGCAGGTGGGCGGCGACCACGAGGACGAAGGGCAGCGCGGTGAGCGCGCGGAGACGGGGCGTGGCACGGTTCATGGAAAACCTCCCTTGTTCGCACTCTACTAGAACAATGCGGGTTGAGGGAGGGCGATCTTCGAGATGCGACGCGCCCGAACCGCCTGTTCACTGGGTCGAACGCAGACGAATCGGGAGATTTCCATGCGCCGCCGGCCCGTCACTCTTGCCGCCCTCACCGCGCTCGCCGTCCTCACCGCCGGACTCGTCACCGGCTGCGGCGACGCCGACGGGCCGGACCCGCTGCGCGGTCAGCAATGGGGGCTCGACGCGCTGAAGCTGCCGGACGCCTGGACCACCACGCGGGGCGAGGAGACCGTCATCGCCGTCGTCGACACCGGCGTCGACCTCGACCACCCCGACCTCAAGGACCGGCTCGTCGCCGGCCACGACTTCGTCGACGGCGACGACCGGCCCGACGACACCAACGGCCACGGCACCCACGTCTCCGGCATCGCCGCGGCCCACACCGACAACGGCGTCGGCGGCGCGGGCGGCGCGCCCGGGACCAGGATCATGCCCGTCCGGGTGCTCGGCCCCGACGGCAGCGGCAGCGACGCGGACATCACCAAGGGCATCGTCTGGGCCGCCGACCACGGCGCCCACGTCATCAACCTCTCCCTCGGCGAGTCCGGCCTGATGGCCCGCCTCCTCAAGGGCGGTGTCCTCAACCAGGCCATCACCTACGCCACCAGCAAGGGAGCGGTCGTCGTCGCCGCCGCGGGCAACGACTCCACCGCGCTCCAGCCGTACGAGGTGGACACCCCGGTCCTGGTGGTCAACGCCGCGGACCGGGACGGGAAGCCGGCCTCCTTCACCAACTACGGCGCGCGGAACGCCGTGTCCGCGCCGGGCGTCGACATCCTCTCGACCCTCCCGACGTACCGGACGAAGGAGTCCCTGACGAACACCTCGGGGTACGGGAAGCTGTCCGGCACCTCGATGGCCTCGCCGTACGTCTCCGCCGTGGCGGCGCTCCTGCACCACCAGGGCCTGGCCCCGGAGGCGATCATGCAGACGATCCGCGACACCGCGTCGACGTAGGGGAATCAGGCCAGCGCGGCCCGCAGCGCCTCGGCGAACTCCGCCGGGGCGCCCTGCTGCCCGAACTCACCGCCCAGGAAACCGCCGTGGTGGCTCGGGAAGACGGCGAGGGGGGTGCCGAGGCCCTCCGCGACGGCCACCGCCGCGCGCGCGGCGAAGGTGCCCTCGGACTCCTTGCCCGCGGCGACGACGATCCGGGTCGGCGCGGCCCGCAGCGCGGTGAAGTCGGGGAGGTAGGAGGTGCAGCCCCGCATGTTCTGCCCGAGCAGCGGGTCGCCGCGCGAGCCGTCGTCCTCGGCGGGCAGACCGAACGCGGCCGGGTCCGGGGCGGGCTCCCCGGCCCAGTCCGCCGGGAACTCGCCCTGCCGGCTCGTCAGCGCGAGGAACTTGGCCATCGCGGGGCCCCAGCCGTCCCGCAGATAGGTCGTGTGGACGTCCGCGCAGACCCCGAGGGCCGCCTCCCGGTCCGGGACGACCTGGGCCGTCGGCGGCTCGTGCGCCACGAGGGTGTGCACCAGGTCGCCGCGGCGGGCCACCAGGGCGAGGGCGTTCACCGCGCCGCCGCTGCTCGCGAAGACGTCCACGGGCCCGGCGCCGAGCGCCTCGATCAGCCGGACCAGGTCGTCCGCGTGCTCCTCGGGAAGCGTCTCGGCCGCGCCGTCGGTGCGCTCGCTGCGGGCCACTCCGCGCGGGTCGTACGTGACGACGGTCCGGTCGGCGAAGTGGGAGGCGAGCGTGGTGAAGCTGCTGGCGTCCATGGGGGAGCCGATCAGCAGCAGGGGACGCCCGCCGGCCGCGGTGCCGGGGCGCACGTCGTAGCGGAGGGTCGCCCCGGCGGTGTCCAGGGTGCGGGTGTCGGTCTCGGCCATGGCGATCTCCTCGGTGGTGAGCCGGTCATGGGGGTAGACCCCCGGCCCCGCCGGAACTCATCGGAGTTCCGGCCCCGGATCACCCGGAGTTCCCTACTCTCCGCACGAGTGAGCGGCCGGGTCCAGCACGACCCGGTCCAACAGGCCTCGCAGTACGGCCTGTTCCGCCTCGGTCAGGTCGCCGAAGAGCTCGCGCTCCGCCTCGCCCACGGCCGTGTCGACCCGCCGCAGGGCCCCCGCGCCCGCTTCCGTGATCTCCACGATGTGGCGTCGCCGGTCGGCCGGGTCGCGCCGCCGCTCGGCGAGCCCCTCGGACTCCAACTCGTTCAGGATCGCGACGAGTCGGCTCGGATCGACCTCCATCGCGGCGGCCAGGTCCCGCTGGCTCATCGCTCCGGGCGCGAGCTGCATCAGCGTCATCGCGCTCCTCGGGTGCAGTCCGGCGGGGGCGGTCGGCCTCCTCGCGGGGCTCGCCGTGCCGGCGATCGGCGGGGCGGCGGCGGTCGGCGTGATCCTCTACTTCGCGGGCGCCGTGATCACTCACCTGCGCGCCAAGGACTACGCGATGGCGCCGGCCGTGGTCCTCACGCTGCTCCCCATAGCCGCCCTGCTCCTGCGCGTCGCCTCGGCCTGAGGTCACACCTCGGCCCGAGCCCGCACCTCCGGCCGGACACTTCACGACCCAACGAGACGGAGCGTCTTGCCAAGAGGTCGGATCTGGCGTACCTTCATCGCAACGAGACGAGACGTCTCGTATTGCTCAGCCCTTGTCCCCTAGGTCAGGAGGTCGCCCTTGTTCCGTGCCCTACTCATCGACGTCACCAAGCGCTACGACGACCGGCACGTGCGGAACGGCACCGTGCTCGACCGGGTCTCCCTCACCGTCCGCCCCGGCGAACGCCTCGGCGTCGTCGGTGACAACGGCTCCGGGAAGTCCACCCTCCTGCGGCTCCTCGCCAGCCTGGAGCCCCCGGACAACGGCACCGTGACCGTCGAAGCCCCCGGCGGCCTCGGCCACCTCGCGCAGACCCTCGACCTCCCCCCGGACGCCACCGTCGGCGACGCCGTCGACCACGCGCTCGCCGGGCTGCGGGACCTGGAGCGGGCGATCCGCACGGCCGAGGCGGAGCTCGCCGCCACCGGCGACCTCGCCGGATACGCCCGGCTGCTCACCGCCTACGAGGCCCGGGGCGGCGCCGGGGCCGACCGGCGCGTCGAGACCGTCCTCCGGAAGCTCGGCGAGCCCGGCCCGCTCGACCGCACCCGGCCCCTCGGGTCGCTCTCCGGCGGACAGCGCTCCCGGCTCGCCCTGGCCGCCGTCCTCGCCGCCGAGCCCGAACTGCTGCTCCTCGACGAGCCGACCAACGACCTCGACGACGAGGCCGTGTCCTGGCTGGAGGAACGGCTGCGCGCGCACCGGGGCACGGTCGTGGCCGTCTCCCACGACCGGGTCTTCCTCGACCGGGTGGCGACCGCCGTCCTGGAGGTCGACGAGGACCGCCACACCGTGCGGCGGTACGGCGACGGCTACACCGGCTACCTCGCCGGACGCGCTGCCGAACGGGCCCGCAGGCAGCGGGAGTACGAGGAGTGGAGGGCCGAACTCGCCCGCCACCGGGCCCTCGCCGACAGGAACATCGACCGCTTCTCCGCGATCCCCCGCAAGGCCCCGGCCGCGTTCAGCGGGGCCGGCGCCTTCCGTGCCCGGTCACGGGCGCACGGCGCGATGAGCCGCATCCGCTCGGCCCGCGAGCAGCTCGCCCGGCTCACCGGCCACCCCGTGCCCGCGCCGCCGGAACCGCTCCGGTTCCGCACGGAGATCACGGGGGAAGGCGCGCCCGTCGATCTCGCCGGGCTACGCGTCGACGGCCGGCTCCACCTCGACGCGCTCCACCTCGACGCGGGCGAGCGGCTCCTGGTCACCGGGCCCAACGGCGCGGGAAAGACCACCCTCCTCCGGGTCCTGGCGGGCGAACTCGCCCCGGACGCGGGCACGGTGGCCGTGCCCGCCCGGGTCGGGCTGCTCCGCCAGGACACGGCCCCACCCACCGACCCCCGTACGGTGGGCGAGGCCTTCGGAGAGGGCCGCGAGGACGAACTGCTCGCCCTCGGGCTCTTCGCGGCCCGCGATCTGACGACCCCGGTCCGGCTGCTGTCGACCGGGCAGCGCCGCAAGCTGGAACTGGCCCGGCTGGTCACCTCCCCCGCCGACCTGCTCCTCCTCGACGAGCCGACCAACCACCTGGCCCCCGGCCTGGTGGAGGAGCTGGAGGCCGCGCTCGCGGAGTACCGGGGCACGCTGGTCGTGGTCAGCCACGACCGGCGGCTGCGGGAGGGGTTCCGGGGCCGCGTCCTCGACCTGGCCCCGGCCCTGGCGAGGGCCTAGCCCTCACCCTCCAGGTCGCCCTCCGTCTCCAGGAACACCTGGCGCAGGGCGGCCAGCGTCTCCGGGTCCGGCTTCTCCCACATGCCGCGCGACTCGGCTTCGAGCAGCCGCTCGGCGATGCCGTGCAGGGCCCAGGGGTTGGCCTCCTTCAGGAAGGCCTGGTTCTCCGCGTCGAGGACGTACTCCTGGGTGAGCTTGTCGTACATCCAGTCGGCGACGACACCCGTCGTCGCGTCGTACCCGAAGAGGTAGTCGACGGTCGCCGCCAGCTCGAACGCGCCCTTGTAACCGTGGCGGCGCATCGCCTCGATCCAGCGCGGGTTGACCACGCGGGCCCGGAAGACCCGGGAGGTCTCCTCGACGAGCGTGCGCGTGCGGACGGTCTCCGGGCGGGTCGAGTCGCCGATGTACGCCTCGGGGGCCGTGCCCGTGAGCGCGCGGACGGTCGCGACCATGCCGCCGTGGTACTGGAAGTAGTCGTCCGAGTCGGCGATGTCGTGCTCGCGGGTGTCCGTGTTCTTCGCGGCCACCGCGATCCGCTTGTACGCGGTCTCCATCTCGGCGCGCGCCGGGCGCCCTTCGAGCCCGCGCCCGTACGCGTACCCGCCCCACACCGTGTACACCTCGGCGAGGTCCGCGTCCGTGCGCCAGTCCCGCGAGTCGATCAGCTGGAGGATGCCCGCGCCGTACGTGCCGGGACGCGAGCCGAAGATGCGGGTGGTGGCGCGCCGCTCGTCGCCGTGCTCGGCGAGGTCGGCCTGCGCGTGCGCCCGCACGTGGTTGTCCTCGGCGGACTCGTCCTCCAGCCCCGCCACGAGCCGCACGGCGTCGTCGAGGAGGCCGATGACGTGCGGGAACGCGTCCCGGAAGAAGCCCGAGATGCGCAGCGTCACGTCGACGCGCGGGCGGCCGAGCTCGGCCAGCGGGATCGGCTCCAGGCCGTTGACCCGGCGCGAGGCCTCGTCCCACAGGGGCCGGACGCCGAGCAGGGCGAGGGCCTCGGCGACGTCGTCGCCGGCGGTGCGCATCGCGCTCGTGCCCCACAGGGAGAGGCCGACGGAGGTCGGCCACGTGCCGTTGTCGTCGCGGTAGCGGGTGAGCAGCGAGTCGGCGAGCGCCTGCCCGGTCTCCCAGGCGAGCCGGGACGGCACGGCCTTCGGGTCGACCGAGTAGAAGTTGCGGCCGGTCGGCAGGACGTTGACCAGGCCGCGCAGCGGGGAGCCGGACGGGCCGGCCGGGACGAAGCCGCCGTTCAGGGCGTGCACGGCGTGCGCCAGCTCGTCGGTGGTGGCGGCCAGGCGCGGTACGACCTGCTCGCAGGCGAAGCGCAGGACGTCCCGGACCTCGGAGCCGTACGCGGCGGCGACCGTGCCGATCGCGTCGGCGGACCAGCCGGCGGCCTCCATGCCCTCGACCAGCTCGCGGGCCTTCGCCTCCGCCTCGTCGGCGGTGGTGCGGGTCGCGGCCGACTCGTCCAGGCCGAGGGCCTCGCGCAGGCCGGGCAGCGCCTGCGTGCCGCCCCAGATCTGGCGGGCGCGCAGGATGGACAGGACCAGGTTGACCCGGGCCTCGCCCTCCGGGGCGCCGCCGAGGACGTGCAGTCCGTCGCGGATCTGGGCGTCCTTGACCTCGCACAGCCAGCCGTCGACGTGCAGCAGGAAGTCGTCGAAGCCGTCGTCCTCCGGGCGCTCCTGAAGACCGAGGTCGTGGTCGAGCTTGGCGGCCTGGATCAGGGTCCAGATCTGGGCGCGGATCGCGGGCAGCTTCGCCGGGTCCATGGAGGAGATCTGCGCGTACTCGTCGAGCAGCTGCTCCAGGCGCGCGATGTCGCCGTACGAGTCGGCGCGGGCCATCGGCGGCACCAGGTGGTCGACGAGGGTCGCGTGCACGCGCCGCTTGGCCTGGGTGCCCTCGCCCGGGTCGTTCACGAGGAACGGGTAGATCAGCGGGATGTCGCCGAGGGCCGCGTCGGGACCGCAGGCGGCGGACAGGCCGGCGTTCTTGCCGGGCAGCCACTCCAGGTTGCCGTGCTTGCCCAGGTGGACCATGGCGTCGGCGCCGAAGCCGCCGTCCTCGGCGCGGGCGGCGATCCAGCGGTAGGCGGCCAGGTAGTGGTGGGACGGCGGGAGATCGGGGTCGTGGTAGATCGCGATCGGGTTCTCGCCGAAGCCGCGCGGCGGCTGGATGAGGACCAGCAGGTTCCCGCGCCGCAGGGCGGCGAGGACGATGTCGCCCTCCGGGTTGCGGGACCGGTCCAGGAACATCTCGCCGGGCGCCGGGCCCCAGTGCTCCTCGACGTGGGTGCGCAGTTCCTCGGGCAGGGTCGCGTACCAGCGCTTGTAGTCGGCGGCCGGGATGCGGACCGGGTTCTTCGCCAGCTGCTCCTCGGTGAGCCAGTCCTGGTCGTGACCGCCGGCCTCGATGAGGGCGTAGATCAGCTCGTCGCCGTCGCCGGAGACCACACCGGGGAGGTCCGCCTCGGGGCCGAAGTCGTAGCCCTCGGCGATGAGGCGGCGGAGCAGGGAGACGGCGGAGGCCGGGGTGTCGAGACCGACCGCGTTGCCGATGCGGGAGTGCTTCGTCGGGTACGCGGAGAGGACGAGCGCCAGCCGCTTCTCGGCGTTCGGGATGTGGCGGAGCCGGGCGTGCCGGACGGCGATCCCGGCGACGCGGGCCGCGCGCTCGGCGTCGGCGACGTACGCGGGCAGACCGTCGGCGTCGATCTCCTTGAAGGAGAACGGGACGGTGATGAGACGGCCGTCGAACTCGGGCACGGCGACCTGGCTGGCGGCGTCCAGCGGGGACAGGCCCTCGTCGTTCTCCTCCCACGCCGACCGCGATCCGGTCAGGCACAGCGCCTGGAGGATCGGCACGTCGAGCGCGGCGAGCGCGCCCGCGTCCCAGGCCTCCTCGTCGCCGCCGGCCTGGGCCTCGGCGGGCTTGGTGCCGCCGGCCGCGAGGACGGTCGTGACGATCGCGTCGGCCGTGCGCAGCGTCTCGACGAGCTCCGCCTCGGGGGCCCGCAGGGACGCCACGTACAGCGGGAGGGCCCGCGCGCCGGCGTCCTCGATCGCCCCGCACAGGGCGTCGACGAAGGCGGTGTTCCCGCTCATGTGGTGGGCGCGGTAGTAGAGCACGGCGATCGTCGGACCGTCGGTGTCCCTCGCGACGCGGTCCAGCGGGCCCCACGTGGGGGCGGCGGCCGGGGCCTCGAAGCCGTGGCCGGTGAGCAGGACGGTGTCGGAGAGGAAGCGGGCCAGCTGCTCCAGGTTGGCCGGGCCGCCGTGCGCCAGATAGGCGTGCGCCTCGGTGGCGACGCCGACCGGGACGGTGGAGGCCTCCATGAGCTGGGCGTCGGGGGCCTGTTCGCCGCTCAGCACGACGACCGGCTTCCCGGCGGCCAGGATCGTGTCCAGGCCCTCCTGCCAGGAGCGGACGCCGCCGAGGAGCCGGACGAGGACGAGGTCGACGCCGTCGAGCAGGGCGGGGAGATCGGCCAGGGGGAGGCGGGAGGGGTTGGCGAAGCGGTACTCCACCGGCCCTCCGGCCGCGCGGGCGCTGAGCAGGTCGGTGTCGGAGTGCGACAGCAGCAGGAGCATGGCGAGGCTCAGGCCTTCCTCGGGGTTGTCCGCGCCCCGGGTGGTCGTATGGACGGCGGGAGTTCCTGACTCACCCGTGGGTACGGGCTCACAGTGGCGGGACCGCGCCGGATTCTCACCGGGCTTCCTCCCCGGGGTCCTGGGACCCCATGCCGATCTGCATCCTAGATCGTGGCGTCGGCGCGCCCCAGGGAGCGGCGGGGTCGACCGGATCACACCCGGTGGCCGGCCGGTTCCCCGTGGGTATGCTCGCCGCCATGCCGCCCACCCCACCCCCGGCGCCCGAACCGGGCGAACCTCGCGTACGGGACCGTGGCGACGCCTGCCCCGGGGCGCTGCGCCTGCACCCCGCCGACGACGGACGCCTGGCCCGACTGCGCCTGCCCGCAGGCCGTCTGACGGCCCATCAGGCCGAGGTCCTGGCCGACGTGGCCGAGACGCTCGGCGACGGGCGGATCAGCATCACCTCGCGCGGCAACGCGGAGCTGCGCGGCCTCGCCGGGGACTGCGGGGCGGAGCTCGCCGCCCTCCTGGCGGGGGCGGGCCTGCTGCCCTCCCCCACGCACGAGCGCGTCCGCAACATCGTGGCCTCGCCCGGCGCGGGACTCGACGGACTCGGCCACGCGGACGTGCAGTTGTGGGCCCGCGCCCTGGACACCGCCCTGTGCGCCGAACCCCGGGCGGCGTCCCTTTCGGGACGGTTCCTGTTCGTCCTGGACGACGGGCGCGGGGACGTCGCCGGGCTCGGCGGCGATGTGAGCTTGATCGCAGGACCGGACGGGTCCGCCCTGCTGCGGCTCGGCTCCCGGGCCTTCCGCCTCGCCGCCGCCGACGCCGTGCGGGCCGCGCTCGCCGCCACCCTCGCGTTCCTCGACGCCGCCGAGGCCGCGGGGACCGGGGCCTGGCGCCCGCACGAGCTGCCCGGCACCCACACACCCGACTGGGCCGGGGCGCTCGCGCGGGCCGGGATCACGGCGCAGCCCGTACCCGCGCCGCCGCTTCCCGTGTCCCCGCCGCCCGCGCCCGGGCCGCTCGGCGACCGCGCCCTGCACGTCCTCGCCCCGCTCGGCCGGCTGACCGCCGCCCAGCTGCGGGCCCTGGCCGAAGGCGCCGCCGAGCTCCGGCTCACCCCCTGGCGGGGCGCGGTCGTGGTGACCGACCCCGGCAGGCTCCCCGCCCTGGAGCCGTACGGCCTGATCACCCGGCCCGGTCTGCCCTCCGTCGGGGTCAGCGCCTGCACCGGACGCCCCGGCTGCGCCAAGTCCCTCGCCGACGTACGGACGGACGCCGGCCTGGTCCGCCACGGAGGCCTGCCCGTCCACTGGTCCGGGTGCGAGCGCCGCTGCGGCCACCCGCGCGGCACCTGGATCGACGTCCTCGCCACCGGCGACGACAGCTACCTGGTGGACGGCGTCCCCACCCCCCGTACCGCCCTGCCCGAAGCAGTGACCAAGGCCCGCACGACGAGATGAGCGAGAGCACCAGGATGTTCGACTACGAGAAGGACGGGACGGAGATCTACCGCCGGTCCTTTGCCACGATCCGCGCCGAGGCGGACCTCGCGGACCTGCCCGCCGACGTCGCCATGGTGGCCGTCCGGATGATCCACGCCTGCGGCATGACCGACCTCGTGCAGGACATCGCGTACTCCCCGCGGGTCGTCGCGAACGCCCGCGCGGCCCTCCGCGCCGGCGCGCCCGTTCTCTGCGACGCCCAGATGGTCGCCAGCGGCGTCACCCGCAAGCGGCTGCCCGCCGACAACGAGGTGCTCTGCGCGCTGTCCGACCCGGCCGTCCCGGCCCTCGCCGCCGAGCTCGGCACCACCCGCTCCGCCGCCGCCCTGGAGCTGTGGCGGGACCGCCTCGAAGGCTCCGTCGTCGCCATCGGCAACGCGCCGACCGCGCTCTTCCACCTCCTGGAGATGATCGCGAAGGGCGCCGGGAGGCCCGCCGCCGTCCTCGGCATCCCCGTCGGCTTCATCGGCGCCGCCGAGTCCAAGGACGCGCTGGCCGAGAACACCCTCGGCCTCGACTACCTGGTCGTACGGGGCCGGCGCGGCGGCAGCGCGATCACGGCCGCCGCGATCAACGCCCTCGCCCACGAAGCGGAGATCCAGGCATGAGCACCGTGACCGGAAAGCTGTACGGCGTCGGGCTCGGACCCGGCGACCCCGACCTGATGACCGTCGCCGCCGTGAAGGCCATCGCCTCGGCCGACGTCATCGCCTACCACTCGGCCCGCCACGGCCGCTCCATAGCCCGCTCCATCGCCGCCGGGCACATCCGCGAGGACCACATCGAGGAGCGGCTGATGTACCCGCTCACGGTGGAGACCACGGACCACCCGGGCGGCTACCGGGGCGCCCTGAACGACTTCTACGAGGAGGCCGCGGCCCGCCTCGCCGCCCACCTCGACGCCGGCCGCACCGTCGCCGTCCTCGCCGAGGGCGACCCGCTCTTCTACGGCTCGTACCAGCACATGCACAAGCGGCTCGCCGACCGCTACGACACGACCGTCCTGCCCGGCGTCACCTCGGTCAGCGCCGCCGCCGCCCGGCTCGGCGAGCCGCTGTGCGAGGCCGAGGAGGTCCTCACGATCATCCCCGGCACCCTGCCGGAGGACGAGCTGACGGCCCGCCTGGCGGGCACCGACTCGGCGGTCGTGATGAAGCTGGGCCGCACCTTCCCGACGGTGCGGCGGGCCCTGGAGCGGGCCGGCCGGCTGGACGACGCCCGCTACGTGGAGCGCGCGTTCATGAAGGGCGAGCGCACGGAGCGGCTGACGGACGTGGACCCGGAGTCCGTCCCGTACTTCTCCGTCGCGGTCCTCCCCTCCCGCGTCGACCAGGAGGCTCCGGTACGGGAGACCGGCGAGGTCACCGTCGTCGGCACCGGCCCCGCGGGGGCGCCCTGGCTGACCCCCGAGTCGCGCGGCGCGCTCGTCAACGCCGACGTCCTCGTCGGCTACACGACGTACCTCGACCGGGTCCCCGTCCTGCGCCCCGGTCAGATCCGCCACGGCTCCGACAACAAGGTGGAGTCGGAGCGCGCCGAGTTCGCCCTCGACCTCGCCCGGCGCGGCCGGAAGGTCGCGGTCGTCTCCGGCGGCGACCCGGGCGTCTTCGCGATGGCGACGGCGGTCCTTGAGGTCGCCTGCGAACCGGAGTACGCGGACGTGCCCGTCCGGGTCCTCCCCGGAGTGACCGCGGCGAACGCGGCCGCCGCGGCGGCGGGCGCCCCCCTCGGCCACGACTACGCGACGATCTCCCTCTCCGACCGGCTCAAGCCCTGGGACGTCATCGAGGCCCGGCTCCGCGCGGCCGCGGGCGCGGACCTCGTCATCGCCCTCTACAACCCGGGCTCGAAGTCCCGCACCCACCAGGTCGCCGCCGCCCGCGACCTCCTGCTGGAGCTCCGCGCGCCGGAGACCCCGGTGGTCGTCGCCCGCGACGTCGGCGGCCCCGAGCAGTCGGTCCGGATCGTGACCCTGAAGACCCTGGACCCCTCCGAGGTCGACATGCGCACCCTCCTGCTGATCGGCTCCTCGCAGACCCGGGCGGCCGAACGGGGCGACGGCCGCACGATCACGTGGACGCCGCGGCGCTACGGCTGAGCACCGAGGTCCGTGGGGGAGGGCTGCCCCCCCGCCCGCGATCTGTGAGGGGGGAAAGGCCGCCCCGCCCGAGATCCGTGAGGGGGGGGGAAGACTGCCCCGCCCGAGATCCGAGGCGGGGGCGAGGGCAACCCTCCCCTCACCTCGTGAGTCACACAGACGTTCCCCTGTCCCGCCTGCCTCACATAGGTCCGGAAAGAGCCCCTCCCTGTGCTGACTCGTCACCGGCTGAGCGCGCTGGCCACCACGGCCGCCCTCGCCGCATCCGGCGGTCTGCTGACCGCCACCCCGGCCGCCGCGGCGGTCACCTGCGCGTCCCCGGTGTGGAAGGCGGAGTACTTCGCCAACACCACGCTGACCGGCACGCCGAAGCTGACCACCTGCGACAGCGCGATCTCCGAGAACTACGGCCTCGGCGACCCGCCCGGCGTCACCCTGCCGAAGGACAACTTCTCCGTCCGCTGGTCGGTCACCCGGGACTTCGGCTCCGGCGGCCCGTTCACGTTCGCCGCCGAGGCCCAGGACGGCATCCGCGTCACCCTCGACGGCGTCCGGAAGATCGACCTCTGGAAGAACGTCACCACCACCCAGAAGAAGACCGTCGGCCTCACCGTCCCGGCCGGCCGGCACACGATCGTCGTGTCCTACGCGACGTGGACGGGCGCGGCGAACGTCAGGTTCGGCTACGCGCCCGTCACGTCGGCGGCCGCCGACAAGGTCCGCCCGCTGGCACCGGCCGGCGCCGGCGTCACGTACGACCGCACGCTCGGCAGGGCCACCCTGAAGTGGGCCGCCAACAAGGAGATGGACCTCGCGGGCTACCGCGTCTACCGGCGCCTCGGCACCTCCACCGCCTGGACGAAGGTCAGCAGCGCCACCGCCCCGGTCACGACCACCTCGTTCGTGAACTCCCCGCCGCCGACCGGCCAGACGTACCTGTACGAGCTCCGCGCCGTCGACCGGGCAGGCAACGAGTCCCCCGGCGGCCCCGACCTCACCGTCGTCTCCGTGGACCGGACCCCGACGGCCGCCCCCGCG
The DNA here is from genome assembly GCF_042733785.1 of Streptomyces sp. NPDC059695. Taxonomy (NCBI): domain Bacteria; kingdom Bacillati; phylum Actinomycetota; class Actinomycetes; order Kitasatosporales; family Streptomycetaceae; genus Streptomyces; species Streptomyces sp. NPDC059695. The sequence continues at coordinate 113,744 of NZ_JBHWFF010000023.1, read as the reverse complement.
GGCGTGACCGCGACCGACGGCGCCACCGGCACCGTCCTCGCGTGGCAGCCGGTCACGGGCGCGGTGAAGTACACCGTGCACCGCCGGGGGACCGGCACCACCGACCCGGTCACCCAGGTCGCGACCGGCGTCACCGCCACCACCTGGAAGGACACCACCACCGCCGAGCGGACCGCCTCCACCTACTGGGTCTCGGCCGTCGACGCCGCCGGGAACACCTCGGCCCGCACCGCCGTCACCGCCACGCGCGGCGACTGGGCGCCCGGGGCGCCGAAGGGCCTGACGGTCGTGGACGCCTCCCACGCCGTCCGGCAGCACGCCCTGAGCTGGACCGCCCCGGCGGACACCGACGTGGTCTCGTACAACGTCTACCGCGACGGCAGCCTCCTGCGCTCCGTCTCCGGCACCTCCCACACCGACATGCAGGCCGTCCGGCACGGCACGACCTACCGGTACACGGTCACGGCGGTCGACCGGGCCGGTCACGAGTCCGCCGCCTCCGCCGAGGCCGTCATCACGACCGAGGGCGACCTGATCGCCCCCGCGGCCGTCACCGGCGTCCGGGCGACACCCCGCGAGGACGGCGTGCTGGTCGAGTGGGACGCGAGCACGGAGGCCGACCTCAAGCGGTACGAGGTCTACCGCGCCGAGAAGTACGACGACGGCGACGGCGGCTTCGTCTGGCTCGCGCACCGGGTCGAGTACCTCTCCGCGGACGCCACCTCGTTCCTGCACCCGGCCGACGCGGACGGCGAGACCGTGATGTACGGCGTGATCGCCGTGGACCGGTGGGAGAACCTGCTCGACGTGACGGACTCCAGCCTGAACTGGGCCGAGGTCACCGAGCTCGGGACGCCCCCGGCCGAGTAGCGACCCAGGCGGGGGGCGCCCCCCGCCCCGCCCCCCCCCCCCCCCCCCCCCCCCCCCCCCCCCGCGCGCGCGCCCCCCCCCCCCCCCCCCCCCCCCCCCCCCCCCCGCGCGGCCGGGGGGGGGGGGGCCCCCCCCCCCGCCGCGGG
>NZ_JBHWFF010000023.1:86231-112718 GCF_042733785.1 Streptomyces sp. NPDC059695 | reverse complement strand
CGAGACGCACCCCCGCCTGCACGGGCCCCTGCACCCCCAGCGCGGCACCCCCCCGGCCGCCTCCCCCCCCCGGCGGCGGCCACCTCCGGGGAGGCCGCCGTCGTCACGCCCTCCGGGACCGGAGGCCGGCGGACCACCACCACCGGCAGGCCCGCCTCGCGGGCCGCGGTCAGCTTCGGGGCCGTCGCCGCACCGCCGCTGTCCTTCGTCACCACCACGTCGACGCGGTGGCGACGCAGCAGCTCACGCTCGCCGTCCAGGGTGAAGGGACCCCGGTCCAGGAGCAGTTCGGTGCGGGCGGGCACGGCGGTGTCCGGGGCGTCCACCGAGCGCACCAGGAACCACTGCGGGCAGGCCGCGAACGCCGCCAGGCCCATCCGGCCCGTCGTCAGGAACACCCGGTCGCCCAGCCCCTCCAGCGTCCGGGCCGCCTCCTCCAGGGACGCCACCGACCGCCAGTCGTCGCCCTCCACCGGGACCCAGCCGGGACGCCGCAGCGCCAGCAGGGGAACATGGGCGGTGGCGGCCGCCCGGGCCGCGTTGAAGCTGATCCGCTCGGCGAAGGGATGGGTGGCGTCGATGACCGCGTCCACGGCATGCCCCGCCATCCACTCCACGAGGCCGTCGGCGCCCCCGAACCCGCCGATCCGGACCTCCCCGGCCGGCAGCCGCGGGCTCGCCACCCGCCCCGCGAGGGAGCTGGTGACCCGCACCTCCCCGTGCAGCAGCCCGGCGAGGGCGCGGGCCTCGGTGGTCCCGCCGAGAATGAGTACGTGCACAGGAGCCTCTTCATGACTTCAGGCGGCGGGCGTGAGGCCCAACTCAAGCACACCGGCCTCCGCCCGGGCTGGACCACCGGTGCCTGCGCGACGGCGGCCACCACCGCCGCGTACACCGCGCTGCTGACCGGCGACTTCCCCGACCCGGTGACGGTCACCCTCCCGAAGGGCCAGACGCCGTCCTTCGCGCTGACCGCCGAGTCCCTGTCGGGCGGCTCCGCCATGGCCGCCGTGGTCAAGGACGCCGGGGACGACCCGGACGTCACCCACGGAGCCGTGATCCGCTCGACGGTACGGCTCCTGCCGCCCGGCTCCGGCGTCGTCTTCCGCGCGGGCGAGGGCGTCGGCACGGTCACCCTCCCGGGGCTCCCCCTCGACGTCGGCGAGCCGGCGATCAACCCCGTCCCCCGGCAGCTCATGCGCGCGCACGTGGCGGAGGTCGCCGCCCGGCACGGGGGGAGCGGCGACGTCGAGGTCACCGTCTCCATCGACAACGGCGCCGAGATCGCCCGCTCCACCTGGAACCCCCGCATCGGCATCCTGGGCGGCCTGTCGGTCCTCGGCACGACCGGCGTCGTCGTCCCGTACTCCTGCTCCGCCTGGATCGACTCCATCCGCCGGGGCGTCGACGTGGCCCGCGCGGGCGGCCTCACCCACGTGGCGGGCTGCACGGGTTCGACGTCGGAGCGCACGGTCGGGGAGATCTACGACCTCCCGGAGATCGCCCTCCTCGACATGGGCGACTTCGCGGGCGCCGTCCTCAAGTACATCCGCCGCCACCCCGTCGACCGGCTCACGATCTGCGGCGGCTTCGCCAAGCTGTCCAAGCTGGCCGCCGGGCACCTGGACCTCCACTCGGCCCGCTCCCAGGTCGACAAGGCCTTCCTCGCGGACCTGGCCCGCGCGGGCGGCGCCCCGGAGACCCTCGCGGCCGAGATCGCGGCCGCGAACACGGGCCTCGCCGCCCTCCGCCTCTGCGAGGCCGCCGCGGTGCCCCTGGGCGACCTGGTCGCCGCCCGCGCCCGCGACGAGGCCCTGGCGGTCCTGCGGGGCGCCCCGGTCGCGGTGGACATCGTCTGCATCGACCGCGCGGGCACGGTCGTGGGCCGCTCGTCGGTGGCGGGGCCGAAAACCTGACGACAGCGGGGCGACCGCCCGCCGAGAATCCCGGGATGACCGACTTCTCGCACAAGCCCACCCTCACCGGCGACCTGGTGGTCCTGCGGCCCGTCACCGCCGCGGACGTGCCCGCGCTGCTGCCGCTGTTCGAGGACCCGGAGGTCATGCGGCTGACCGGGAGCCACACGTGCTTCGACGAGGCGGCGCTCGTCACCTGGTACGGCTCGCGGGGCGCACGGGACGACCGGCTCGACCTCGCCGTCGTCGAGCGGGCCACCGGCCGGGTCGTCGGCGAGGCCGTCCTCCTCGAGTGGGACCCCGGCAACGAGAGCTGCGCCTTCCGGATCGCCTTCGTCCCGGACGCGGTCGGCCGGGGCCTGGGCACGGAGGCGACCCGGCTGATCGTCGGCCACGGCTTCGAGGCGCTCGGCCTGTACCGGATCTGGCTGGAGGTGTACGCCTTCAACCCGCGTGCCCGCCGTGCCTACGAGAAGGCCGGCTTCCGCGCCGAGGGCGTCCTGCGGGGCGCGCTGCTGTGGGAGGGGGAGCGGGTGGACGCGACGGTGATGTCGGTGCTGGCGCCGGAGTGGTCCGGGACGGCCGCCGTCAGACCTTGACGACGACGATCCGGTCGGGGAATGGAATTCGTCCAGCTCGGCGCGGCCGGCGGCCGGCTCCTCCTCCGTCACCGGGCCCCGTACCGAGGTTCCGGAACGTCCGAACCGGATGCGCGTCCCCCCTCCCGTGCCTAGGCTCGACCCCGCAGGAGTCCCCTACGAGAAGGAGGAGTTCCCATGGCGAAGCGCGGCAACAAGAAGCGGGCCCGCAAGAAGAAGAAGGCGAACCACGGCAAGCGGCCCAACGCCTGAGGCGCCGGGCCGCGGACGGGACCGTCAGCAGGTGTGGCGGTCCCGGGCCGGGTCGTACAGGTGGCTGTCGCGGAACTCCGACGCCGCCAGCGTGCGGCCCACGAGGATGACGGCCGTCTTGGTGATCCCGGCCGCCCTCACCTGGTCCGCGATGTCCTCCAGGGTCCCCCGCAGCACCACCTCGTCCGGCCGGCTCGCCATCGCGACGACCGCGGCCGGGCAGTCCGCGCCGTAGTGCGGGACCAGTTCGGAGACGATCCGGTCGACGTACCGCGCCCCCAGGTGGAGGACGAGCAGGGCGCCGCTGCGGCCGAGGGTCGCGAGGTCCTCGCCCTCCGGCATCGGGGTGGCCTGCTGGGCGATGCGGGTGAGGATCACCGTCTGGCCGACCGTCGGGACCGTCAGCTCCCGCTTGAGCGCCGCCGCGGCCGCGGCGAACGCCGGGACGCCCGGCACGACCTCGTACGGGATGCCGGCCGCGTCCAGGCGCCGCATCTGCTCCGCCACCGCGCTGAAGACCGACGGGTCGCCGGAGTGCAGCCGGGCCACGTCCTGGCCGGCGGCGTGGGCGGCGGAGATCTCGGCGACGATCTGGTCCAGGTCCATCTTCGCCGTGTCGACGAGCTTCGCGTCCGGCGGGCACTCGGCGAGGAGTTCCGTGGGGACGAGCGAGCCGGCGTAGAGGCAGACCCCGCACCGCGCGAGGGTCCGCGCGCCGCGCACGGTGATGAGGTCGGCCGCGCCGGGGCCCGCGCCGATGAAGTAGACGGTCATTCCTCTGTACAACCCTTCGTTACGGACCATTGCGTGACGGGCATGGCCTGGCGCCAGCCGGTGAAGCCGCCCACGGGCACGGCGGTGGAGACGGCGAGCCGGACCAGTTCGCCGCCGTGGCGGCGGTAGCGGTCGGCGAGCAGGGCCTCGGATTCCAGCGTCACGGTGTTGGCGACGAGCCGGCCGCCGGGCGGCAGGGCGTCCCAGCAGGTGTCGAGCAGTCCGGGGGCGGTGAGGCCGCCGCCGATGAAGACCGCGTCGGGGGCGGGCAGGCCGGTGAGGGCGGCGGGCGCGGGGCCGGTGACGACCTCCAGGCCGGGGACGCCCAGGGCGTCGGCGTTGCGGGCGATGCGGGCGGCCCGCTCCGGGGACCTCTCGACCGCGATCGCCCGGCAGGAGCGGTGGGTCCGCATCCATTCGACGCCGATGGAGCCGGAGCCGCCGCCGACGTCCCAGAGGAGCTCGCCGGGGGCGGGTGCGAGCGCGGCGAGGGTCGCGGCGCGCACGTGCCGCTTGGTGAGCTGGCCGTCGTGCTCGTACGCCTCGTCGGGGAGTCCGGGCGCGACGCCGAGCCGGAGGGTGCCGGGGTCGCGCGCGCAGTCCAGGGCGAGGACGTTCAGCGGATCGGTGCGGTCGTGGGGCCAGCCGGCGGCGGTCCCGTCGAGGAGCCGCTCGGCGGGCCCGCCGAGCTGTTCGAGGACGCGGATCCGGGTGCCGCCCCAGCCGGTCGCGCGCAGCAGCTCCGCGACCCGCGCGGCGGTGCCGGCGCCCTCGCTGAGGACGAGGAGGCGGCGGCCGTCGTGCAGGGCGGCGGAGAGCGCGGCGAGCGGCCGGGCGACGAGGGAGACGGTCTCGACGGCTTCCAGGGGCCAGCCGAGGCGGGCGCAGGCGTACGAGACGGAGGAGGGGTGCGGGTGGACGCGGAGCCGGTCGGCGCCGACGGTCTCCGCCAGGGTCCGCGCGATGCCGTAGAAGCTCGGGTCGCCGCTGGCGAGGACGGCGATCGCACGGCCCTCGTGGGCGGCGAGCAGTCCGGGGACGGCGGGGCGGAGGGGCGAGGGCCAGGTGATCCGCTCGCCCGCGCAGTCGGCGGCGGGGAGGAGGGCCAGCTGGCGGGGGCCGCCGACGAGGACCCCGGCTGCGCGCAGGACACGGCGGGAGCTCTCGGGGAGCCCGTCCCAGCCGTCCGCGCCGATCCCGACGACCGACACCACCGATATCGCAGCGTTCACGTCCGGGACTCTACGTGAGGCCTGGTCGGGCCCTACTTCTGGGCGTTCTGGCCGACGAGGAAGAGGAGCCAGACGAAGCCGGCGAAGGCGTGGGTGGCGAAGACGTACACGAAGACGCGGAGCATCACGCCCCGCTCCTTCCACCGCTCGCTGTCGAACGCCGCCCGCTCGGTCATGCGGTCCAGGGTACGGGCCGGACGGGGAGGGGAGGCGCGCCGGACGGGGAGGGTGCGCGCCGGCCCGGGAGGGGGACGTGCCGGAATAGGGAGGGGGGTCGCGCCGTTGGAGCGGATAGTTTAAGCTTCAACCACTAACCAGGAACGCGAGAGGTGAGCACGATGCAGTTCGGGATCTTCACCGTCGGCGACGTGACGACCGACCCCACCACCGGCCGCACCCCCACCGAGCACCAGCGCATCAAGGACACCGTCGCCATCGCGCTCAAGGCCGAGGAGGTCGGGCTCGACGTCTTCGCGACCGGCGAGCACCACAACCCGCCGTTCGTGCCGTCCTCCCCGACGACCCTCCTCGGGCACATAGCCGCCCGCACGGAGAACCTGATCCTCTCCACCTCGACCACCCTGATCACCACCAACGACCCGGTGAAGATCGCCGAGGACTACGCCACCCTCCAGCACCTCGCCGACGGCCGCGTGGACCTGATGATGGGCCGCGGCAACACCGGCCCGGTCTACCCGTGGTTCGGCCAGGACATCCGCCAGGGCATCCCGCTCGCCATCGAGAACTACGCGCTCCTCCACAAACTGTGGAGGGAGGACGTCGTCGACTGGGAGGGCAAGTTCCGCACCGCCCTCCAGGGCTTCACCTCCACCCCGCGCCCGCTCGACGACGTCCCGCCGTTCGTCTGGCACGGCTCCATCCGCTCCCCCGAGATCGCCGAACAGGCCGCCTACTACGGCGACGGCTTCTTCGCGAACCACATCTTCTGGCCCAAGCAGCACACCGAGAAGATGGTCCGGCTCTACCGGCAGCGGTACGCCCACTACGGCCACGGCACCCCCGAGCAGGCGATCGTCGGCCTCGGCGGCCAGGTCTTCCTGCGCAAGAACTCGCAGGACGCGGTACGGGAGTTCCGCCCGTACTTCGACAACGCGCCGGTCTACGGCCACGGCCCCTCCCTGGAGGAGTTCAGCCGCGAGACCCCGCTGACCGTCGGCTCCCCGCAGGAGGTCATCGAACGCACCCTGTCCTTCCGCGAGTACGTCGGCGACTACCAGCGCCAGCTCTTCCTGGTCGACCACGCCGGACTGCCCCTCAAGACGGTCCTGGAGCAGCTCGACATCCTCGGCGAGGAGGTCGTCCCGGTCCTGCGCAAGGAGTTCGCGAACCTGCGCCCCGCCGGCGTGCCGGAGACCGCCCCGCTCCACCCCGCCGTCCTCGCGTCCCAGGAGGTCTGACGCCATGCAGACGCTGAAGATCGTCGCCGTCTCCGCCGGACTGAGCGCGCCCTCGTCCACCCGGCTGCTCGCCGACCGGCTGCTCCAGGCGGCCCGGTACCGGCTGGCCGAGCAGGAGTACGCCGTCGACGTCCAGGTCGTCGAACTGCGCGACCTGGCCGTCGACATCGCGAAGAACTTCGTCACGGGCTTCCCGTCGGCCGCGCTCCAGGAGGCGATCGACACGGTGACGGGCGCCGACGGCGTCATCGCCGTCACCCCCGTCTTCACCGCCTCCTACAGCGGTCTGTTCAAGTCCTTCTTCGACCTGATCGACCCGGCCGCGCTGACCGGCACCCCGGTCCTGATCGGCGCGACCGGCGGCACCGCCCGCCACTCGCTCGTCCTCGACCACGCCCTGCGGCCGCTCTTCGCCTACCTGCGGGCCCTCGTCGTCCCCACCGCGGTCTACGCGGCCTCGGAGGACTGGGGCTCGGGCGGCGACGAGTACACCGACGGGCTGCCGGCCCGGATCACCCGCGCGGGCCAGGAGTTCGCGGACACGGTCGCGGCGCGGCCCGCCCGCCGGGCCGACGAGGAGGAGATCGTCCCCTTCGAGAAGCAGTTGGCCGATCTGCGCCTCGATTGAACCTTTTGTTACGTTGGTCGGGACGCGGTTCCGACAGCGAAACGGAGGTCGGCGATGGCCGGCGGCAGGATCGTGGTGGGCGTGGACGGATCGGCACCCTCCCTGAGGGCGCTGAAGTGGGCGGCCGCGCAGGCCGCCCTCGCCGGGGACTCGCTCCAGGCGGTGATCAGCTGGGAGTACCCGGCGTCCTGGGCGACGCTGATGCCGGGCGTCCCGCCGGAGTTCGACCCCGAACGGCTCGCCAAGCAGATCCTGGACGAGTCGCTCGCCGAGGCCCTCACCGCGCGGGAGGCCGCCGCCGTCACCCGCACGGTGGTCGGCGGCAACGCCCCGCAGGCCCTCATCGACGCGGCGGAGGGCGCGGACCTGCTGGTCGTCGGCGACCGCGGCTACAGCGGCTTCAAGGCGGCGGTGCTCGGCTCGGTCTCCTCCCACGTCACCCAGCACGCGCCGTGCCCGGTGGTCGTCGTGCGGGGCACGACGGGGAGCGACGGACCGGCTCCCGGCGCATGATGCCCCCATGGACATCAAGCTCGAACTGATCGGCGTGCCCGTCACCGACATCGACCGGGCCAAGGCCTTCTACGAGAAGGTCGGCTTCCACGCCGACCACGACATCACCGTCAGCGAGGAGATCCGCTTCGTCCAGCTCACGCCGCCCGGCTCCGCCTGCTCGATCGCCCTGGGCAAGGGCATCACGGAGATGACGCCGGGCTCGCTGGACAACATGCAGGTGGTCGTCACCGACATCGAGGCGGCGCACGCGGAGCTGCGGTCCCGCGGGATCGAGGTCACGGAGATCGACGACCAGCCGTGGGGCTCCTTCGTCTACTTCCAGGACCCGGACGGCAACCGGTGGTCGGTCCAGCAGACGACTCCCCGCGAACGGCGCTGACGCGCAAGTTGCGGCCCCGCCGCCCATGTGGGCGCCCCGCCCGTTGCCCCGTGTGGGCAATCGTCCCGCTGCGCCCCTTGCGGAACGCCTGCCCACAACGGAGCGGCGGGGCGGGGCGCAGCCCGCGGTTCGCTCACCACGGGGCCGGGTGGCCGGCGCCGTCCTCGTGTGTGTAGAAGAGATAGAACGCGGCGACCCCCGACACCGCCCCGCTCATCAGCCCCAACCCGCTCGACGAGAGGATGCTCGCCCCGGCGAGGCTGTACAGGAAGCCGACCGCGATCCCCACCAGCGCGCCCCACGCCGCCCCACGCGCCTCGCGCGGGAGGACGTGGCCGTAGTGCCGGAGGGACCAGATCGCGACGGCGAGGACGACGGCCGAGATGATGCCGAGCCAGAGCTGCCCCAGGGTCGTGGGACCGCCCTGGCGGGCGTTGGTCGCCGCGTAGAGGCCGTACAGAACACCGATCGTGACCGGGGTTCCCCAGCCGTTCAAGCTGATCCGGCGCCCGGTGGGCGCCGCTGCGTGTGCGGCCATGGCAGGAGCTCCTCGTCTCTCGCCCCCCTGGTTGCCGGTCCCGCACCCTCCAGGGCACACCCGTGCCCGGCGCCCCGCAAGTGGATCAGGCGGCGGGCCGTGCGGCGACGGCGTCGATCTCGAAGAGCATGCCCGGCAGGGCGAGCGCCGCGACGCCGCTGAGGGTCTGCGCGGGCAGCCGCGCGCCGAAGTGGGCGTGCAGGGCCTTGCCGAGGACCTCCAGCTTGGCGAGGTCGTGGTCGACGACGTACGTGCCGAGGCGGACGACGTGTTCGAGGCCGAGGCCGACGCCTTCGAGGGCGTGCCGCAGGTGGGTGAGGGAGAGCTCGACCTGGGCGGCGAAGTCGCCGGGGACGGGCGCGCCGGAGGCGTCGGAGGCGTACTGGCCGCCGATGAAGACGAGCTCGCCGGGGGCGGAGACGGCGTGGCTGTACCCGAAGGGGGTGGGGTCGTGGAGCGTGGCGGGGTTGGTGATGACGCGCTGGTCGGTCATGGGGACGTTCCTTCCGATGCGTGCACGGGGGCCACTCAATGGGGACATGAGATGTCTGGAATCACCGTTCAGGCGCCGGTGAACCAGCTCCGCAGCCGGTCCGGCGCCGCCGGTGCCTGGAGTTCCGCCCGCTGCCGGACGTCGTCCAGGGTCTGGGCCGCGAGTTCGCGCCGCCAGGCCAGCTCGGCCCGGCCCATGGCGCCGGCGACGGCGCACTCGGCGGCGTGGGCGCGGGAGGGTCCCGCGCCGGGTCCCTGCTGCCGGATCTCGGCGCAGCGGAACGCCTCCTCGGGGCCCTCGATCGCGGTGACGACGTCCATGAGGGTGATCCGGTCCAGGCCGCGCGCCAGGCGGAAGCCGCCCTTGGGGCCGGAGACGGAGGTGACGATCCCGGCCCGCGCGAGCGCCTGGAGCTGCTTGTTCAGGTAGGCCGCGGGCAGGTCGTGGTAGGCGGCGAGGCGGGCGGCGGTGACCGCCCGCTCCGGTCCGATCCAGGCCAGGTTCAGGCAGCTGTGCAGCGCCCACTCCACACCCTCGCTCATCTTCATGATCCTGGACGTTACATGTCCAGGATTATGGGATCAAGGGCTTTCTTCGGCCGTCCCCCACGGCCCGGCGTCCGCCACCGCCGCCAGCCGGGCCAGCGCCTCGTCGAGCACCGCGTGCGGCGGCGACGCGAGGCCCAGCCTGATGGCGTCGGGGGCCGCGCCGGAGCCCACCGCGAAGGCGCTGCCCGGGGTGACCGCCACGCCCGCGCGTGCGGCGGCGGCCGCCGTGAACGTCTCCGCGCGCCAGGGCGCGGGCAGCTCCCACCAGCAGTAGTACGCGTGCGGCGCGGTCCGCAGCGCGTGTCCGGCGAGCCGGCGCGCGAGCAGCGCGTGCCGGGCCCCGGTGTCCGCCCGCTTGGCGGCCACGGCCTCGGCGACCGTGCCGTCGCCGGTCCAGCGGGTGGCGGCGGCGAGCGCGAGCCCGCCGGCGGTCCAGGCGCCGGAGCGCAGGGCGTCGGCCACCGCCGTGCGGAACCTCCCCGGCGTCACGAGGTAGCCGACGGTCAGGCCGGGCGCGAGCCGCTTGGAGAGGCTGTCGACCAGCAGGACCCGCTCGGGCGCGTGCGCGGCGAGCGGCGCGGGCGCGTCGGGCAGGAGGAAGGCCCAGGTGGTGTCCTCGACGGCGGTCAGGTCCAGGCGGCGGAGCAGCTCGGCGAGTTCGGCCCGGCGCCCCTCCCCGGTGGTCGTGGAGAGCGGGTTGTGCAGGGTGGGCTGGAGGTAGACGGCGGCGAGCGGCGCGGCCCGGTGGGCGGCCGCGAGCGCCTCGGGCCGTACGCCTTCCGCGTCGAGGGCGAGCGGGACGAGCCGGATGCCGAGGCGTTCCGCGACCGCTTTGACCAGCGGGTACGTGAGCGCTTCGACGCCGAGCCGGCCGCCGGGCGGCACGAGGGCGGACAGCGCGGCGGCGATGGCCTGGCGGCCGTTCCCCGCGAAGAGGACGGCTTCGGGGTCGGGCGCCCAGCCGGGCCGGGCCAGGACCGCCACGGCCGCCTCCCGGGCCTCGGCCGTGCCGGTCGCGGCGGCCGGGCGGGAGACGGCCTCGGCGAGCACGTCGGGCCGGGCCAGTGCCGCGAGCGCGCGGGCCATCAGCTCCGGCTGGCCGTCGGCCGACGGGTAGTTGAGCTGGAGGTCGACGGGCGCGGCGCCGGTCGCCTCGGCGAGCGCGGGCCCGGGCAGTGGCGGTGCGGCCCGGACGAAGGTGCCGCGCCCGACCTCGCCGACGACCAGGCCGCGGCGGGCCAGCTCCCCGTACACCCGGATCGCCGTCGAGTTCGCGATCCCGTGGCGGCGGGCGAAGACCCGCTGCGGCGGCAGCCGGTCGCCGGGCCGCAGCCGACCGTCCCGTACGGCCGCCTCGACCCGGTCCGCGATCCTGCGGTACTCGTCCACCGGAGACCTCCCCCACTCCATTGCACCGAGAGCAAAGATCTTATTGCACCGAGCAGTTGCGGCTGCCTAGCCTGCCGTCATGCGCTTCACCGACACCCTCGCCACCCGCGTCTGCTTCGAGGACCGGGGCAGCGGCCCCGCGCTCCTCCTCGTCCACGGTCACCCCTTCGACCACACCATGTGGCAGCCGCAGATCGACCGCTTCTCGCTCACGCACCGGGTGATCGCCCCCGACCTGCGCGGCTACGGCATCACCCCGCTCGGCGCGACGACCGGGAGCACCGGCCTCGGCGACTTCGCCGAGGACCTCGTCGGCCTCCTCGACGCACTCGGCGTCGAGGAGTGCGTCCTCGCCGGACTCTCCATGGGCGGGCAGATCGCCATGGAGCTCGTCCGCCGCCACCCCGAGCGGGTCCGGGGCCTCGTCCTCGCCGACACCTTCCCCGCCGCCGAGACCGACGAGGGCAGGACCGCGCGGAACGCCATGGCCGACCGGCTGCTCGACGAGGGCATGCGGGGGTACGCCGACGAGGTCCTGGACCGGATGGTCGCCCCGTACAACGCGCACGCCGCGCCGCACGTCCACCGCATGATGTGCGCCACCGACCCGGTCGCCGCGGCCGCCGCCCTGCGCGGCCGGGCCGAGCGCCCCGACTACCGCGCGACGCTCGCCGCCCTCGCCGTCCCCGCGCTCGTCGTCGTCGGCCGGGACGACACGTACACCCCGGTCGCGGACGCGGAGGAGATGCACGCCCTGATCCCCCGCTCGACGCTCACCGTGATCGACCGGGCCGCGCACCTGCCCAACCTGGAGCGGCCCGAGGAGTTCGACGCGGCCCTCGACGCCTTCCTTCGCTCACTCGTTCGGCCCAGCTGAAAGTTCGGAAACGTACGAACGCTCCGACGATGGGGCCATGAGCCAGAACAGCGCACCTCCCAGGCCGAACAGCTCCGCGGGCGCATGGGCCGCGGGTGGCACCCTCTTCGCCGGCGTCCTCATGCTGGTCACCGGCTTCATGGACGTCTTCCAGGGCATCGCCGGCATCGCCGAGGACGACATCTACACCCGCGTCGGCGACTACGTCTTCAAGTTCAACCTCACCACCTGGGGCTGGATCCACCTGATCCTCGGCATCGTCGTCGCCATCGCCGGTTTCGGGATCCTCAGGGGCGCCGAGTGGGGACGGATCGCCGGCATCTCCCTGGCCTCCCTCAACGTCCTCTTCCAGTTCCTCTTCCTGCCCTACCAGCCGTGGTGGGCGCTCTTCTCCATGGCCGTCTCGATCTTCGTGATCTGGGCACTGGCCACGGACGAGGCGTACGGCCCGGGCGAGAAGTACTGAGGCGCGGCCGGATGAGACGCCGTACGACGGGGATCGCGCTCGCCACCACCACCCTGCTCCTCGCCCTCACCGGATGCGACGCCGCCGGAGACAAGGCCGGAGACATCGTCTCCTCCGCCACGGCGGCCGTCGCCTCGGCCGCCGAGGAGAAGATGAACGAGGTCAAGGACGGGGTGAACGCCGGCGCCGACGTGAGCGCCGGCCCCACCAGCGCCGACGGGGACCGCACGGTCGCCACGATCACCGCGACCAACCCCAAGGACAAGAACGCCGACTACACGATCATGGTCGACTTCCGTGACGGGGACGGCAATCTGCTCGACGCCGTCGTCCTGAACATCGACGGGGTCGAACCGGGCAAGTCCAAGACCGGTACGGCACGCAGCAACCGGACCCTCTCGGGCACACCGAAGGCGGAGATCGCACAGGCCCTGCGACACTGAGGCCCGTGGACGAACCGCACACCCCCCGGCCCGGGCGCCGCCTCGGCGCCTGGGCCGCGGGGCTGCTCCTGGCCGTGTCCGCGGTCGTCACCGGCTGCCGCCTCCTCGACACGGACGCGATCACACCCGTCCCGCAGCTGCTCTCCTTCCTCCCCTGGCTCGCCGTCCTGCTCGCCGCGTACGCCCGCCGCCGCGCCCTCGCCCTCGCGGCCGTCGTCGTCCTCGCCGCCACCCTCTGGACCCTCCAGCCGTACGGACCGGACGCCACCACCGCGCGCGGACCGGTCACCGCCCGCGTCCGCGTCCTCTCCGCCAACGTCGAATTCGGCGGCGCGACCCAGGCGTTGATCGCCGCGATCCGACGCGAGCGCCCGCAGCTCGTGTACGTCTCCGAGTGCGACCGCGCGTGCGGGCGCGCCGTCACCGGCGCGTTCACCGCAGAACTCCCGCACCACGCCTCCGTCGACGCGGACGGGTCCCTCGGCTCCGTCCTCCTCAGCGCCGCCCCGCTGCGCGACGAGCACACCGTCCCCGCGGCCATGGGCATGCCGGGCGCCACGGCCGCGATCGGCGGGCGCGCCGTCCGCGTACAGCTCGCCCACCCGCTGCCGCCGCTGCCGGGCCGGGTGGACCTCTGGAAACGGGAGCTGGGCAGGATCCGGGACGTCGCCGCCCGGGACTCCGCCGGCCCCCTGATCCTCGCCGGGGACTTCAACGCCTCCCAGGACCACGCGGCCTTCCGCGCCGTCCTCGACGCGGGCCGGCTCCACGACGCCGCCCGCCTGGACGGGGCCGCCCGCACCCCCACGTGGCCCGCGGAAGGACCCCTCCCCCCGTACGTCCAGATCGACCACGTCCTGGTCAGCGACGACTTCACCGTCCGGGACGTCCGCCTCCTCCACCTCGCCGGCACCGACCACCGGGCCGTCCTCGCCGATCTCGACCTGCACACCGGGCGCTGATCCGCCACGCTGGAGGGCATGGACAACGAGGAGATCCTGGACGACATCGGCGCCCTCGTCGAGGAGGAACGCGCCCTGCGGGAGCGCGCGGGCACCGGCGGCCTCCAGCCCGAGGAGCGCACCCGCCTCGCCGACCTCGAAGTACGCCTCGACCAGTGCTGGGACCTGCTGCGGCAGCGACGGGCGAAGGCGGAGTTCGGGGAGGACCCGGACGACGCCACCCTCCGCCCACCCTCCGAGGTCGAGTCCTACCGCAACTGACCCCGCCCCGTTGTGGGCAATCGTTCCGCAGGGCGGAACGGGTGGGCACAACGGAACGGCGCCCCGTGCCGGGCCTAGGCTCATGCGCCCTGACCCGCACCGACAGGTGCGCCGCCCCGGTGGTGCGGGTCCAGGCACAAAACGCGGAGGCGCCGCGAGAAGGCGCCGTCCCGTGTGCCCACCCGTCCCTCCCCCAAGGACTTCGTCCAGGGGGGACCCCCAAGCGGGACGATTGCCCACACGGGCGTGGGCGAAGGCCCACACGGGCGCGGGCGTCGCCGGGGCCACCCCGCGTCGTACGTTGGGCGCATGGCACGTCCCGCAGGACCCGTCCGGATCACCCCGCCCGCCTGGCTGACCGCAGGTCTCAGGCCCGCCCCCACCCCCATCCCCTGGGCCGCCGTCGTCCGCGCCTCCGTCGCCCTCTCCGTGCCCCTCGCCGTCGGGCTCGCCGCCGACCGGCCCGCGTACGGCGCGCTCGTCTCCATGGGCGCGCTCTCCGGCGTCATCGGCGACACGGCCGACGCGTACCGGATGCGGGTCTACAACATCGCCGTGCCGCAGCTGTTCGGCGCGATCGGCGTCACCCTCGGGACCCTCGTCTTCGGGCAGGGCTGGATCGCGGTCGCCGCGCTCACCCTCGTCGCCCTGGTCTCCGGGATGATCTCCTCGATCGGCGCGGTCGCCTCCGTCTCGGGCCTGCTCCTGCTGCTCAACGCGGTCGTCGGCGCCGGCCTCCCCATGCCCGACCCCTGGTGGAAGGCGCCCGCGCTCCTCACCCTCGGCGGCCTGTTCGTCCTCGCCCTCACCCTCCTCGGCTGGCCGATGCGCCGCGCCGCCCCCGAACGGGAGGCCGTCGCGGCGACCTACCGGACCGTCGCCGAGCTGTACGAGGCCACCGGGACCGGCGCGTACGACGAGAAGCGGCAGGCCGTCACCGCCTCCCTCAACCAGTCGTACGACCTGGTCCTGGCCCGCCGCGCCCGCCAGCACGGCCGCGCCCCCGCTTTGGTCCGGGTCCTCGCCCAGCTGAACGTCGTCATCCCGCTCGTCGAGGCCGCGCCCGCCGCCCACCTGCGGGCCCGGCTCGTCGGCCCGCTGTCCCCGGCGATCCCCGCGGCCGTGCGGGACCTCGCGGACGCCGTCGCCCAGGGCCGCACCGGCGGTCCCGAGCCGGAGCTGCCGGTGCCCGAACGGCCCGCCGAGAAGGCCGTGGACCACGCCCTGCGGCACGCGGCGGCCGTCGTCCACGCGTCCGACCCCGACCCGTACAACGTCGACGACCGGCTCGGCCGCCCCGCCGCGCTCCGCGTCCGCGTCCGCCGCGCCACCCGTGCCGTCCTGTTCTCCGAGGCGTCCTGGCGGTACGGCCTGCGGCTCGCGCTCTGCATCGGCCTGGCCCAGGCCCTGGTCTCGCTGATCGCCGTACCCCGCTCGTACTGGGTCGCGCTCACCGTCACGTTCGTCATGAAGCCCGACTTCGGCTCGGTGTTCTCCCGGGCCGTGCTCCGCGCCGCCGGCACCGCCGCCGGGCTCGTCCTCGCCGCGCTCGTCCTCTCCCAGGTGCCGCGCGGCTGGTGGGACGTGCCGGTGATGGTCGTCCTCGCGGCCCTGATCCCCGCCTTCTCCGCGAAGGGGTACGCCTTCCAGACCGCGGCCATCACCCCGGTGATCCTGCTGCTCTCCGACACCCTCAACCACCAGGGCTTCGACCTCGTCCTGCCCCGCCTGTACGACTCGCTCATCGGCTGCGCGATCGCCCTGGTCGCCGGCTATCTGCTCTGGCCCGAGTCCTGGCACGCCCGGATCGGGGACAGACTGGCGGACGCGGTCGCCGACACCGCCGCCTACGTGGAGCGGGCGTTCGGCGCCCGGGAGGACCACAGTGGCCGGCTGCGCGCCCGCCGCACGCTCTACCGGGACCTGTCGACGGTCCGCTCCGAGTTCCAGCGCGCCCTGACCGAACCGCCGCCGACCGGCACCCGGGCCGCCGCCTGGTGGCCGCTCGTCGTCGCCGTCGAGCGGATCGTGGACGCGACGACCGCGGCCCGGATCCGGGTCGACCACGGCGCGCCCGCGCCCGAGCAGGCGGAGGTGGACGCCGTGCGGCGCGAGTTGCGGGAGCTCGCGGCCGGTCTGCGGGCCAGCGAGACGCTCGTGGAAGTGCGCGCGGAGCTCCCCGGCGACGAGAGCGGAGTCCTGGAGCCGCTCCGTCAGGAGGTCGCCGCGGCCCGCGCCATCGCCGGTCCCGACCTGCGGTAAACCTCCCTCCGGGGGCGTACGGGAGGACTTACCGGCGGTCACGGAACGGAACCTTCCCCACCGCCGTTACCGGAAGCCACCCGGGCGACTACGATGCGCTCGATTCACCGTGATCCGTGCCCGCCGCCGTCGGCAACCGGCCCGGCGGACGCGCCACTTCGCCCTGCCCCCGGACCCGCCCCGACCCCACCCCCGATCGCACCCCATCACCACCGCACCGCCGCATCACCACCGCACCGCCGCATCACCACCGCACCGCCGCCGCACCGCCCCTCAGCCCCCCGCGCCCCCGAGGACCCGCCATGCGCACCACCACGAACAGAGGGCTCCAGCCCAACGTCCTCGGCACCTTCGACACGATCGTGATGGCCGTCGCCGGCAGCGCACCCGCCTATTCGCTGGCCGCGACCACCGCCGTCCTCTTCGGCGCGGTCGGTCTCGCCGGGCCCGCCGCCCTGCTCTACTGCGCGATACCGATGCTCGGGATCGTCCTCGCGTACGCCCGTCTCGGCCGCATCGACGTCAACGCCGGTGCCGGATACTCCTGGGTGGGCCGCACCCTCCACCCCTTCCTCGGCTTCCTCTCCGGCTGGGCGCTCGTCTTCGCCGCCACCGTGTTCATGGTGGCCGGTTCGCTGCCCGCCGGCTCCCTCACGCTCTCCCTGATCGACCCGGAACTCGCCACGCACACCCCGCTCGCGGCGGCCGTCGGCGCGGGCTGGTTCCTGATGATGCTGCTCGTCGTCCTGGGCGGCGCCCGGCTCACCGTACGGGCGCAACTCGTGATGTCCGGCGTCGAGATGCTCATCCTGCTCGGCTTCGTCCTGGCCGCCGTCGCGCACCGGGGCCGGGCCACCGCCTTCGACTGGTCCTGGTTCGCGCTCGACCGCTTCGACGGGCCCGAGGGCTTCGCCGCCGGGGCGCTGATCGCCGCGTTCTACTACTGGGGCTGGGACGTCACCAGCAACCTCAGCGAGGAGACCCGGAACAGCCGCCGCACCGCGGGCCTCGCCGCGCTCGTCGGCGTCGGCTTCGTCTTCCTCCTCTTCGAGGCCTTCACCGTCGCCGTCAACGTCCTGCTGAGCGCCGAGGAGATCCGCGCCGCGGGCCCCAACGTCCTCGCCGTCCTCGGCCAGGAGATCTGGCCCGGCGTCGGCGGCAAACTGCTCGTCGTGGCCGTCGTCCTGTCCACCGTCGCCACCCTGGAGACCACCCTCCTCCAGGTCACCCGCTCGCTCTTCGCGATGGGCCGCGACCGGACCCTGCCCGCCGCGCTCGGCCTCGTGCACCGCCGCTGGAACACCCCGTGGGTCGCGATCGCCACCGTCGGCGCCGCCGCCCTCCTCATGTTCTGCGCGGCCGCGGCCGCGGGATCCGTGCAGCAGCTGCTCAGCGACGCCGTGTCCGCGATCGGCCTCCAGATCGCGTTCTACTACGGCCTCGCGGGCATCGCCGCCGTCGTCGCGTACAAGGCGGTCCTGTTCCGCTCCGTGCGGAACCTGCTCCTCGGCGGCCTCTGGCCGCTGCTCGGCTCCGCGTTCATGCTCTGGGCCTTCGTCGAGTCGCTCAGCGTCCTCTCCACCACCGCCGTCACCATCGGCCTCGGCGGACTGCTCCTCGGCGTGATCCCGCTGGTCGTGTACTGGCGCAGGGGCAGCGACTACTACCGCCCGGCCCGCCTGGACGCCGTCCGCGCGCTCGCGGCGGCGGAGGGCTCGGCCCCGGCCACGCACCCGCGTACGGGAACCCGCGACAAGAGCTACGCAACGGATTTCTGACGCACCCTCTCTTCTCCACCGAGCGACTTCTGACGGCAGCCGAACCCGAAGGAGGCCCCCATGGCCGTACGCCGCCGCTCCGTGCGCCCGGCGCGTCCGGAGCGCTTCGCACCCGACTTCGACCCGGACTTCGGGGACCGGGCGCTGACCGAGGCGCGCCACGACATCGTCATCGGCCGCTGGCAGGGCGTACGGGACCTGCTCGCCGCCACCGGTACGGACTGGGCGCGCCGCACCCACCGGCTGCGGCTCCTGTCGCACGCCGCCGCCGGCAGCTCCACGGTCGAGACCTGGAGGGCCGCCGAGCCCGGCAACCCCGACGCCGCCGTGCTGCGGGCCGCGACCGAGGTCGTACGGGTCTTCGACGCGGCCATCGCGGCCGGCCGGGGCGCCACCCTCGAACGGGGCCGGATCGACTCCGCCGTCGACGCCTGCCGGGGCGCGGCCGAGGCGGCGCCGGCCGACCCGATGCCGTGGGTGTCGCTGCTGTCGGTGGCGCGGCTGTACGACGGCGGGGTGCCGCGCCGCGAACTGCGGCACTGGTTCGACGAGCTGCGGCGCCGCGACCCGTACAACACCGAGGGGCACATCCAGGTGCTGCGCTACTGGTCGGCGCGGTGGCACGGCACGCACGGCAGCATGTACGACTTCGCGCGCGACGCGGCGGGCGTGGCACCGCCCGGCTCCCCGCTGCCGGTCCTGGTGCAGGTGGCGCGGGTCGAGGAGTACCGGTACATCGCGGACGGGGCGCTCGGCCGGGGCCCGGTGCGCGGCTTCGACCAGCACTGGAAGCACGAGCTCGCGGTGACGGAGCTGCGCCGCACGCACGCGCGCTGGATCGGCGGGCGGGACCCGGGACTCCCGGTGGCGCCGGAAGAGGTCGGCGACCTCAACTTCCTCGCGCACGCCGCCTGTTACGCGGGCCAGGTGGAGCTCGCCCGGGAGCTGATGGGGATGCTCGGCACCCGGGCGGCCTGGGTGCCGTGGGCGTACACGGGCGACCCGGAGGAGCAGTTCACGCGGTTCCGGGAGGGCCTGGGAGTGGAGTGACCCCGCTCCCAGGCCCCGCCGTCGTCGGGATCAGACGCCGATGTCGCCGCCGTCCGTGCGCCACACGGCGACGACCGACGGGCGGACGATCTTCCCGGGGCCGTCCGGCCAGGTGGACGCGGGCTTCTCGACGGAGGCGCCGTCGATCTCGCCCGGGTGCTGCACGGCGACCAGTACGCGGCGGTCCTGGACGAGCGGGCCGCAGGTCTCGGCACCGGTCGGCACCGTCAGGAACTGCTTGAGCTCACCGCGCCGCTCGCCGCGGGTGGCGACGCCGAACAGGCCGTCGTGCGAGCCGAGCTGGTTGCCGTCGGTGGAGATCCACAGGTTGCCGTGCGGGTCGAAGGCGACGTTGTCCGGGCAGGAGATCGGGGAGACCTTCTCCTTCGGGAAGCCGGCGAAGTACGTGGCCGGGTCGTTCGGGTCGCCGGCGACGAGGAACAGGCGCCAGGCGAAGCCGTCGGCCGACGGGTCGTCCCAGTGCTCGGCGAGCTCCAGGATCTGCCCGTGCTTGTTGAGGTTGCGCGGGTTGGCCTCGTCGGCGGGCGCCTTGCCGGCCTTGCCGCGGTCGCTGTTGTTGGTGAGCGCGACGTAGACCCGGCCGCTGCGCGGGGACGGCTCGACGTCCTCGGGCCGGTCCATCTTGGTGGCGCCGACCTTGTCACCGGCGAGGCGGGTGAAGACGTACACCTCCTCGGCGGTCATGCCGGGGACGTGCGAGACGGCGCCGTCGGGGCCGGCCGTGGCGAGCGGGATCCACACGCCGGAGCCGTCGAACTCACCGTCGTTCGGGAGCTTGCCGGTGCCGTCGATCTCGGCGGCGGGCGAGTCGCCGGTCAGCTTGGCGACGTACAGGGTGCCCTCGTCGAGGAGCGTCAGGTTGTGCTCGTGGGCGGCCCGCGAGTGCCCCTTCTTCATCCGCTTGCTCGACACGAACTTGTAGAAGTAGTCGAACCGCTCGTCGTCCCCCATGTAGACGGCCGGACGGCCGTCCTCGGTGAGGCGGGGCTGCGCGGCCTCGTGCTTGAAGCGGCCGAGCGCGGTGCGCTTGCGGGGCGTCGACTCCGGGTCGTACGGGTCGAGCTCGACGACCCAGCCGAAGCGGTGCACCTCGTTGGGCTCCTGCTTGAGGTCGAAGCGCTTGTCGAAGCGCTCCCACTTCCGCTCGGTGGCCCCGGTGCCGACGCCGTACCGCTTGTCGGTGGCGCTGGAGCCGTTGGCGAAGTACTGGTTGAAGTTCTCCTCGCCGTGGAGGGTCGTGCCCCACGGGGTGGTGCCGCCGGCGCAGTTGTTCAGCGTGCCGAGGACCTTGCGGCCCGTCGGGTCGGCAGAGGTCTTCAGCAGGGCGCTGCCGGCGGCCGGGCCGGTGACCCGGAACTCGCTGGTGGTGTGCAGACGGCGGTTGAGACGGTGGCGGGTGACGGGCGTGAGCCGGCCCGTACGGTGCTCCTCCTGGACCACGACGACGGAGAGGCCGTGCGCGGCCCAGGCGACCTCGACCTGCTCGCGGGTCGGGTTGGCGGCGTCGTACCCGCGGAACATGAGGACTTCGTCGGTGTACTCGTGGTTGGCGACGAGGACCTGGCGGTCGTGCTCCTCGCGCAGCGGCAGCAGCGAGAGGAAGTCGTTGTTGTAGCCGAACTGACCGGCCTGCGCCTTCGCGGTCTGGTTCTCGGAGTCGAAGGCGGGCGCGCCGCGGAGGATGGGCTCGCCCCAGCGGATGACCACGTTCTGGCCGTATCCGGCGGGGACGGTGACGCGGTCGTCGTTGTTGGGCGCGACGGGCGCGAAACGGAGGCCGCGGGCGCCGTCGGCGGGCTGCGGCTTGTGCCGGTGGTCCGGCTGCGCCTGGGCGACGGGGGCGTTGCCGAGGACGACGGCACCACCGGCGGCGGAGGCGACCGTCACGACGGCGGCGGCGCGGAGGGCGGAACGGCGGGAGAGGACACCGGCTATGACGTCGCCGACGTACTCGTTGTCGCTGGTGTTGGGCACCTCGTGGAAGCAGGCGTCACCACACCGGTACCGGCAGGTGAGAGCGGAACGGCCGCCTCCGTGGGGGTTCGTGCTCAGCAGCGGCAGCAGTTTGCGCACTTCGTCCTCCTCCGGCGCACGACTGCGCCGACATGGTGTCGGATTCCTTCGGCGGCGACGCTATGTGCGCACATCTGCACAGGGACGGCGCCGGAATGAACGCCGCATGAATGCACGGCAACCGGGGGCGACCGGGTCACCGGAGGGGGAGGGGGTGGCCGCTAACCTTACGTGTCCGCCCTGGCCAGGGATGAACGTCCCGAAACGCCCAGTACGGACATTCACACCGCACCCCCACTCATGCGAAAGGGTTCGCCCATGGGTATTCGGAGCATGCTGCGCAAGGTGTTCGGCCGGGACCGCGAGGAAACCCCGGCAACCTCCGTCCCGCCCCAGACGCGTGAGAACCAGGAGACGACGACCACCGCCCCGGAGGCGTCGGAGCCCGGGGACGCGACGGAGGTCCCGGTGGCGTCCGAGACCGGGGACGCGACGGAGACCCCGGTGGCCCCGGCCACGTCGTCCACGCCCTCCACGCCGGAGGCGGCGGCGCGCCGCACGGCGGACGACCTGGTGGCGGCGGCCTTCGACAACCCCCAGATCCCGAAGGCCCGAACGGCGGAGACTTCCGCCGAGCCGGCGGCTGCGACCCAGGAGCCTGCGGCGACCGAGGCGGAGCCGGCGGCTGCGGCCCCCGAGGCGGAGACGGCACCGCCCGCCGAGGCGACGGCTCCCGAGCCGGAGACCACGGCTCCCGCCGATACGACGACGGCGCCCGAGCCGGAGGCGGCAGTGGCCGTCGAGACGGCGGCCGTCGCCGTCGAGGAGCCTGCGGCTCCCGGCGAGACTGCCGAGCCCGGCTCGACGACGGACGCGGAGGCAGCGGCCCCCGCCGCCGAGGAGTCGGCCGACGCCGACGCGACCGCCGTCGAGCCGGAGGTGACGCCGGAGGACGCGGCCCCCGCCGAGGAATCCGCGGCGGCCGAGGCCGAGGTGGCGCCCGAGCCGGAGGCGGCGGCCCCCGCCGTCGAGGCGGAGCCGGAGAGCGCGGCGTCCGCCGAGGAGCCGGTCGCCCCGGCGGAGCCGGAGACGGTCGCCGCGGACGCGCCGCAGGCCGAGGCCAGCGCCCCCGAGCCGGAAACGGCCGTCGCCGACACCCCGACCCCGGCGGAGCCGGAAGCGGCCCTCGTCGCGGACGACACGGCCCCGGCCGAGCCCGAGGCGGACGCCGCCGACGAGCCGCAGGCCGAGACCACCACCCCGGCGGAGCCGGAGACGGCCGTCGCCACGCACGACACGCCCCCGGCGGAGCCGCAGGCCGAGGTGGCCGAGGAGCCGCAGGCCGAGGCCATCGCCCCGGCCGAGCCGGTCGCCGTCGCGGCACCGGAGGCCACCGAGGACACGGCCACCGCGACCGGCACGAGCGACACGACCGACGCCCCCGCCGACGAGGCCCCCGCCGACGACGCCCCGGCCACCGGCACCCCCGCTCTCCCCCTCGCCGCCGTCAGGGCCGCCGCCCCGCACCTCGCGGACGCGTACAAGGCCGCCGGGGCGCAGCTCAAGAAGCAGCAGCTCACGGGGGCGCGGGCCGCCGTGTACCTCGTGGTGGACCGGTCCGGCTCGATGCGCGGGTACTTCAAGGACGGCTCCGTGCAGCGGCTCGCCGAGCAGGTCACGGCGCTGGCGGCGCACCTGGACGAGACGGCCACCGTCACGACCGTGTTCTTCTCGACGGACATCGACGGCACCGTCGACCTGACCCCGGCCGACCTCACCCCCACCCGCGTGGAGGAGATCAACGGCACCCTGGGCCGCCTGGGCCGCACCAACTACCACCGCGCGGTGGAGGAGGTCCTGGCCCACCACGAGAAGAACGACCCGGCCCGCCCGGCGCTCGTCGTGTTCCAGACGGACGGCGCCCCGGAGTCGAGGACGGCCGCCACGCAGGCGCTCGCCGAGGCCGCCGACCGCCCGCTGCACTGGCGGTTCGTGGCCTGGGGCGAGGAGGACAACAAGGCCTTCGACTACCTGCGGAAGCTCGACGGCACCCCCCGTACGGCGACGTACTTCGCGGGCGTGACGCCCGTGGAGACGGCGCACACGGCGTTCTACCGGGGTCTGCTCTCCGGCCTGGAGTTCTAGCCGGCGGCGGGGGTGGCGGTGACCGGCAGGGTCACCGTCACCACCAGCCCGCCGCCCTCCTCCGCCCCCCGCGCCACGGCCCGCACCGCGCCGCCGTGCGCGCCGGCGATGGACCGCACGAGGGAGAGCCCGAGCCCCGCGCCGGGCCCCGTCCGGTCGCGCCCCTCCCCGCGCCGGAAGGGTTCGAAGAGCCCGTCGACGTCGCCGTCCGGGACGACGGGCCCGGTGTTGACGACGGTGAGGACCCCGGGCGCGTCGACCCGTACGCGGACCTCGCCGCCCGGCACGTTGTACGCGACCGCGTTCGCGACGAGATTCCGCACGAGCTGGGCGAGCAGCACCCGGCTGCCCCGTACGACACCGCCGTCGCCGGCCACGCACGCGCCCGCGTACTCCTCCTCGACGACGTCCCCGAGCCGTACGTCCTCCCGCGCGTCGAGCCCGCGCTCGCTGCGCGCGAGGAGCAGCAGCCCGTCGATGAGGCGCTCGCTGCGCCGGTTGGCGTCGAGGAGCACCTGCCGGACCTCGCAGTCCTCGTCGAGCCCGATCTGGATCGCGGCGCGCTGGGTGGCGAGCGGGGTGCGCAGCTCGTGGGAGGCGTTCGCGATGAAGCGGCGCTGGCTGTCGAAGGCGGTCTCCAGGCGTCCGAGCAGCGTGTCGATGGTGTCGCCGAGTTCCTTGAGCTCGTCGTCGGGCCCGCGCACGTCGAGCCTCTCGTCGAGCCCGGAGAGCCGCCGGGCGCGGGCGGTCATCTCGTGGACGGGCCGCAGGATGCGCCCCGCGGTCCACCACCCCACCACGACCGCGCCGCACGCGATGACGAGCAGGGAGAGGGAGGACCACATGAGCATCTGCTCGCCGGCGGCCCGGCTGACGTCGTCGCCGATCCGGTACGCCTCGATGACGGCGCCGTCGTCGGCGCGGGCCACGATCGCGTCCGCGTCGGCGTTCGTCCCGGCTCTGACCAGCAGGTTCACCACGATCAGCAGGACGGCGCCGAGGACCAGGAAGACGCCTCCGTAGACGAGGGCGATGCGGGTGCGGATGGCGGACCCGGCGCCGAGGACCGGCTCGTCGCTCACAGCTGGTACCCGACGCCCTGGACGGTCCGGATGAGCGGGGGCTCGCCCAGCTTCCCCCGCAGCTTGCTCATGCAGACGCGCACGGCCCCGGTGAAGGGGTCGGCGTGGGCGTCCCAGGCGCGTTCGAGGAGCTCCTCGGCGGAGACGGCGGCGCCGTCGGCCTCCAGGAGGAGCTGGAGGACGGAGAACTCCTTGGGGGAGAGGTCGAGGTCCCGCCCGTCGCGGGCGGCGGTGCGCCGGACGGTGTCCATGACGAGGCCGTCGCGCGCGAGGAGGGGCGGCAGGGCGGGGCGGGCGGAGCGCCGCCGGAGGGCGCGGACGCGGGAGACGAGCTCGGGGAAGTCGAAGGGCTTGCCGAGGTAGTCGTCGGCGCCGAGGTCGAGGCCCTGGACGCGGTCCTCGACGGCGGCGGAGGCGGTGAGCATGAGGATCCGGGTGGGGGATCCGGCGGCGACGACCCGGCGGGCGACGTCGTCGCCGTGGACGCGGGGCAGGTCGCGGTCGAGGACGAGGACGTCGTACGCGTCCAGGGCGAGCCGCTCCAGGGCGTCGTCGCCCGCGTGGACGGTGTCGACGGCGAAGCCGGCGCGGCGGAGGCCGGTGGCGAGGAGCGCGGCGAGGTCCCGCTCGTCCTCGGCTACGAGTACACGCATGCCGTTCATCATCCACACCCCCCGGTTATCGATGTGAGTGGATCTTCGTGGGGCCGTTAGGATTTCGACCATGGCGGCCACTGGATCCGAGAAGCAGGGGGCGAAGGCGTTCTACGTCACGACCCCCATCTACTACGTCAACGACGCTCCTCACCTGGGCCACGCCTACACGACCGTCGCAGGCGACGTGCTCACGCGCTGGCACCGTCAGCGCGGCGAGAAGGTGTGGTACCTCACCGGCACGGACGAGCACGGTCAGAAGATCATGCGCACGGCCGAGGCGAACGACGTCACGCCCCAGGCCTGGTGCGACAAGCTCGTCGAGGAGGCGTGGAAGCCCCTCTGGGAGCACCTGAACATCGCGAACGACGACTTCATCCGCACCACGCAGAAGCGTCACACCGACCGCGTGCAGGAGTTCGTGCAGGACCTGTACGACAAGGGCGAGATCTACAAGGGCGGGTACGAAGGCCCGTACTGCGTGGGCTGTGAGGAGTTCAAGCTCCCCGGCGACCTCATCGAGGCCGAGGACGGCACGAAGCTGTGCCCGATCCACAAGAAGCCGGTGGAGATCCTCAAGGAGGAGAACTACTTCTTCAAGCTGAGCGAGTACGGCCCGAAGCTGCTGGAGTTCTACGAGGCGAACCCGGGCTTCATCCAGCCGGAGTCGGCGCGCAACGAGGTCGTGAACTTCGTCAAGCAGGGCCTGCAGGACCTGTCGATCTCGCGCTCGACGTTCGACTGGGGCATCCCGGTGCCGTGGGACGACAAGCACGTCATCTACGTGTGGGTCGACGCGCTCCTGAACTACGCGACGGCCGTCGGCTACAACGAGAACCCGGCGAAGTTCGAGGAGACCTTCCCGGCGAACACGCACCTGGTCGGCAAGGACATCCTGCGCTTCCACGCGGTGATCTGGCCGGCGATGCTGATGGCGCAGGGTCTGCCGGTGCCGGGCCGGGTCGCGGCCAACGGCTGGCTGATGGTCGGCGGCGAGAAGATGTCGAAGTCGAACCTGACGGGCATCAAGCCGCAGGACCTGACCTCGCACTTCGGTGTCGACGCGTACCGCTGGTACTTCCTGCGGGCGATCGCGTTCGGTTCGGACGGCTCGTTCTCGTGGGAGGACTTCACCGCCCGCTACACGTCGGAGCTGGCGAACGACTACGGCAACCTGGCGTCCCGGGTCGCCGCGATGGTCGGCAAGTACTTCGGCGGCGAACTGCCGGCGTCGGCGGCCGACGGCGACGCGGAGAAGGCGATCCACGAGGGTCTGGCGAAGGCGGTCGAGACCGCCGACGCGAAGATCGGCGAGGAGCTCGACTTCCAGGGCGGCATCCTGGCGATCTTCGACTTCGTGAAGCAGGTCAACGGCTACATCACGGAGCAGGAGCCCTGGAAGGTCGCGAAGGACGACTCGCCGGAGGGCAAGGCCCGCCTGGCGACGATCCTCTACACGGCCGCCGAGTCCCTCCGCGCCGTCGCCGTCCTCCTGAACCCGATCATGCCGGAGACCTCGCAGGCGCTCTGGGAGTCCCTCGGCGCCGAGGCGTCCCTGGGTGCCCTGCCCGAGCAGCCGGTGCAGACCTCCGCGACGTGGGGTCAGCTGCCGGCGGGCGCGACGGTGACGAAGGGCGCGGTGCTGTTCCCGCGCCTGGAGGACCCGAAGAAGGACTGACGTACCGAAGAAGGCCGCCGTCCCCCTGCTCCGGGGGCCCGCGGCGGGCGCGGCACCCCGCCCCCCGGGCCCCCGGGGGGGCGGGGGGGGGCGCGGGGGGGGGCCCGTGTGGGA
>NZ_JBHWFF010000023.1:72768-86221 GCF_042733785.1 Streptomyces sp. NPDC059695 | reverse complement strand
GGTGCCCCCGCGGCTGGTGGCCCCGACGTTGTAGTGACTACCCCATGACGGCCGCCGTCCCCCTGCTCCGGGGGCCGGCGGCCTTCTCGCATCCCTGCCCACGGTCACCAGGTGAGGACGAGGGCGGCGACGGCGGGCGCCATGTAGACGAGCGGGAAGGGGGCGTGGCCGTAGGCGCGGGCCCGGAGGACGGTGATCACGGCCCCGGCGAAGTACAGGATGAGGCCGATCGCGGCGAGGGTCCCGATGACGGGGACCCAGAACCCGACGACGAGCCCGACGGCCCCGGCGGCCTTGGCGGCCCCGAGCCAGTTCCACCAGGCCTGCGGCACCCCGTACTCGGCGAGGGGCTCGACGACGAACTTGGCCTTGAAGAAGATCGACGCCCCGGAGAACCCGGCCATGAACGCGGCGACGGCGGTGACGACGATGGCGGTGGTGGACATCTCGGCGAACATCTCGGGCTCCTCGTCCGGTGTACGTCCGCCTCGACCGAGCCGGACACTGCACTGACGGAGCGGGTCCGGGATGTGTGACAGCCCGCGTCAAAAACCTTCGGGGGTCACTGCACCCAGTCCTTGAGCGGCTCTGTGTCGAGCTCCATGCCGACCGGCTCCGGCAGCATGACCGTCTTTCCGAAGGTCGCCGTAACGATCATGTCGTACCGACCGTCGCCAGGCTGGGAGTGCACCTTCACTTCGCCCGTCGCACGGTCGATCAACAGATAGACGGGGATGCCGGTCTCGGCATAGGCGCGCGGCTTCTCGACGCGGTCACGTCGGTCTGTGTCCGAGTCGTGTGAGGTGACCTCGACCGCCATCAGCACACCGTCGGCACTCGCCCACTCGCCTTGGCCGACGAAGGTGTCGTTGGGTGCGAGGCAGCCGTCGGGCCGAGCGTTTCCCTTGCGGTAGGACCCGATCCTCAGCCCCTGGTCCACGTGCAGCCACCAGCCCGTGTCGGCCTGAATGCACAGGCGGGTCAGCCACTGGATGATGCGTCCGTGGTCGCCGTCAGGCAAGGCTTTCTCCCCGATCTTCCCGTCGATGAACTCCAGTCGCAGGGCATCACTCAACCGGTCACCCACACGCGCGAGCTCCTCGAACTGCTCCTGCGTCATGGCACGTGTCCGCTGCTCGACTGCATCCACGGCGGCGTCCTCCTGGATCGGTGGTGCCCTCCACGGTACGTGCTTCCCGGTCCGCTCGACGGGGTTCGTCGCTGTCGCCATGACAGGCACGTTGGCATATGCCCCCGGCCTGGTATCCAGGCTCACCGCGCTCCGGAAACCGTGGACATCGCGATGGTCGCTCATCCCTCCGTCACCCTGCTCGTCGACCTGAGCGAGGGCGGGGGCCTGGTCCACCGCGGCGGCGGCCGGGAAGTCCTCGGCAGCGCCGTCACCGGCCTCCTGCCCGGCGACCTCCGGGCGGGCGGCCGGGCGAGCGAGTGCCTCCAGATCCGGCTGGACCCGGCCGCGGCGGCCGCGGTGCTCGGGATGACGACCGAGCTCACCGGGACGGTGGTGTCCCTCGGGGACGTCTGGGGCCGCGAGGCCGCACGAACGGAGGACAGGCTGCGCGCCGCCCCGTCATGGGACGAACGGTTCACGATCGCGGCGGAGCTCATCGGCCGACGGCTGGACACCCGCCCGCCGGTCGCCCCGGAGGTCGCCTTCGCCTGGCGGCGGATGCGCACCAGCCAGGGGCGGGCACGGGTCGAAGGCCTCGCGGACGAGGTCGGCTGGAGCCGGAAGCGCCTGTCGGCCCGCTTCCGGTCCCAACTCGGCATCACACCCAAACGCGCCGCACAGCTGGTGCGGTTCGACCACGCCGCACGCCTCCTCGCGGCGGGTCACGCCGTCGCCGGCGTCGCCGCCGAGAGCGGCTACGCCGACCAGTCCCACCTTCACCGCGAGGTCAGGTCCTTCACCGGGCTCACTCCCACGGCGGTCGCCGCCGCACCGTGGCTGGCGATCGACGACATCGCGTGGCCGGCCTCATCGGCCTCTCGATGACGGAGGTCGGTGCAGGTCAGCTGCCGACCGCGTACGAGACGAAGCCCGCCCAGGCGGCGGGCGTCAGCGCGAGCTGGGGACCGCCGAGGTTCTTGGAGTCGCGGACGTGGACGGTGGCGGGGGTGGCGGCGACCTCGATGCAGGAGTCGCCCTCGCTGCCGCTGCTGTAGCTGCTCTTGCGCCAGGCGACCTCGACGCAGGAGTCGCCCTCATTGCCATCGCTGTAGCTGCTCTTGAACCACGCCAGTTCGGAGGCGTCCCCGGTAGAGGACTTGCGGATCATGTCTCTCCCAGCAATTCTTCAATGAAGGCCAGCGACTCCCGGGGCGGGAGAGCCTGAGCCCGGATGGTGCCATACCGGAGCTCAAGGATGCGTACCTGCCTTGGATCCATGACAGGGCGACCGCTGAATGCCCCGTCGGATCGACCCGTCGCAGTACCGTCCACGAACTTCAGCAGCTCAATCTTGCCGTCCAGACCGGGGTGGACCTCTACGTGCGTCGGCATCACCTGGAGAGTGACGTTCCGCAACCGGCCCACCTCCAGCAGACGTTCGAGCTGCCCTCGCCACACCAGTGTGCCTCCGAGTGGCCGTCGCAGCAGCGCCTCTTCCAGCACGAAGCCGAGAGAAGGCGCCGGATCCCGCTCAAAGATGGACTGCCTGGCCACCCGCGCAACAACCAGCCGCTCCACCTCGTCCTGCGAGTAGGGGGGTTGTCGTGACTCGAATACGGCACGAGCATGCTCCGGCGTCTGCAACAACCCACTGATGCTGTTGCAGACATAGACACCGATCTCTACAGCCCGCTCCTCGACCCCGGCCAGATCCCTCACCTTCTTCGGGTACCGGACCTTCGCCACGTCCTCCTTCATGGCCGAGAGCAGGCCGCCCGCCCCCAGTACCTCGTCCGCCCTGTCCAGGAACTCGGGGCGCGGGATCCGTTTGCCGCTCTCGATCTTGTAGATGAGGTCCTCGCCGTAGCCCGTGGCGGTCCCGATCTCGGCGGCCCGCATCCCCACCGCCTCCCTCCGCAGCCGCAACTGCCGTCCCACGGTGGCGACCACGGCCACACCCCAGTCGTCGTCCGGGTCGACCTCCCACCCCGGCTCGTCCGCCTCGGTCTTGAGCCGCTGCGCCGCACCATCCACCGACATACCGCACCCTTCCCTCGCCCCTTCGTGGCGCGACGCCCCTACCCGTGAAGAGGGTCCGGACAGCCCGGACAGCAGTGGACAAGCTCCGGACAGTCACCGTACGCATCGACTTCGTCACTGTTCACGCTAGGCGAGGGCGGCCACGCTCGGTGACGTGAATCAGAAGAACACCACCCACAGCACCACCCAAGTACCCGTCTCACCAGCGCACTTCGACGTCCTCCTGTCGCCGTCCTCTCGCGGGGCCCGCCTCGCGCGGCTGCTCGCGGTGGAGTGGCTCCGGGACAGGGAGTTGCCGTACGGAGTGCCCGAGGCGGCGGCGCAGGTCGTGGCGGAGCTGGCGGCGAACGCGGCGACGCACGGCAGGGTCGGCGGGCGGAGCTTCCGTCTGGTGCTGCGGGCGGCTCCGGAGGGCCTCCGGATCGAGGTGACGGACACCCGGGCGGAGAGCCTGCCCAGGCTCCGCAGGACGCCGCCGGAGGACGAGGGCGGGCGCGGGTTGCTGCTGGTGGAGGCGCTCGCGGACCGGTGGGGTGTGAGGCTCGGTCCCGTGCCGCAGAAGACGGTGTGGGCCGAGTTCGGCGTCACCGGCCCACCGGGGACCGGGAACCTGGTCACCGGTGCCGGGGGCGGTCTCCCCAAGTAACCCCCGGAGAGAAAGAAACCCCACCAAGCCCCACCCTTTCCCTCCCGGAAGCGGGCTCTCACTCACACGGGTGAAGAACGCCAACTCAGCTGGCTAAGTGGTGGGTTGTCTGATCTACGCTCTGCCCAACAGAGCCGGACGCAGACATGCGTCGGCCCTCGCCGGGACGGCCATCCCAGTGCGAGGGCCTGACCACCAAGGAAGAGAACGCTTCCCCGATGGATAACCAGAACCCTAGCGCCCAGGCGCCCACCGCGTCCCGTGACGAGGCCAAGAACCACCCTTCCCGGGGGACTTTGACCGGAGTGGTGCACGACAACACGCCTCACTCCACTCACTTCACGGTCGTCGGCAACCACCTCGCCCAGCACGAGGCGCTCTCACTGACGGCCATCGGCCTGGCGACCCACATCCAGTCGCTGCCCGCCGGATCACCCGTGGACATCCGCTCCCTCGCCCGCCGCTTCCCGGAGGGCACGACACGGATCGCCGCCGCCCTGCGCGAGCTGGAGGCCCACGGCTACCTGCGCCGCACCAGGCAACGCACGGCGGCGGGGCGGGTCGTGACCCGCACGGTCTCGTGCAACCGCCCGGGCCGCACGAGCGCCCCCTCGCCCCGTCCCACCAGGGGGAACGGTCCCCCTCCGAGGCCCGAGCCGAAGCCCCCGTCCCCACGACGCGAGAAGCAGGAGCCACAACCCCGCCGACGCGAGCCGCAGGAGCCCGCGCCCCGGCGGCGTGAAGAGCGGAAACCCCGCCGAAGGGCCGCCCTGCCGGCCGTACCGCAGCCCGCGTACCCGACGCCCGACCTCCTCCAGACGGCCATCGGCATCCTCTCCGGCCTCCGTCGCACGGATGCCCGCCTGCTGATCTCCGCCACGGACGCCGAACACCTCGCACCGGGCGTCGTCACGTGGCTGGAGCGTGACGTCACCCCCGACTCCATCCACCGCGCCCTGACCACTCTGCTCCCCGCAGAGACCCTCCGTCGCCCCGCCGCCCTCCTGGCCCACCGCCTCACGGCCCAACTCCCCCCGCTCCCACCCTTCCGCCCGCCACGACCGGCCGCCCCCCACCCCCTCCAGAACTGCGACACCTGCGACCGCGCCTACCGAGCCCCGGAACCGGGCACCTGCGGGAGCTGCGCACACAGCCCGTGACACACCGAGGAACCGCCATGGTCAATCCGCCCCACGAGGCGTTGCACCGGATCTTCCAGCACGACCCCATGCTCTTCAGCCGCCTGTCACGGCAGCTGGGAATCCGGCTTCCCACCCCCGTGGAAGCCGTCCTCCTGCCCACCGATCTCACCGAGACGAGACCCGTCGAACGCCGCGTGGACACCCTCCTGAAGCTCGACAGCGCGGCGAAGGGCTCCCTGCTCCTCGCCATCGAGTCCCAGGGCAAGAAGGACCCCGACAAGCACGCGAGCTGGGCGTACTACGCCGCCTACCTGTGGTCGAAGTACCGGCTGCCGACCGCTCTGCTCGTCGTCTGCCAAGACCGGGCCACAGCCGAATGGGCCGGGCAGGAGGTGGCGAGCGGGCCGCCCGACATGCCCACCCTCGTCATCCGCCCCACCGTCGTGGGCCCGCACAACATGCCGGTGATCACCGACCCGGTCCGGGCCCGGGGAGACCTGGCGCTGGCCACCCTGGCGACGCTCACCCACGCGGGCGATCCGGGCATCGGTGACATACTGAAGGCACTTTCCACCGCACTGCGTGACCTGCCCGAGGACGTCGCCGACCCCCTCATCGAATTCACCGCACAGGGGCTGAGCAAGCGTCCGGCTCAGGAGATCTGGAGGAACCTGGTGGCCACGGACCTCTCCTTCTACAAGTCGTACCTCTCCGAAGAACTCCGGGAGGAAGGCCGAACCGAGGGCAAGGCCGAAGGTCGCGCCGAGGCCAGCGCCGCCGCCATACTGCTGGTCCTGGAGCAGCGCGGCCTCGACGTCCCCGACGACGTCCGCGCCCGCGTCACCGCCTGCGACGACCTGGAGACACTGCGCCTCTGGCTGACTCGCGCGGTCACGGCAGCCACGGCCGAGGAGATCTTTTCGGAGGACGACGCGTAGCCATCGCGGCACACACAGCGGAAGGGCCCGGAATCCGTGTGGATTCCGGGCCCTTCCGCGTCAGACGGGGTGCTTAGCGCGCCGCGTCCGGGTGGACCGCGTCCGTGATGTCCGTCGTCTTCTTCTCGACCGGCTTGCGGAGCTGGATGTTGAGCTCGCGCAGGCGCGACTCGTCCAGTTCCGTCGGGGCGCCCATCAGGAGGTCCTGGCCGTTGCCGTTCAGCGGGAAGGCGATGATCTCGCGGATGTTGGGCTCGTCGGCGAGGAGCATGACGATGCGGTCGACGCCCGGGGCGATGCCGCCGTGCGGCGGGGCGCCGTACTCGAAGGCGCGGAGCATGCCGGCGAACTCGGACTCGACGGTCTCGCGGCTGTAGCCGGCGATCTCGAAGGCCTTGAACATGATCTCGGGCTCGTGGTTCCGGATGGCGCCGGAGGAGAGCTCGATGCCGTTGCAGACGATGTCGTACTGCCAGCCGAGGACGTCCAGCGGGTCCTGGGTCTCCAGGGCCTCCAGGCCGCCCTGCGGCATGGAGAACGGGTTGTGCGAGAAGTCGATCTTGCCGGTCTCCTCGTCCCGCTCGTACATCGGGAAGTCCACGATCCACGCGAAGCGGAAGACGTTCTCCTCGAACTGGCCGGCGCGCTTGGCGGCCTCGACCCGGACCGGGCCCATGATCTTGGAGACCTCGTCGAACTCGCCCGCGCCGAAGAAGATCGCGTGGCCGGGAGCGAGGCCCAGGCGCTCCGTCAGGACCTTGACGTTCTCCTCGGTGAGGAACTTGGCGATGGGGCCGGTGAGGGCGTTCTCCTCGCCGACGCGGACCCAGGCCAGGCCCTTCGCGCCGAGGGAGACCGCGAAGTCGCCGAGCCCGTCGAAGAACTTGCGCGGCTGGTCGCCGGTGTTCGGGACGGCGAGCGCGCGGACGTGCTTGCCGGCGAAGGCCTTGAACTCCGAGTTCTCGAAGACGTCCGAGATGTCGACGAGTTCGAGGGCGGTGCGCAGGTCCGGCTTGTCGTTGCCGTACTTCAGCATCGACTCGCGGAACGGGATGCGCGGGAACGGCGAGGTGACGTGGCGGCCGCCGCCGAACTCCTCGAAGAGCTCCGTCATGAGCTTCTCGATGGGCTGGAAGACGTCCTCCTGCTCGACGAACGACATCTCGACGTCGAGCTGGTAGAACTCGCCCGGCGAGCGGTCGGCGCGGGCGTCCTCGTCGCGGAAGCAGGGCGCGATCTGGAAGTACCGGTCGAAGCCGGAGATCATCAGCAGCTGCTTGAACTGCTGCGGGGCCTGCGGCAGCGCGTAGAACTTGCCCGGGTTCAGGCGGGACGGGACGACGAAGTCGCGGGCGCCCTCGGGGGAGGTCGCGGCGAGGATCGGGGTCGCCATCTCGTTGAAGCCGAGGGCCACCATCTTGGAGCGGATGGAGGCGATGACGGCGGAGCGCAGCATGATGTTGCGGTGCATGCGCTCGCGGCGCAGGTCGAGGAAGCGGTACTCCAGGCGCCGCTCCTCGTTGACGCCGTCGTCGGCGTTGATGGTGAAGGGGATCTGCTTGGCGGCGCCCAGGACCTCGACCGTGGCGGCCTCGATCTCGATCTCGCCGGTCGACAGCTCGGGGTTGACGTTCTCCGCGCCGCGGGAGACGACCTTGCCGTCCACGCGGACGACGGTCTCCTTGGTCAGCTTGTCGAGGACCTCGGCGGCGGCGGTGCCGGGCCGGGCGACGAGCTGCGTGATGCCGTAGTGGTCGCGCAGATCGATGAAGAGGATGCCGCCCAGGTCGCGCCGATTGTGCAGCCAGCCGCTCAGCCGGACGTCGGTGCCGACGTCAGAGGCGCGGAGCTCGCCGCAGGTGTGGGACCTGTACCGATGCATCGTCGTTCATCCAGTCTTCGGGATCTCGGTGATGGGTGACTGCCCCCCGGCCCCTGTCACGGACGTCACAGGACACGCGGGCAGACCCACCCAGAGTACCGGCCGGGCCAAGATCGGATTTCGAATACTCTCGGTGGCGACCAGCTGTCCGATATTCATAAAGTGGGGCAATGCGCACCGAGGACGTCCTGGCCGCGATCGCGACCGGCCTGTGGCGCTGGGACAACGCGTCCGGGATCGTCTCGCTCGACGCCGAGGCCGCCCGGCTGCTCGGGCTGCCCGCCGAGCCCGTGCGGCTCAGCGAGGCGGCCGTCCGCTCCCGTTTTCATCCGGTCGACTGGAACGAGATCGACGGGGTGGTCAACCTCGCCGTCGCCGAGGGCACCCTCGCCGAGGCCCGGCTGCGGATCATGGACGAGCACGGACGGGTGATCCGTACCGTACGGAGCAGGTCGAAGCCGCTCGTCGAGGGCGACGACTACCAGCTGGTCGGCACCCTCCAGGAGGTCGCCGAGCAGCAGCCGGGCACCGCCGCCCGCACCCCGGTCACCGGTGACTGGCGCCGCTCCCGGGAGGCCTTCCTCCTCGACGCGGGGCGGGCGCTCGCCGAGGCGCGGTCGACGGCCGAGGTGCTGCGGGTGGCGGCCTCGCTGTCGATGCCCGGCTTCTCGCCGGACGGGCTCGCCGTCTTCGGGGTGGCCGGCGAGCGGCTGACGGTCATCGGCCACCACGGGCACAGCGAGGGCGACGAGGGCCCGTTCACGTCGATGTCGCTGGACACGGACTATCCGGCGGCCGAGGTCGCCCGGACCGGGCGGGCCATCTACCTCCCGACGCCGGAGGAGTACCTGCGGCGCTTCCCCATGACCTGGCCGCTCGCCCAGCGCTTCGGGCGCCGCTCCTGGGCCTTCGTCCCCCTGGTCGTCGCCGGGCGGACGATGGGCGCCTGGATGGCGGCCTTCAAGCATCCGGTGGCGTTCACACCGGACGAGCGGTCGGTGCTGACGACGGTCGCGCGGATGCTCGCGCAGGCCCTCGCACGCGCGGGCGTGGCCGAGTCCGAGCGCGAGCTGTCGCTCGGCCTCCAGCGGACGATGATGCCGGTCCTCGGGCCGGGGATCCCCGGCATCCAGGTCGCCGCGCGGTACGTGCCGACCGGCGGCGGGCTCC
Organism: Streptomyces sp. NPDC059695; assembly: GCF_042733785.1. Taxonomy (NCBI): domain Bacteria; kingdom Bacillati; phylum Actinomycetota; class Actinomycetes; order Kitasatosporales; family Streptomycetaceae; genus Streptomyces; species Streptomyces sp. NPDC059695. Next base: position 77,271 of record NZ_JBHWFF010000023.1, on the reverse strand, counting down.
AGGTCGGCGGCGACTGGTACGACGTGATCCGGCTGCCCGGCGGGACCACGCGCACCGGCGGCCGGGGCGCGGGCCGGATCGCGCTCGTCATCGGCGACGTGCAGGGGCACGACGTGCGGGCGGCCGGGCTGATGGGGCAGCTGCGGATCGCCCTGCGCGCGTACGCCTCCGAGGGCCACCGGCCGGACGCGGTCCTCTCGCGCGCCTCGCGCTTCCTGTACGGGATCACCGACGGGGAGGAGCAGGAGAACGGCGGTCCGCGCTTCGCGACCTGCCTCTACCTGGAGGTCGACCTGGAGACGGGGACGGTCGACATCGCGCGGGCGGGGCATCCGGATCCGGCGGTACTGATGAACGACGGAACGGTTCTGCTGCGGCCGACGGCCGGCGGGCTGCCGCTCGGCATCGACCCCGACACCGACTACCCCACCACCCGGCTCACCCTGGACCCCGGCGACACCCTGATGATCTGCACCGACGGGCTCCTGGAGACCGGCGGGCACGACCTGGACACCGGCTGGGAGCGGGTCAGGGAGCTCCTGGAGTCCCACGCCGGCGACGACCTGGAGGGGCTCGCCGACGCCCTCGTGGAGGCCGTCCACGGGCCCGGCTCGCACCACACGACGGGCCCGCTCGCCGACCGCCGCGAGGACGACATCGCCGTCCTGCTGCTCTCCCGCCGGCCCGCCGACACCGTGCGGGAGGCCCCGCGCCGCACCCTGATGACCATCGCCCAGGCGGAGCCGGAGCGGATCGCGGAGGCCCGCGAGCAGATGCGGCAGCTGCTGCACGACTGGTCGGACGAGGACCAGCTCGACGCGGCGGTCCTGATGGTCTCCGAGATGGTCACGAACGTCCTCGTCCACACCGACGGCGACGCGCTGCTCGTGGCGGAGGTCGCGTGCGGCGAGAAGGCACGGCGGCTGCGCGTGGAGGTCTCCGACGGCAGCGACGAGCTGCCGCACAAGCGGCACCCGGGCGAGATGGCGTCGAGCGGGCGCGGCCTGGTCCTGATGGAGATGCTGGCGGACGCGTGGGGCGTGGACCCGCGGGGCGAGGGCAAGGCGATCTGGTTCGAGCTGAACGAGACCCCGACGGGGGACGGCTGCTGCGCGTAGGGCCGCGGCACCCGGGCCCCGGACCTGCCGGACGCGCGGGCCCCCGCCCCCCGGGGGACACTGGTGTCGTACGGCCGCCGGGGGGACCACGGAGCGGGCCATGGACATCCACAAGGTCGGCAGCGACACCACGGTGATCGCCGACAGCCTCGAAGCCCCCGGCGTCGGGCACATCCCCGCCAACGCCTACGTGCTCACCGCCGCCGAACCCGTGGTCGTCGACACCGGGCTCTCGGTCGAGGACCGCGACTTCGTCGCCGCGCTGGGCGGGATCATGGATCCGGCGGACGTCCGCTGGATCTGGCTCACCCATCCCGACCGCGACCACACCGGCGGGATCTTCGACCTGCTCGACGCGGCCCCACGCGCGCGCGTGATCACGACGTTCATCGGCATGGGCATCATGATGACCGAGCGGCCGCTGCCCATGGACCGGGTGTACTTCCTCAACCCCGGGGAGTCCCTCGACGTCGGCGACCGCACGCTGCACGCGTTCCGCCCGCCGCTCTTCGACAACCCCGCCACCGTCGGGTTCTACGACGACCGCACCCGGATCTGCTTCAGCTCCGACTGCTTCGGCGGCCCGATGCCGAGCGCCGAGATCGCCGAGAGCGGGCACGCGAGCGACCTGAAGCCGGAGGAGCTGCGGCGGGCGCAGCTGCTGTGGGCGACGCTCGACAGCCCGTGGGTGCACCTCGTGGACCCGGAGAAGTACCGTGCGACGCTCGCGCCGCTGGCCGAGATGAACCCGGAGATCGTGCTGTGCACGCACCTGCCTCCGGCCGTACGGATGACCGACCGGATGCTGCGGACGATCGCGGGCGCCCCGGACGCCGACCCGTTCGTCGGCCCGGACCAGGCGGCCCTGGAACAGCTCCTGGCCTCGTTCGAGCGGGGCGGACTGACACCGGCCTGACCACTGCCTCTTCGAGCGGGGCGAGCCGGCTGCGGCCTGACCGGTGCCTCTTGACCACGCGGACTGACACCGGCCTGATCAGCCGTCCGTGTCCGCGGGCTCCGGGGGTGCCCCGTACCGCGTGCGCAGTTCGCCCAGGATCCCGGTCGCCGCGGCGGTCAGCGGTACGGCGAGCAGCATGCCCAGGATGCCCGCGACGGACGCCCCCGCGGTGATCGCGAGCATCACGACGGCGGGGTGCATCTGCACGGTCCGGCTCTGGACCATGGGCTGGAGGACGTTGCCCTCCAGGACCTGGACCGCCAGGACGATGCCGAGGACCCACAGCGCGATGACGAAGCCCCGGTCGGCGAGGGCGACGAGGACGGCGATCGCGCCGGAGAGGAAGGCGCCGAGGTACGGGATGTAGGCGGTGACGAAGACGAGCGCGGCGAGCCCGACGGCGCCGGGCACGTCGAGGATGACGAGTCCGATGCCGATGAGGAGGGCGTCGACGGCCGCGACGAAGGTGGTGCCGCGCATGAAGCCCTCGACGGCCTCGAACGCGCGGCGCGCCATCGCCTCGACGAGGTCGCCGGTGGCGCGCGGGGCGAGGGAGCGCAGGGCGCCGGCGGCCCGGTCGGAGTCCTTCAGGAAGAAGAAGATGAGGAGGAGGGCGAGGACGGCGGTGGCGAGCATCTGGCCGACGATGCTGACGCCGCTGATGACTCCGGAGGCCGCGGTGCCGCCGAACTTCTCCAGGAGGACCTTGGCGTTCTTGGCGAGGTCGTCGAGGGAGGTGCCGGCCGCGCCGAGGTGCTTGGCGATGTCGGTGGCGGCCTGCCGGAGCGAGGCGACGATCTGGTCGCCGGTGTCGATGAGGGCGACGACGACGATGTACGTGGCGCCGCCGACGACGACGAGGACGGCGACGACCGTGAGGGCGGCGGCGAGCGCCTCGCGGACCTTCATCCGCAGCAGGCGCCGGTAGAGGGGCCCGAGGAGGGCGGTGCCGAGGATCGCGAGCAGGGCGGGGGTGACGGCCGTCTTGAAGACGACGCAGAGCCAGATGAAGACGGCGGCGACGCCGGCGCCCAGGAGGAAGACGACGCACCAGGCGGCGAACCGCCGGGCGGGTTCGGGGAGGAGGGGCGCTCGGCTCGTCTGCACCCGACCACCGGACCACGGCCGTCGGCGTGTCGTCGCGCGCTGACGGGCCGTACGGGTGACGGCCCGTCAAGCGGTGTGCGGGCGGCTGCTACTCGCCCATGCCGTGGACGGCCGGGATCGTGCCGAGGCGGCCCGCCTGGAAGTCCTCGAAGGCCTGGCGCAGTTCGGCCTGGGTGTTCATGACGAACGGGCCGTAGTGCGCCATCGGCTCGCGGATCGGCTGTCCGCCGAGGAGGACGATCTCCAGGTCGGGGGTGTTCCCGTCCTGCTTCTCGTCGGCGCGGACGGTGAGGGCGCCGCCCTTGCCGAAGACGGCGGTCTGTCCGGTGTGGACCGGCCGGCGGTCGGTGCCGACGGTGCCGCGGCCGGCGAGCACGTACGCGAGGCCGTTGAAGTCCTCGCGCCACGGCAGGCTGATCTCGGCGCCGGGGCGCAGGGTGGCGTGGATCATCGTGATCGGGGTGTGGGTGATGCCGGGCCCCTCGTGGCCGTCGAGCTCGCCGGCGATGACGCGGAGCAGGGCGCCGCCGTCGGGGGTGGTGAGGAGCTGCACCTGGCCGCCGCGGATGTCCTGGTAGCGGGGGGCCATCATCTTGTCGGAGGCGGGCAGGTTCACCCAGAGCTGGAGGCCGTGGAAGAGGCCGCCGCTGACGACGAGGGACTCCGGCGGGGCCTCGATGTGGAGGAGGCCGGAGCCGGCGGTCATCCACTGGGTGTCGCCGTTGGTGATGGTGCCGCCGCCGCCGTTGGAGTCCTGGTGGTCGAAGGTCCCGTCGATGATGTAGGTGACGGTCTCGAAGCCGCGGTGGGGGTGCCAGGGGGTTCCCTTGGGCTCTCCGGGCGCGTACTCCACCTCACCCATCTGGTCCATCATGATGAACGGGTCGAGGTACTGGTAGTTGATCCCGGCGAACGCGCGGCGCACCGGGAATCCCTCGCCCTCGAACCCCGAGGGGGCCGTGGTGACGGCGAGGACGGGACGGGCGACGGCGTCGGCGGGGGCCGCGACGCGCGGCAGGGTGAGCGGGTTCTCGACAGTCACTGCGGGCATGACCCGACCTCCTAGGTGCGACCTTGTACGACCACTTTAGTTGAACGATGAACTTCCTGCCACCCGGAACGCGGAACCGCTCCGCGTCATTCCCGGGCCGCCCGTCGAGGCGGCCGAAAGCCGCCCCTCCGTCCGGGTGAGCCGCGCCTCCGCGCCCCCGCCCGCTCCGCGAGGCCCGTGGGGGGGGGGGGGGGGGGGCCCCGCCCCCCCCGCCCCGCGGGGGCCCCCCCCGTGGGCGCCCCGCCCCACCCCCCTGAGAAAACGGGCGA
>NZ_JBHWFF010000023.1:72370-72758 GCF_042733785.1 Streptomyces sp. NPDC059695 | reverse complement strand
GGCCCCGGCGCCCCGCGTGCGGGCCCCGCCCCGCGCCCGCGCCCCCCACGACCGCGGAGGAGCCCGCATGTGGCACTACCCGGACCACCTGAAGTACACGAAGGACCACGAGTGGGTGGAGAGGAAGGGTGACAAGCGCGCCCGTGTCGGGGTCAGCGACCCGTACGGCGACGGCTGGACCGGCGAGGTCGACCTCGCCGGCACCGGAGCGCCGGACGGCCCGCTCGACGCGCAGCAGTACCGGAGGCACATCGCGGACGCGGACCAGCCCCGCGAGAACGGGGGCGGGCCCGGCGGCCCCCGAGGGGAGGCGCGGACCCCACGGGAACGGGGGGGGGGGGGGGGGGGGGGGGGGGGCCGGGCGGCCGGCCGCGCCGGCGGCGCGCCC
>NZ_JBHWFF010000023.1:0-72361 GCF_042733785.1 Streptomyces sp. NPDC059695 | reverse complement strand
CACCACACGACCCCGACCCGCCCCGCCCGCCCCTCCACCCCGCGCGCCGCGCCCAGCCGCGCCCGCTCCCGCGCTAACAGCTCGACCCGAGACCGCCCCGCGGGGCCCGCGCCCCCCCCGGCCCCGCGGCCCCCGCCCGTGAGCGTCCCGCCTCCGTCAGCCGTACATCCGCCGCATCGCGAAGTCGACCATCTGCTCCACGGCCTTCGCGTCGAAGACCATGCGGTGGTCGCCCTCCATGTCGAGGACGAAGCCGTAGCCGGTCGGCAGCAGGTCGATCACCTCGGCACCGGTGATCACGAAGTACTTCGACTCCTTGCCCGCGTACCGCCGCAGCTCCTTGAGCGAGGTGAACATCGGGATGACCGGCTGCTGGGTGTTGTGCAGGGCCAGGAAGCCGGGGTTGTCGCCGCGCGGGCAGTAGACCTTGGAGGTCGCGAAGATCTGCTGGAAGTCCTCGGCGGCCAGGGTGCCGGTCGTGAAGGCGCGCACGGCGTCCGCGAGGGAGGGCGGCGAGGGCTCCGGGTAGAGCGGGGGCTGCTGCTGGGCGTATCCGCCGCCCGGCATTCCCGCCTGCATGCCGGCCTGCGGCGGGGCGTACTGCCCCTGCTGGGGCGGCGCGTACTGCTGCTGGGCACCCGGGTTCTGCTCGTAGCCGTACATGGGGCCCAGCCTATCGAGCGCGCCGCCCCGGCAGGACCCTGCCGGGGCGTGACCTCATGGGCCGGGGGGTGGCCGCCCGTCCAGGATCCCGGACGCTCCGTCACCGAACGTATCGGACCGGTTACGCGTCCCACCTCACCCGCCGCCGATTGCCACCCTTCCGTCGGCAAGCCCCCGCACGGCTTTGACCCGCGGGATTGACGTCGCGGACGTCACAGATGGCCGGATAGGGGTTGCTTCTTATTACCGGTGGGTAGCATCATCGGAGAGAGCGTGTTGCTACTCGCTGGTACGTGTACGAGGAATCTGCCCTCCCCGAGCCTTACGGAGCCGTCGCCATGGGCCACTACAAGTCGAATCTCCGCGACATCGAGTTCAACCTCTTCGAGGTCCTCGGCCGCGACAAGGTCTACGGCACCGGTCCGTTCGAGGAGATGGACGTCGAGACCGCCAAGAGCATCCTCGACGAGATCCGCCGCCTCGCCGAGAACGAGCTCGCGGAGTCCTTCGCCGACGCCGACCGCAACCCGCCGGTCTTCGACCCGGAGACCAACACCGCCCCGGTCCCGGCCACCTTCAAGAAGTCGTACAACGCCTTCATGGAGTCCGAGTACTGGCGCCTCGGCATCCCCGAGGAGATCGGCGGCACCGTCTCCCCGCGCTCCCTGATCTGGGCCTACGCGGAGCTCCTCCTCGGCTCGAACCCGGCCATCTGGATGTACTCCTCCGGCCCGGCCTTCGCCGGCATCCTCTACAACGAGGGCAACGAGGCACAGAAGAAGGTCGCGCAGATCGCCGTCGAGAAGCGCTGGGGCTCCACCATGGTCCTCACCGAGCCCGACGCGGGCTCGGACGTCGGCGCCGGCCGCACCAAGGCGATCCAGCAGGAGGACGGCTCCTGGCACATCGAGGGCGTCAAGCGCTTCATCACCTCCGGCGAGCACGACATGGAGGAGAACATCCTCCACTACGTCCTCGCCCGCCCCGAGGGCGCCGGCCCCGGCACCAAGGGCCTGAGCCTCTTCCTCGTCCCGAAGTACGAGTTCGACTGGGAGACCGGCGAGCTGGGCGCGCGCAACGGCGTCTACGCCACCAACGTCGAGCACAAGATGGGCCTCAAGGCCTCCAACACCTGCGAGATGACCTTCGGCGACCAGCACCCCGCCAAGGGCTGGCTCATCGGCGACAAGCACGACGGCATCCGCCAGATGTTCCTCATCATCGAGTTCGCCCGCATGATGGTCGGCACGAAGGCGATCTCCACCCTCTCCACGGGCTACCTCAACGCCCTGGAGTACGCCAAGGAGCGCGTCCAGGGCACCGACCTGGCCAACTTCATGGACAAGGCCGCCCCCAAGGTCACCATCACGCACCACCCCGACGTCCGCCGCTCGCTGATGACGCAGAAGGCGTACGCCGAGGGCATGCGCTCCCTCGTCCTCTACACGGCCTCCGTGCAGGACGCGATCGCGGTCGCGGAGGCGGCCGGCGAGGACGCCAAGGCCCTCCACGGCCTGAACGACCTGCTCCTGCCCATCGTGAAGGGCTACGGCTCCGAGAAGGGCTACGAGCAGCTCGCGCAGTCGCTCCAGACCTTCGGCGGCTCCGGCTTCCTCCAGGAGTACCCGATCGAGCAGTACATCCGGGACGCCAAGATCGACACCCTCTACGAGGGCACCACGGCCATCCAGGGCCAGGACTTCTTCTTCCGCAAGATCGTCCGCGACCAGGGCGCCTCCCTGAACGCGCTGTCCGAGGAGATCAAGAAGTTCCTCGCGGTCGGCACCGGCGGCGAGGAGCTGGCCGGCGCCCGCGACGCGCTCGCCAAGGCCGCCGTCGACCTGGAGGGCATCGTCGGCACGATGATCACCGACCTCACCGCCACCGGCGAGGACGTCAAGAACATCTACAAGGTCGGCCTCAACACCACCCGCCTGCTGCTCGCCTCCGGCGACGTCGTCGTCGGCTACCTGCTGCTGCGCGGCGCCGCCGTGGCCGCCGAGAAGCTGGCCGCCGGAGCCACCGGCAAGGACGTCGCCTTCTACCAGGGCAAGATCGCGGCCGCGAAGTTCTTCGCCGCCAACGTCCTGCCCGGCGTCTCCGCCGAGCGCGCCCTCGCGGACGCCGTCGACGGCTCGCTCATGGACCTGGACGAGGCCGCGTTCTAAGACGCGCCACGTCCCGCAGGCACGGCCCGTCCCCGGGGAGGGGGGCGGGCCGTTCTGCTGCCCCGCCCCCCTCCCGCCCCCGGTTCCCCTTCTCCGGGGCCCCGTATTCGTCTTCCGGTCCCTGCGTAAGGTGAACCCATGAGCAGCGCAGCCTCCCGTCCCACCGCCGGCCCCTTCGACCGCGGCCACACCGACGACCTGATGGCCTTCCTGACGGCCTCCCCCTCGCCCTACCACGCGGTGGCGAGCGCCGCCGCACGGCTGGAGAAGGCCGGCTTCCGCCGGGTCGAGGAGACCGCGGCCTGGGACGCGACCAGCGGCGGGAAGTACGTGATCCGCGGCGGCGCGATCATCGCCTGGTACGTACCGGAGGGCGCCGCCGCCCACACCCCGTACCGCATCGTCGGCGCGCACACCGACTCCCCCAACCTGCGCGTGAAGCCGCGGCCCGACATGGGCGCCCAGGGCTGGCGCCAGGTCGCCGTCGAGATCTACGGCGGAACCCTGCTCAACACCTGGCTCGACCGCGACCTCGGCCTCGCCGGCCGCCTCACCCTCCGCGACGGCAGCCACCACCTCGTCAACGTCGACCGGCCCCTGCTGCGCGTCCCGCAGCTCGCCATCCACCTCGACCGCGGCGTCAACGACGGCCTCAAGCTCGACCGCCAGCGCCACATGCAGCCCATCTGGGGCATCGGCGAGGTCCACGAGGGCGACCTGATCTCCTTCGTCGCCGCCGAGGCCGGCGTCGACGCCGAGGACGTCACCGGCTGGGACCTCATGGTCCACGCGGTCGACGCGCCCGCCTACCTCGGCCGCGACCGCGAGCTCCTCGCCGGACCCCGCATGGACAACCTGCTCTCCGTGCACGCCGCCACCGCCGCGCTCGCCTCCCTCGCCGGCCGCGACGACCTCCCGTACATCCCGGTCCTCGCCGCCTTCGACCACGAGGAGAACGGCTCCGAGGCCGACACCGGCGCCCAGGGCCCCCTCCTCGGCAACGTCCTGGAGCGCTCGGTCTACGCCCGCGGCGGCTCCTACGAGGACCGGGCCCGCGCCTTCGCCGGCACCGTCTGCCTCTCCTCCGACACCGGCCACGCCGTCCACCCGAACTACGCGGAGCGCCACGACCCGACGCACCACCCGCGCGTCAACGGCGGCCCGATCCTCAAGGTGAACGTCAACCAGCGGTACGCCACCGACGGCAGCGGCCGCGCGGTCTTCGCCGCCGCCTGCGAGAAGGCGGGGGTGCCGTGGCAGTCCTTCGTCTCCAGCAACGACATGCCCTGCGGCACCACGATCGGCCCGATCACCGCCGCCCGGCACGGCATCTCGACGGTCGACATCGGCGTCGCGATCCTCTCGATGCACAGCGCCCGCGAACTCTGCGGCGCCGACGACCCGTACCTCCTCGCGAACGCCCTGGTCGCGTTCCTGGAGGGCTGAGCGCCGCCTCGCGCTCCGCGCGAAACATCCGCGAAAGGTCCCGCCTGGCAGCGTCGCCCCCATGCACCGTCATGAGGGTCCGCCGCTGCGGAAGTTCGTCACCGCCGCCGCCGCCGCCGTGCTCCTGGGCACGGCGGCGGCGGCCGTCCTGATCGGCCGGTACGCCGAACGGCCGCCGTGGGGCACCGACATCGCCTACGAGGGCGGCTTCGTCCAGGCCTCCCGGATCCGCGGCTACGACGTCGACGGCTCGCGGACGAAGGCGCTGCTCGCCGGGGAGTGCGCGCTCATGGAGCGGCAGGGGATGGGCGGCGAACGGGCCGTCCACGACCCCGCGGCCTGGGTCGAGGGGTGCCTGGACGGGGCCGCGGGGCGCCCGTCCAGGAACCAGGGGATCGTCCGTTAGCCGTCCATGCCGGCGAGGATCAGCGGCAGGCGGGCGACGCCGTCGGCCGTGACCTTCACCGGGACGCCCCAGTCCTGCTGGTGGACATGGCAGGCCGGGTACTCGTTGGCGGGGTCGTCGTCGCAGGACGCGGCCATCGCCGAGACGTGCAGCACGCCCTCGGTCACGTCCGGGTTCAGGTCGAGCTCGCGGAAGAGGTCGGTCCCGGTGCCGTCGCCGCCGAGCAGCAGCTCCGGCGGGGTCGAGGAGACCAGGAGGCGGGTCGAGGGGCCGTACCGCTCGTCCAGCTTCTGCCCGGTCGGCGCCTGGAAGACCACGTCCAGCCGGAGCCGGCCGGGCGCGACACCGGTGGCCTCGCGCTGCGTCCGGTAGGCGGCGGACTCGACCTGCACGGCCTCCTCGGGAAGCCGCAGCCGGGTCAGCCGGTGCCGGGCCGACTCGACGACGACGATGTCGCCGCCGACGAGGACCGCGTCGCTGGGCTCGCGCAGATCGGTGGCGAGCGTGGTGACCTCGCCGGTGGCGGGGTCGTAGCGGCGCAGCGCGTGGTTGTACGTGTCGGAGACGGCGACCGAGCCGTCGGGCAGGGCGGTCACGCCCAGCGGGTGCTGGAGCAGGGCCTGCCCGGCGGCGCCGTCGCGGTGGCCGAAGTCGAAGAGACCGGTGCCGACGGCGGTGTGGACGACCCCGTCGGTGTCGATCCAGCGGACCGCGCTGGTCTCGGAGTCGGCGATCCACAGCCGGTCCTCGGTGGCGGCGAGCCCGGAGGGCTGCGCGAACCAGGCCTCGGCGGCGGGTCCGTCGACGAGCCCCTCGTTGGTGGTGCCGGCGGCGACCTCCACCGTCTCCGTCGCGGGGTCGTAGGTCCACAGCTGGTGGACGCCGGCCATGGCGATCCACACCTTGCCCTGCCACCAGGCCACGTCCCACGGCGAGGACAGGTCGACGCCGAGCGCGGGACCGGAGGTCGGCGACCCCTGCCACCACTGCTTCCCGGTGCCGGCGACGAGCTCGATCGCCCCGGTCTCCGGGTCGTACGTGCGCAGCGCGTGGTTCACGGTGTCGGCGACGACGACCTTGCCGCCGGGCAGCAGCGCGAGGCCCTGCGGCTCGCGGAAGACCCCCTCGCCGATCCGCCGCACGACGGTCTCCCCGTCCTCGGCGAGCTCGACGAGCTGGTGCCGGGTGGTGTCGGAGACGAGGAAGTTCCCGCTGTCGAGCACGACGGCCTTCCCGGGGAAGCGCAGATCGGTCGCGACGGGCTCGGGCGCCACGTAGGGCCCGTCCCCGCGCCGCAGCGTCCCCTTGGCCTCGTGCTCGGCCTCCAGCTCCTCGACGAGCGTCCGGAGGGCGTTGGCGTGCCCCTCACCGGCGTGCTGGGCGACGACGTACCCCTCGGGGTCGATGACGACGAGCGTCGGCCAGGCACGCACGGCGTACTGCTTCCAGGTCGCGAGCTCGGGGTCGTCGAGCACGGGGTGGTGCACCTCGTACCGCTCGACGGCGTCGACGACGGCCTGGTGCTCGGCCTCGTGCACGAACTTCGGCGAATGCACCCCGACGATCACGAGCGTGTCCCGGTGCTTCTCCTCCAGATCCCGGAGCTCGTCGAGGACGTGCAGGCAGTTCACGCAGCAAAATGTCCAAAAATCGAGCAGAACGATCTTTCCTCGCAGGTCGGCGAGGGTCAGTTCTTCTCCACCCGTGTTCAGCCAGCCGCCCTTGCCGATCAGCTCGGGGGCACGGACACGGGCACGTCGGGGCACGGGCGCGGGGGTGGGCGCCGGGGCGTCATCGTTCATGCTTCAAGCTTGCCATCCGCAGGCGGATGGCCGCGGACCCGTTCACCCGTGGTCCGGGTGAGAAGGGTGGCGGGGCGGGCAGGCATAGGGCCGTGAAATATCTCGTGCGGGACAAGATCTTCGCGATCGGTGACGACTACTGGATCGAGGACGAGCAGGGGCGGCACGCCTTCCTCGTCGACGGCAAGGCCCTGCGGCTGCGCGACACCCTGGAGCTGAAGGATCCCGACGGGCACGTCCTCGTGACCCTGCGGCAGAAGATGTTCAGCCTCCGGGACGCGATGACGATCGAGCGGGACGAGCGGCCGCTCGCGGCCGTCCGCCGCAAGCGGCTGTCCCTGCTCCGCAACCACTACCGGGTGACGCTCGTCGACGGCACCGAGCTGGACGTCAGCGGACGGATCCTGGACCGGGAGTTCACCGTCGAGTACGAGGGGGAGCTCCTGGCCCACATCTCCCGGCGGTGGTTCCACGTCCGCGAGACGTACGCGGTGAACGTGGTGCGCGAGGACGCGGACGCGGCGCTGCAGATCGCGGTCGCGGTCTGCGTCATCCGGATGGCCGAGCGGGAACGGGAGGACTGACCTCGGCCCGGCTCGGACGGCCGCGCGGGAGACCGGGCTCGGGCGGACTCGGAATGGTCGGGTTCAGGAGGCCTTCGTCAGTGCCTGTTCCAGGTCCGTCCACAGGTCCTCGACGTGTTCGATGCCTACCGAGAGCCGGACCGTGCCGGCGCCGATGCCCGCCGCCGCGAGTGCCGTCGCGTCCAGCTGGTGGTGGGAGGTGGACGCCGGGTGCATCACCAGCGTCTTCACGTCGCCGAGGGAGACGCTGAGGGAGGCGAGCCGTACGGACTCGACGAAGGCGCGGCCCGCCTCCCGCCCGCCGGCCAGGTCGAGCGAGATCACTCCGCCGCCCCCGCCGGGCAGCAGCCGCGCCGCGATCGCCCGGTCCGGGTGGCTCGCGAGGGAGGGGTGGCGGACGGCCTCGACCGCGGGGTGCGCTTCGAGCCGGGCGGCGAGCTCGGCGGCGCTCGCGCACTGGCGCTCCATGCGCAGGGACAGGGTCTGCATGCCGCGCAGGGTGAGCCAGGCGGCGAACGGGTCGGTGGACGCGCCCTGCTCGACGGAGTGGCGGCGGACCCGGTCGAAGAGTTCGCGGTCCTTGAAGACGGCGATGCCGCCGAGGACGTCCGCGTGTCCGGCGAGGTACTTGGTGGCGGAGTGCAGGACGATGTCGGCGCCGTGGTCGAGGGGCCGGCACAGCAGCGGGGAGGCGAAGGTGTTGTCGACGGCGACGGGGATCCCGGCCTCGGCGGCGACGGCGGCGAGCGCGGGGATGTCCGCGACGCGGGTGGTGGGGTTGGCGATGGTCTCCAGGTAGAGGAGCCGGGTCTCGGGGCGCAGGGCCGCGCGCACCTCCTCCGGGTCGGTGCCGGAGACGTACGTGACGTCGACGCCCCAGCGGGCGGCGAGGTCGCTGAGGACCGCGTACGTGCCGCCGTACAGGCAGGTCTGGGCGACGACGTGGTCGCCGCTGCCGAGGAGGCCGAGGAGGACGGCGTTGACCGCGCCCATGCCGGAGGCGAAGGAGCGGGCGGCGGTGCCGCCCTCCAGGCGGGCGACGGCGTCCTCCAGGGTGCGGACCGTGGGGTTGCCGAGGCGGGCGTACAGGAAGGCGTCGGGCGAGGTGAAGCCCTCGGCGAGGGCGTCGGCCGAGTCGAAGGCGAAGACGTGCCCCTGGTGGAGGGGGACGCCGAGGGGCCTGCTGCCGGTGATCTCGACGTGGGGAGGGTGGACGGCGAGGGTCTCGGGACGCGCGGAGCCGTGCACGGACCGGGCGGGGGCGGAGTCGTCCGTGAACCGGGTACGCGGGGAGTCGTTCATGAACTCAGTCTCGGGAGGGGCCGTTTGCCTTCACAGGTCCAATCCCGGCAGATTGGTTCGGCGATGGAGCCGATCGAAGCGTCAGCGTCCCCTCCCGCCCGTGACGACCTCGTCGCCCGTCTCGGGCGCTGGTCCGCCGGGCGCGGCCCGCTGTACCTGCTGCTCGCCTCGCGGCTGCGCCGGCTGATCGACGAGGGTGCGCTGCCGCCGGGCACGCTCCTGCCGCCGGACCGGCGGCTCGCGGCGGCCCTGGCCGTGGGGCGTACGACGGTGGTCGCCGCGTACGACGCGCTCCGGCAGGAGGGGCGGCTGGTGCGGCGCCAGGGCAGCGGGACCCGGGTGGCGGCGGCCGCCCTGCCTCTGGACGCGGCCCGGGTGAAGGAGACCTCGAACCCGCTCTTCCTGCACCTCCTGGAGGCGCCGGACGACGTGATCCTGCTGAGCTGCGCGGCGCCCGACCGGCCGCCGGCCGCGCTGGCGGAGGCGTACCGCTCGCTCGCGCTGCCGGCCGGGGACCTCGGCTACCACCCGGCGGGGATCGGGGCGCTGCGGGCGGCGGTCGCGGCCCGGTACGCGGCGCGGGGCGTGCCGACCGGGCCGGAGCAGATCCTGGTCACCACCGGGGCCCAGCAGGCGCTGGCGCTGCTCGCGCGGCTGCTGCTCGCGCCGGGGGACGGGGTGCTCGTGGAGGCGCCGACGTATCCGGGGGCGCTGGATCTGTTCCGGGAGGCGGCGGCCGTGCCGCTGCCGGTGGCGGTGGGGCCGGACGGGGTGGACGTGGCGGAGGCGGTGCGGGTGATGGAGCGTCACCGTCCGGCCCTGGCGTATGTGATCGGGCGGTTCCAGAACCCGACGGGCGCGGTGCTGCCGCCGCTCGCCGGGCGGCGGCTGGTCGAGGCGGCGAACGCGCTGGGCGTGCCGCTCGTGGACGACGAGGTGCTCGCCGATCTCGCGTTCGACGCGGACGCCTGCGGGCCGCCGCTCTCCTCGTACGGCGAGGTGATCGGCGTCGGGTCGCTGAGCAAGGTGGTGTGGGGCGGGCTGCGGATCGGCTGGGTGCGCGGTCCGGCGCCGCTGGTCGGCCGTCTGGCGCGGCTGAAGGCCCTGCACGACCTGGGCAGCGACGTGCCGTCGCAGCTGGCGGCGGTCCGGCTGTTCGACGGCTACGGGCCGGTGCTGGAGGGTCGGCTGCGGGCGGCCCGCGCGGGCCACGGCCATCTGCGGGGCGAGCTGGCGCGGTTGCTGCCGTCGTGGTCCTGCGCGCCGGTGTCCGGCGGGCAGACGCTGTGGGTGCGGCTCCCGCACGGCGACGGGGTGTCCTTCGCGCAGCTCGCCCTGCGCCACGGGGTGGCGGTCCTCCCGGGGGCCACGACCGACGCGCTCGGCGGCAGTCTCCGTCATCTGCGGCTGCACTTCCTGGCGGCTCCGGAGGTGTTGACGGAGGCGGTGCGGAGGCTGGCGGCCGCGTGGGCGGAGTACGGCGGGGGACCCGGGTGCGGCGGGGGACCGGGGGGCGGCACGGGGGCGGAAGCACGTATCGGGACGGGGCGGGCGTTCCTCGGGGGAATCGTCGTCTGACCTTGCGCCCCACCCGGCCCCCGGGGAAACATACGGTGCACCTGCAAAGTGATGAAACATTCTTTCATGGGGGCACCGCGACATGGGCTTTGACGACGAGTGGGCCGGAATACGGTCCGACACGACAGAACAAGGCTCCGTCGCGATGCGGTTGAACCAGCTCGACGGCGGTGGCGGCGGCGGTACGGCGGGCGGCACTCCCGACCTCGCCACCGCACCAGCAAAGAAGAAGGCCGCGGCGAACACGATCGAGACCGAGCTGGAGCCGAACACCGGCAAGGCCGCGAAGTGGGCGGACGAGGCCACCACGGCGGCCGTCGGCGGCTTCGCCGGCTGGGCGACGGCCGAGGGTCTGAAGACCGTCGGGACCACCTGGGACAAGCAGGTCAGGACGCTCCTCGCCCGGCTCGCCTCCGAGAAGACCGCCCTGCGCGGCACCGCGCTGTCGTTCAGCGGGCAGGAACTCGACACCCGCGCCCGGATCGCCGGGGTCCGGCCCTCCGGCATCGAGCGGTACTGAGGGGGCGGCCGTGCTGACGTACTCCGAGATCATGACGACCGACCTGGGCGGCCTCGCCACCGCGGCCGACCGGTGGAACGAGATGGCGGGCGAGCTGAACAAGGTGGAGCAGCGCTACGGGGACAGCGTGCAGTCGCTGACCACCGCGCGGACCTGGCTGGGCGAGAGCGCGACCGCCGCCCACACGAACTTCGCCGCGACCCGGTACGAGTACCAGGCGGCGCAGACCCAGGCCAAGGCCACGGCGACGCTGCTGCGCAACGCCCACGAGCAGTTCACCGAGCTGCGGAAGCAGCTGGAGAACGCCCGCGCGGACGCGGTGAAGGCCGGCATGAAGGTGTCCGAGGAGGGGAGGGTCGCGTACGACTACGAGCGGCTGACCCCCGGGGAGCGCAGCGCCCTGCACCACGACCCGGACGGCGCGAGGAGCGTCCGGGAGGCCGAGACGGCCTGGGCCGAGCACCTGGACGGCTGCGTCAAGGCCTTCGACCTCGCCGACCAGGACCTGAAGAAGGACCTGGAGGCGGTGGTCAGGGACGGCTACCGCGGTGGGAACGACGAGACCTTCGGGACCGGCTTCAACGGGGACGCGGGCAGGGTCTCCGCGGCCGACGACAAGGCCAGGGACGACCGGACGAACCTCGCCTGGCTGAAGATGAGGGACGACGAGACGCTCGACGACTACGTCCAGCGGCTCCAGCGCGACGGCATCGCGAAGCTCACCGGGAACGAGAAGCTCGCCGACCTGGTCGACAAGTTCACCAAGGGCGCGATCACGGCGGGGGCGTTCGCGAGCGCCCTGACGGCCGCCGGCCTCTACTCGTACAAGCTGTCCAAGGCGCTGCGGCCGCCGTTCACGCACCCGACCGCGCCCGGCACCTTCCTGTCGCGGCAGTTCAACATGCGGCTGGCGGGGGCGGCGCCGGGCAGTCTGCTCAGCAAGGTGCCGCCGGGGCTCGCGACCGCGATCACCGGCTCGGACGAGGCCGCGATGTACGGCGGGTTCCTGCGCAACGGCGCCTTCTTCATGCCGGAGGCGGCCGAGGCCAACCTGGTGAGGGTCGCGCAGAACGGCGGCCTCGCCAACGCGGCCAAGGCGGCGGGCTGGCTGCGCGGCGCGGGGGTCGTCGGCGGCGTGGCGGCCACCGCGTACGGCGTGGCCAACCTCGCCACGTACAACACGGACATGATCAAGGCGGATCCCGCGAAGTTCGCCTCGGACCTCACCGGGACGGCCTTCAGCGCCTCGATGACGGCGCTGACGGTGGCCCCGAACCCGGTCACGCTCGGCCTCGCGGTCGGTACGAGTGTGGCGTACGGCGCCGCGCTGATCTGGGACAACCACGAGGCGATCGGGAAGGGTCTGGAGGAGGCCGGGGACTGGGTCGGGGACAGGGCGTCCGACCTCGGGAACAGCGTCAAGGACGGGGCGAAGAAGCTCGGCAGCGCGCTGAACCCCTTCGACTGAGCAGGAGCTGGAAAGAGATGCACAGCCACGTCACGCCGTTCGACCTCCGGGCGTGGAAGGAGGGGAACCGGCACGACTTCCGGGCCGGCTGGACGGGGGTCTCGCCGGAGTTCGGCGAGATCACGCTGACCTGTCCCCTGCCCCGCACCTCCCCCGAGTCGCTCGTCTCGGAGGTGCGCGGCGGGCAGCTCCCGACCGCCTCCTTCGAGACGCGCGGGGCGCACGTCGAGGGCATGCGGCTGCCCGGCCTCAACCGGTCGACGCTGCGGGTCGGCGACCGGATGGTGTACGTGACGCGGAACCGTTTCGGCGCCACTCTGGAGCAGCGCGCCCTGGAGATGCGGTACGCGGGAGACCACTACCGGCTCGCGGCCCTCGACCGGCACGGCTACGTCCTGAGCCGCGCCGCGGACGACGAGGACCCCGGTGTGCGGATCACCGTCCGCGAGAGCGGGCGCGGCAGGAACAGACGGCTCTCCGTGCACGTGGACGGACGGGCCGAGGGCGGCGACCTGGCCCTCGCCCTCGTCTTCGCGGGCGTCGACCGCTCCACCCTGACGCAGCTCGGCGCGGTGAGGGCCGGTCTCTCCCGCGTGACCCATTTCTGGACCGAGTCCCAGTACTGACCACCTGACGATTGAGCGTGAGATGCCTTCCTTCGACGTGACCCGATCCCGCTTCCGGCTGAGCGACGACGAGGTCTTCGTCCTCGCCCAGCTGGCGACCGGTCAGCCGGTCCCGGAGTCCATGGAGCCGGCGGCGGCGCGGCTGCGGGACGCCGGTCTCGCCGACGGGGCGGGCGAGCTGTCCGCCCTCCTCCTGCCGCTGATGAAGACCCTCGTGCAGCCCTCCGTGATCCTCTCCCTGGAGGCCGGGGGCCGGCAGGGCACCCTCCACCACGGGCTGCTGATCGGCGACGAGCACGTCGTGTGCCACGAGACCTGGCCGGGCGAGGAGGAGGCCGAGTACCGGCTCGTGGAGCCGAGGACCGTGGTGTGGACGCTCGCCGACCTGGTGGCCCTGCGCCAGTCGGGCGGCGAGACGGACGAGGAGGTCGTCGAGACGACGGTGGGCGTCCTGGAGGCGGGGCTCACGGCCCTGGAGAAGGCCGCCTCGGTCCCCGGCGCGGACGAGCGCGCCCTGGTCGCGGAGGCGCTGGGCGCGGCGGGCGGTGCCACGGCGGCGCCCCGGCTCGCGGAGCTGATCGTGGAGCTCCGCTCCCAGTGGCGGATGACGGCGGCCTGGCAGGGCCGGCGGGACGGGGCACAGGGCGTGGCCGCGCGGGCGGTGGCGGCCTGGGACTGCGGGCCGCTCGGCTACTGGCTGCGGGAGCTCCCCGCCGAGCCCCTCGCGGAGGGGGCGGCCGGCGAGGGCAGCCCGTTCCGGCTGCGCCGCGTCGCCCCGAAGCGCGTGTGGCAGGAACTGACCGCGCTGCTCCCGGACGCGGCGGAGCTGGGCTAGGGGGCTGGGGGTGTCCTGTCGGCAGGACATCCGGAGCGGGGCTGGAGGTGCCCTGTCGGCAGGACACCCGGAGCGGCGCTGGGGGTGTCCTGCCGGCAGGACAGGACACCCCCCGCGGTCAGGCGCGCCGGGCGGGCGGCGCCGCGATGCCGAGGACCCGGTCCTTGAGCGCCGGGAACTGCTCCCGGGTCGTGCGGACCTTCTCCGGGTCGAGGACGACCCGCAGGACCTCCTCGCCGGGACCGGCCTCCGCCAGGGTCTCGCCCCAGGGGTCGACGACGATCGAGTGCCCGGCCTGCTCCACGCCCGCGTGCGTGCCGGCCGTACCGCAGGCCAGGACGTACGCCTGGTTCTCGACGGCCCGGGCCCGGGCGAGGAGGGTCCAGTGGGCGCGGCGGAGGGCGGGCCAGCCGGCCGGGACGACGAAGGCCTGGGCGCCCGCGTCGACGAGCCCGCGGAAGAGCTCGGGGAAGCGGAGGTCGTAGCAGGTGCCGACGCCGACGGTGAGGTGCGGCAGGTCGACGGTGACGAGGTCCTCGCCGGCGGCCATCATCACGGCCTCGCCCTTGTCGAAGCCGAAGCGGTGGATCTTCCGGTACGAGGCGACGAGTTCGCCGTCGGGGGAGAGGACGAGCGAGGTGTTGTACAGGGCGCCGCCCTCGGCCTCGACGAAGGAGCCGGCGTGCAGCCAGACCCCGGCGTCGCGGGCCGCGTCCGCCATGGCCCGGTGGGTGGGGCCGTTCAGCGGCTCGGACTCGGCGGCGAAGAGGTCGGACGCGAAGGCGCCGACGGTCCACAGTTCCGGCAGGACGACGAGGTCGGCGTGGCCGGATTCCTCCCGTACGAGGCGCGCCACCCGGGCGCGTCGGGCGTCGACCGGTTCGTCCGGGTCTACCGCGATCTGGATCAGCGAGGCGCGCACACTACCACCGTCCTGGCATTCGAGCCGTCTACACCGGCCTACGATCGTCACACGAAAGCACTGCCGGGGTGCCTTCGGGCAGCGTAACTTAGCGTCCGAGCCTCCCACCCAGTCGTGTTTTCAGCCCGCGCACCGAAGAACCGCCGAGGGGTCCCGTGACCGTCCATCCCAGCCTCCAGAACTACGCCGACGCCTGGACCCACTCCATCGAAGCGATAGCCGAGCTGGTGCAGCCGCTCGTGGAGGGCGAGTGGAACCGGCCGACACCGTGCGTCGGCTGGTCGGTGCGGGACATCGTCTCCCATGTGATCGGCATGGAGACCGAGATGCTCGGCGATCCGCGGCCGATCCACTCCCTGCCCCGCGATCTGTACCACGTGCGCAGTGACTTCGCCCGCTACATGGAGGTGCAGGTCGATGTGCGGCGGCACCACACCTCTCCGGAGATGACCTCGGAGCTGGAGTACATCCTGATCCGGCGGGCCCGTCAGCTCCGCAACGAGAACCGCTCGCCGGAGCATCTGATCCGGGCTCCGCTGGGCGCCGAGCAGTCCCTGGAACTGGCCTACCGGGACCGGGCCTTCGACGTGTGGGTGCACGAGCAGGACCTGCGGGCGGCGCTGGGCGTGCCGGGGAACCTGGACTCGGCGGGCGCGCTGGTGACCCGGGACGTGCTGCTGGAGGCGCTGCCGGACGTGGTCGCGAAGGACGCCGGGGCGCCCGCGTCCTCGGCGGTGGTGCTGGACGTGACGGGTCCGGTGGAGTTCCTGCGGACGGTACGGGTCGACGCGGAGGGCCGCGGTTCGATCGACGGCGCGCCGTCCCTGGGCCCCGCGGTGACGCTGGCGACGGACTGGGAGACGTTCGTCCGCCTCGCCTGCGGCCGGGTCCGGCCGGCCGAGGTGGCCGACCGGGTCAAGACCGAGGGCGACGCGGACCTCGCCGCGGCGATCCTGGACAACTTCGCGGTGACGCCCCGGTAGATCGCGGCGGCCCATGGGCGACGGATCCGCGACGCCCTGGCCGACCCCCGTCAGACGGGTACGTGCACGGCCTCGACGCGGCTGGCGACGAGCCGTTCCCGTTCCCTGCGGTGGGTGCGGGACTTGAGGCGCAGGATCTGCGCGAGTCCGACGATCTCCAGGACGAAGACCGAGGAGAACGCGATCCGGTAGTTGTCGCCGGTCGCGTCGAGCAGGACGCCGACGGCGAGCAGCGTCGTCATCGAGGCGACGAAGCCGCCCATATTGACGATGCCGGAGGCGGTGCCCTGGCGCTCCGGGGGGTTGGCCGGGCGGGCGAAGTCGAAGCCGATCATCGAGGCCGGTCCGCAGGCGCCCAGGACCGCGCAGAGGGTGACGAGCAGCCACATCGGCGCATGGTCGCCGGGGTACGCGAGGGTGGTCCCCCACAGCAGGGCGGTCGCCGCGACCGTACCGAGGGCGAGCGGCGCGCGGGCCGCGTGGTGGCGGGCGATGATCTGCCCGTACGCGAGGCCGACGACCATGTTGGAGAGCACGACCAGGGTGAGCAGCGTCCCGGCGGTGGACCGCGAGAGGCCCTGCGCCTCGACGAGGTACGGCAGTCCCCAGAGCAGCAGGAACACCATGGCCGGGAACTGGGTGGTGAAGTGCACCCACAGGCCGAGCCGGGTGCCGGGCTCCCGCCAGGACTCGGCGATCTGGCGGCGGACGTAGGCGGCGCCCGCGTGCGGGGAGGGCGCGGGCTCGTACCCCTCGGGGTGGTCCTTGAGGAAGAGCAGCAGCAGGACCAGGACGAGGACGCCGGCCAAGGAGCTGCCGACGAAGGTGGCCGTCCAGCCGAAGCCGTGCAGGGCGCGGGCGATGAAGACGGTGGAGACGAGGTTGCCCGCCATGCCGATGAGTCCGGCGAGCTGGGCGATGAGCGGGCCGCGACGGGCCGGGAACCAGCGGCCGCCGAGGCGCAGGACGCTGATGAAGGTCATGGCGTCGCCGCAGCCGAGGAGGGCGCGAGAGGCGAGCGCCGTGCCGTACGAGGGGGAGAGCGCGAAGCCCAGCTGTCCGACGGTGAAGAGGACGACGCCGAGGGTCAGGACCCTCTTGGTGCCGAGCCGGTCGACGAGGAGGCCGACGGGTATCTGCATGCCGGCGTAGACGAGGAGCTGGAGGATGGAGAAGGTGGAGAGGGCGGAGGCGTTGACGTCGAAGCGGTCGGCGGCGTCGAGTCCGGCGACGCCCAGCGACGTGCGGAAGATGACGGCGACGAAGTAGACGGCGACGCCGACGCCCCAGACGAGGGCGGCGCGGCGTCCGCCGGGCGGGTCTCCGGGGAGGGTGACGGCGGATCCGTAGGAGCTGTTCACCGCTCCTCACCCCGGACCAGGACCTTGACCCAGCTGAGGTGCTGGCGGACGCAGTGCGCCGCGCCCTCGACGTCACCGGACTTGATGCGGTCGAGGATCTCGGCGTGCTCGGTGATGTTCTTGGCGATGCGGTCGGGCTGGGACTGCATCACGGCGACGCCCATGCGCAGCTGGCGGTCGCGGAGCTGGTCGTAGAGGCGGGCGAGGATCTGGTTGCCGGCGTGCTTGACGATCTCCGCGTGGAAGCAGCGGTCGGTGACGGCGACCTCGGCGAGGTCCCCGGACTGCGCGTGCCGCTTCTGCTCCTCCAGGAGCTCTTCGAGGCGGGCGATCAGCACGGCGGGCGCGGGCACGGCCCTGCGGACGGCGAACTCCTCGACGAGCAGGCGGGTCTCGACGACGTCGGCGATCTCCTGGGCGGAGACGGCGAGGACGAGGGCGCCCTTCTTCGGGTAGAGCTTGAGCAGCCCTTCCATCTCCAGCTTGAGCAGCGCCTCGCGGACGGGGGTCCTGGACACCCCTACGGCCTGGGCGAGTTCGCCCTCGGTGAGGAGGGTCCCTCCCTCGTACCGGCGGTCGAGTACGGCCTGCTTGACGTGCATGTAGACACGGTCGGCGGCGGGGGCCTGCTTGAGGGGCTGCGGGGCGGGGCCGGCTGGCGCTGATGGCATGCGCACAGCATAGATACAACAGAGGTGCAACAGGCAGCCCCGTCCACATCGCGGACGGGGCGAAGAGGACCGGGACCAGGTGCTCCCGGACATGGCCGGCCGTAGGGAAAGCGGCTCAGCCCGCTTTCCCGTAGCGGTGGTCGTAGTACTTCTCACCCGCGACGAGAGCGGAGGTGAAATGCGCCGGAATTCCCTCGGCATTCCGCGGGACCTTCTGGGAGGTCTGCCGCGTGAAGCCGAGCGATACCCCCGGGACCACGGGATTCTCCGGATTCTCCGCGTCGACCGCCCAGCCGCGCGCCGCGGCCCGCGCCAGGATGTCGTCGGCCGGAAGCCGGAACACGTCCGCACCGTCGAGCAGGACCCGCGTCGAGGTCTCCCGCCCCTCGCCCGGCCACCACAGCTCGACCGCGGTGACGGTGTCCTCCTCCTCCAGGAGCACCTCCACGCCGACCTTGTCGCACGTCGCCGAGACGGTCACGAGGACGCGGCCGGGACGGGTGCGGACCCGGGGCTCGCCCCAGGGGGCCACGGCGGCGACGGCCTCGTCGAGCGTCATCCCGAGCCGCACCGGCCCGGCACCGTGCGGGGGTTCGAGCAGCAGGTCCATGCGCCACCCGTGCCTTTCTCGTTCGGGTGTCTCCGTCGGCACGCGACATCCGGCGGCGGCAGGAGCCACCGCCGGATGTTTCACGTGAAACGGACGAACCCGCGCACTACGCCCAGGTGATGAGCCGCTTCGGGTTCTCCAGGATCGCGGCGACGTCGGCCAGGAACTTGGAGCCGAGCTCGCCGTCGACCAGGCGGTGGTCGAAGGAGAGGGCCAGCGTGGTGACCTGGCGCGGCTTCACCTTGCCCTTGTGGACCCACGGCTGGAGCTTGATCGCACCGACCGCGAGGATCGCGGACTCGCCCGGGTTCAGGATCGGCGTACCGGTGTCGACGCCGAAGACGCCCACGTTGGTGATGGTGAAGGTGCCGCCCTGCATCGCCGCCGGGGTCGTCTTCCCCTCGCGGGCGGTGGCGACGAGCTCGCTCAGGGACTTCGAGAGCTCGGGCAGGGTCTGGGCGTGCGCGTCCTTGATGTTCGGCACGATCAGACCGCGCGGGGTGGCCGCGGCGATGCCCAGGTTCACGTAGTGCTTGAGGACGATCTCCTGCGCCGCCTCGTCCCAGGCCGCGTTGATGTCCGGGTTGCGCCTGGCCGCGACCAGGACGGCCTTGGCGATGACGAGGAGCGGGTTGACCCGCAGGCCCGCCATGTCCTTGTCGGACTTGAGCTCCTCGACCAGCTTCATCGTGCGCGTGATGTCGAAGGTCACGAACTCGGTGACGTGCGGGGCCGTGAAGGCCGAGCCGACCATCGCCGCGGCCGTGGCCTTCCGTACGCCCTTGATGGGCACACGGGTCTCCCGGGCGTCCGACGCCACCGCCGGCACCGCGGCGGGCGCCGCGACCGGGGCCGGAGCGGCTACGGGCGCCGGGGCCTCGACGGCCGGAGCGGGCGCCGGAGCGGCCGCCGCGTGGACGTCCTCGCGGGTGATGATGCCGTCCGGGCCGGTCGGGGTGACCGACGCCAGGTCGACGCCGAGGTCCTTGGCGAGCTTGCGGACCGGGGGCTTGGCCAGCGGGCGGGGGGCGGCCGGCGCGTGGCCGTTGAGCTGCTCGGGCACGACCACCGGAGCGGCGGCGGGCGCCGTCGCCGTCGATGCCGCCGGCGCCTTGCGGGCGCGCCGCTTGGTGGAGGTGGCGGCCACGCCGTAGCCGACGAGGACCGGCTGGCGGCCCTCCGGCTCGGGCTCGGCGGCCGGCACCGGAGCGGGCTCCGGGGCCGCGACGGCGGCGGGGGCCGCCGGCGCCTCGGGAGCGGCTCCGCCGCCCACGTTCACGGAGATGATGACCTGGCCGACGTCGACCGTGGTGCCCTCGGGGAACAGCAGCTCGTGGACCGTCCCGTCGAACGGGATCGGCAGCTCCACGGCCGCCTTCGCCGTCTCGACCTCGCAGACGACCTGCCCGTCGGTGACGGTGTCACCGGGCTGGACGTACCACTTGAGGATCTCGGCCTCGGTCAGGCCCTCGCCCACGTCGGGCATCTTGAATTCGCGGATCGTCACGGTGCTCTCCTCAGTACGCCAGCGAGCGGTCGACGGCGTCGAGCACGCGGTCCAGGCCCGGCAGGTACTCCTCCTCCAGGCGCGCCGGCGGGTACGGCGCGTGGTAGCCGCCGACCCGCAGGACGGGGGCCTCCAGGTGGTAGAAGCAGCGCTCGGTGATCCGGGCGGCGATCTCCGCGCCGGAGCCGAAGAACACCGGCGCCTCGTGGACGACCACCAGGCGGCGGGTCTTCTCGACCGAGGCCTGGATGGTGTCGAAGTCGAGCGGCGAGATCGAGCGCAGGTCCACGACCTCGACCGACTTGCCCTCCTCGGCCGCGGCGGCGGCCGCCTCCAGACAGGTCTTCACCATCGGGCCGTACGCGACGAGGGTGAGGTCCGTGCCCTCGCGGGCGACGCGGGCCTTGTGCAGCTCGCCCGGGATGGCCTCGGTGTCGAGCTCGCCCTTGTCCCAGTACCGGCGCTTGGGCTCGAAGAAGATGACCGGGTCGTCGCTCTGGATCGCCTGCTGGAGCATCCAGTAGGCGTCGGAGGGGTTCGCCGGGGTGACGACCTTGAGACCGGCGACGTGCGCGAAGAGCGACTCGGGGGACTCCGAGTGGTGCTCGACGGCGCCGATGCCGCCGCCGTACGGGATGCGGATGACGATCGGCATCTTCACGGTGCCGAGCGAGCGGGCCCGCATCTTCGCCAGCTGGGACACGATCTGGTCGTACGCCGGGAAGACGAAGCCGTCGAACTGGATCTCCACGACCGGCCGGTAGCCGCGCAGCGCGAGACCGATCGCGGTGCCGACGATGCCGGACTCGGCGAGCGGGGTGTCGATGACCCGGTCCTCGCCGAAGTCCTTCTGCAGGCCGTCGGTGATCCGGAAGACACCGCCGAGCTTGCCGACGTCCAGGCCCATGATCAGGACCTTGGGGTCGGTCTCCAGGGCCTTGCGCAGCGACTCGTTGAGCGCCTTGGCGAGGGGAAGCTTCTGAACAGCCATGATTACTCGGCCTCTCCGCCCTCGAAGGACGCCTGGTAGGCGGCGAACTGCGCGCGCTCCTCGTCGACGAGCGCGTGCCCGTCCGCGTACACGTTGTCGAAGATCGCCATGTGCTCCGGCACCGGCATGGCGCGGACGACCTCGCGGACGTGCTTGCCCAGCGCCTCGCTCTCCGTCTCCAGCTCCTCGAAGAAGGCGGCGTCGGCGTGGCCCTCGCGCTCCATGTAGGCCTTGAGGCGCAGGATCGGGTCCTTGGCCTCCCACTCCTCCCGCTCCGCGTCGCGGCGGTAGCGGGTCGGGTCGTCGGAGGTGGTGTGGGCGGCCATGCGGTAGGTGTACGCCTCGATGAGCGTCGGGCCCTCACCGCGGCGGGCGCGCTCCAGGGCCGACCGGGTCACCGCCAGGCAGGCGAGGACGTCGTTGCCGTCGACGCGGATGCCGGGGAAGCCGAAGCCGGCGGCGCGCTGGTAGAGCGGGACGCGGGTCTGCTTCTCGATGGGCTCGGAGATGGCCCACTGGTTGTTCTGGCAGAAGAACACGACCGGGGCGTTGTAGACCGCGGAGAAGACGAACGCCTCGTTGACGTCGCCCTGGCTGGAGGCGCCGTCGCCGAAGTACGCGATCACGGCGGAGTCCGCGCCGTCCTTGGCGATGCCCATGGCGTAGCCGGTGGCGTGCAGGGTCTGCGAGCCGAGGACGATCGTGTACAGGTGGAAGTTGTTGCTGTTGGGGTCCCAGCCACCGTTGTTCACGCCGCGGAACATGCCGAGGAGGTTGGTGGGGTCGACCCCGCGGCACCAGGCGACGGCGTGCTCGCGGTAGGTGGGGAAGACGTAGTCGTCGTCCCGCAGCGCGCGGCCGGAGCCGATCTGGGCGGCCTCCTGGCCCAGCAGCGAGGCCCACAGGCCCAGCTCGCCCTGACGCTGCAGGGCGGTGGCCTCGGCGTCGAAGCGACGGCTGAGGACCATGTCGCGGTAGAGACCGCGCAGCTCCTCGGCGCTCAGGTCGATGTCGTAGTCGGGGTGCTGGACGCGCTCCCCTTCGGGCGTCAACAGCTGAACGAGCTCGGGCTCCGAGGCCGTGGCGGGCTTCGTCGTCGCCTTCTTGGTGGTGCTCGTGCTCGCGCTTGCGGTGCGCTTGGTGCCGCTGCTGCGTCGCGTCGTCTTGCGCGCGGCAGTGCTCTCCACGGTCACGTGCGTGCTCCTCCGTCGGTCCGGCCCCCGGGTTCGCCGGTGAGGCCAGTGCGGCTCCGCCTTGTCCGTACCTTCGCACGGGGTGGGTGCGACGCGGCCGGAGTCGGGCGTGACAGGTGCCCCGGCGAACGCCGTCATAGGCACGTTACCCATTACGCGGCATTCCCGCGAAACCCCACTTGACCTGCGATTTTGCTTGGATTTCCAAGTAAATCGAGAAATGGGGGAAGCGCCGCTGGTCAGCGCATGGACAACGACCCGACGCCGTCGTCGGAACACCCGGCACGTTATCCCGCGCACCCCGGGCGCCGGAAGACCCAATATGTGAGACTGACTGCGTGCGCGAAGAAGGAAAAATCCGGGTATTTCTGCTGGACGACCATGAAGTGGTCCGGCGCGGCGTCCACGAGCTGCTCTCCGTGGAGGACGACATCGAGGTGGTCGGCGAAGCCGGCACGGCTGCGGACGCGCTGGTCAGGATCCCCGCGACCCGCCCCGACGTCGCGGTGCTCGACGTCCGGCTGCCCGACGGCAGCGGAGTGGAGGTGTGCCGGGAGATCCGCTCGCAGGACGAGTCGATCAAATGCCTGATGCTGACCTCGTACGCGGACGACGAGGCGCTCTTCGACGCGATCATGGCCGGGGCCTCGGGTTACGTGCTCAAGGCCATCCGGGGCAACGAGCTCCTCAACGCCGTGCGGGACGTGGCGGCCGGCAAGTCCCTGCTCGACCCGGTGGCCACCGCCCGGGTCCTGGAGCGGCTGCGCGACGGCAACAACCCGAAGCGCGACGACAAGCTCGCCGCCCTGACCGAGCAGGAGCGCCGGATCCTGGACCTGATCGGCGAGGGCCTGACCAACCGGGTCATCGGCGAGCGGCTCCACCTCGCGGAGAAGACCATCAAGAACTACGTCTCCAGCCTGCTGTCGAAGCTGGGCATGGAACGGCGCTCGCAGGCCGCGGCATACGTGGCGCGGCTCCAGGCCGAGCGTCACTGACGGGCCCGCACGCAAGCGGGCCCCACAGACCGCCCGCACGCAAGCGAGCGCCGCGGACGGCCCGCACGAAGGGAGGTCCCGCCTCACCCGCACGGGCCGGGCGGGGCCCACGGCCCCGATTCGGGACCAACGTCCCCGTCGAACCGGGGCAGGCGCCCCTTTTCCGGCACCGCGCCGGTGGCGGAGAGTGGAAATCATGTCCACCGACGAGATCCGCGCCATCGAGCTGCTCAGCCGCGTGTCGTACGGCCGGGTGGCGACGAGCATGCGGGCGATGCCGTTCGTCGCCCCCGCCCGCCACATCGTGGCCGACGGCCGCGTCCTGCTCCGGATGCACCGCGGCCTCGGCTACCACCGCGCCTGCAACGGCAGCGTCGTCGCGTACGGCGCGGACAACTTCGGCTCGGACGCCGAGCACGTCTGGTCCGTGCAGTTCACGGGTACCGCCGAGATCGTCGAGCCGACGGACCGGCAGCGGGCCGCCTTCGGCCCCGAGCCCGTCCAGGTGGACGGCGAGCCCTTCACGCCGGTGTTCATGCGGATCGAGCCGCAGTTCGTGACGGTCCACGAGCTCGACTACAGCGGGCGGCCCGAGAGCGGCACGCCCGCCGAGGGCCCCCGATCCGAGGGCCACTCCCCCGAGGGACACCCCTCCGAGGGACGTTCCCCGGAGCGACACCTCCACCACGCAGCGTGATCTAACATCTGCGGAGTGCCGCGCTCATCTGTACCGCTCGCTCCGCCCGTCGGCCCGCTCCTGCGCCGCTACCGGGACGTCGGCGAGCCGCTCTCCTGCGTCCCCGTGACCGAGGGCCTGCTCAACCGCGGCTACCGGCTCTCCACCACCCGCGGCGCCTACTTCCTCAAGCAGCACCTGGACGCCCCCACCTCCGACCGGGCCACCATCACCCGCCAGCACCGGGCCACCCAGCGCCTGGCCGCCCTCGGCCTGCCCGTGGCGCCGCCGCTCCCCGACAGCCGGGGCCGCACGGTCGCGCTGGTCGGCGGCCACTGCTACGCCCTGCACCCCTGGGTCGACGGCCGCCACCGCGACGGCGCCCAGCTCTCCACCGGCTGCTCACGGCGGCTCGGCACCCTCCTCGGCCGCGTCCACACCTGCCTGGAGCAGGTCATGGAGTCACCGCCGCCGGGCGGTGACCACGGGAGCGCCCGCCCCGAGGACACCTTCCGGGCCATCGAGGAGCTGCTCCGCCTCGCCCGCGCGCACCGCCCCCGCGACAGCTTCGACGCCCTCGCCGAGCACCGGCTCAGGGAGCGGCGCCGACTGCTCGCGCAGCACGCCCACCACCGGCCGCCGCCCGCGTCCGCCGCCGGCTGGGTGCACGGCGACTTCCACCCGCTGAACCTGCTGTACCGGGGCGCGGAGCCCGCCGCGATCGTCGACTGGGACCGGCTCGGGGTCCGCCCCAGGGCCGAGGAGACGGTCAGGGCCGCCGCCATCTTCTTCGTACGGCCGGAGGGGGAGCTGGCCCTGGAGAAGGTGCGGGCGTACGCGCGCGCGTACCGGCGGGCGACGGGCGCGGACGGCGCCGAGATGGCCGCGGCGGCGCACCGCGTGTGGTGGGAGCGGCTGAACGACTTCTGGACGCTGCGCTGGCGCTATCAGCTGCACGACCGGAGGGCCGACCCGCAGTTCCCCGCGGTGTCGGCCCTGGCGGTGTGGTGGACGCGCGAGTACGCGGCGGTCCGCGACGCCTTCGCGGGCTGAGCGTCGGCCCGTCCTCCCGGGTGCGGGATCAGCCCGTCTCGGTGCCCGTGCCCGGCGGCGGGGTGTCCGGGTTCGTGTTGCCGCCGGTGGAGTCGTCGGTCGGCGGGTCCGTCGGCTGCGTCGGGGGCTCGGTCGTCGGCTCGCCCGACTCCGTCGGCGGGTCCGTGGGATCCGTCGGCGGCGTGGTCGTCGGCTGGGTCGGCGGCTCGGTCGTCGGCGTGCCCGTGGACCAGGTCGGGTCGTTGGTCGCCGGCGGGGTCCACGGCTGCTCGGTCGAGCCGCCGGTCGAGGTGCCGGGGTCCTCGGTGGACTCCGTGGAGGGCTCCTCGGAGGGAGTGGGCTCCTCGGACGCCGTCGACGGAGCATTCGTGACGGTCGGCTTGGTGTCGTTCGGGGTGCCGCCCTTGCCGGCCTTGTCGAGGGCGAAGACGACTCCGGCGACGACCGCGATCACCGCGAGCGCGGCGAACAGCCACACCTTGCCCCGCCGCCCGTTGCCGCCGTTCGACGAGCCGTACCCGTCCTGGCCGTAGCCGCCCGTGCCGCCGTCGTAACCGACGTATCCGCCGTCGTCCGGGTTCATCGGCGGAAGGATCGGGCCCTGCGCGGTCTCGCCGTGCATCGGGTGGCCCATCGCGGTCGTCGCGGCCATGCCGCCGCCCGGGGTGTGCCCGCCCTCGTGCATCGCGACCGGCCCCGTGTTCCACGTGCCGGTGTAGCCGCCCTGCTGCTGGAGCATCGACAGGCTGTACTGGATCAGCCCGCGCATCTCCTCGGCGCTCTGGAACCGGTCGTCCGGGTCCTTCGCGAGCGAGCGCATCACCAGGCCGTCGAGCTCCGGCGGCACGGACCCGGTCACGTCGGACGGCGGGACCGGCGCGTCCTGCACGTGCTGGTAGACGACGGACAGCGGCGTCTCGCCGGTGAACGGGGGGCGCAGCGCGAGGAGCTCGTAGAGCAGGCAGCCCGTCGCGTACAGGTCGGAGCGGTGGTCGACCGCCTTGCCGAGCGCCTGCTCGGGGGAGAGGTACTGCGGGGTGCCCATGACCATGCCGGTCTGGGTCATCGTCGACTGCGCGCCGTGCAGGGCGCGCGCGATGCCGAAGTCCATGACCTTCACCGCACCGCTGTGCGTGATGATCACGTTCGCCGGCTTGATGTCGCGGTGCACGATGCCGTGCTGGTGCGAGTAGGCCAGCGCCTCCAGGACCCCGGAGACGATGATGAGCGCCTGCTCGGGACCGGGCGCCTCGGCGCTGAGCAGCAGGTCGCGGATGGTGCGGCCCTCGACCAGCTCCATCACGATGTACGGCACGGGCCGGCCGGCCACGAGGTCCTCGCCGGAGTCGTACACGGCGACGATGGCGTGGTGGTTCAGGCCGGCGACGGACTGCGCCTCGCGGGTGAAGCGGGCCTTGGAGACCGGGTCCTCTGCGAGGTCGGCGCGCAGCAGCTTCACGGCCACGGTGCGGCCGAGCCGCACGTCCTCGGCGGCGAAGACCTCCGCCATGCCGCCGCGGCCCAGACGGTGCGTCAAGCGGTAACGGCCGTCGCCGACGACCCCGCCCTCGCCCCAGGATTCCGCCGACGCGTCCGGCACACCGCCACCTGCTCCGGATTCGGGTGCCATCAGTCCTCGCCGTCGTCTGTCGTGCCGTGTCCAGTCGTCACGCTACAGGCTCCGTACGACACCACGGTCCGAGATGGACCGGCCATCCAACCCCCTCGACGTACGCCTGTGCAAATTCGACGGGTTTCCTCCCGGAGTGCGGAAACGGTTCGGAGAAGGGGCCTGTGCGGAGGGTCACGGAACGGGTACCGAACCGGTGCCCGGCTTGACGTGTCACTGCCCTACGGCAGACTTGCGCCAGGAAATTCCGGATCGACGCCGCCTCGCGCGCGTAGGGGGAAGCACAGATGAGCCAGGACGGCGCACAGGGCCGCTATGCGGGCGGTTCGGTCGCGGGCGGCCGGTACCAGCTGCGTGACCTTCTCGGCGAGGGCGGCATGGCGTCGGTGTACCTGGCGTACGACAGCGCCCTCGACCGGCAGGTCGCCATCAAGACGCTGCACACGGAGCTCGGCCGGGAGCAGTCCTTCCGCGAGCGGTTCCGGCGCGAGGCGCAGGCCGTCGCGAAGCTTTCGCACACGAACATCGTCTCGGTCTTCGACACCGGCGAGGACACCCTCGACGGCGCCGTCATGCCGTACATCGTCATGGAGTACGTGGAGGGGCAGCCGCTCGGCTCCGTCCTCGCCGCCGACGTCCAGCAGTACGGCGCGATGCCCGCCGACAAGGCGCTGAAGGTCACGGCCGACGTGCTCGCCGCGCTCGAGGTCAGCCACGAGATGGGCCTGGTCCACCGGGACATCAAGCCGGGCAACGTGATGACGACCAAGCGCGGCGTGGTCAAGGTCATGGACTTCGGCATCGCGCGGGCCATGCAGTCCGGTGTCACCTCGATGACGCAGACCGGCATGGTCGTCGGCACCCCCCAGTACCTCTCCCCCGAGCAGGCCCTCGGGCGCGCGGTGGACGCCCGCTCCGACCTGTACTCGGTCGGCATCATGCTCTTCCAGCTGCTGACGGGCCGTCTCCCCTTCGACGCCGACTCCCCGCTCGCGATCGCCTACGCGCACGTGCAGGAGGAGCCGGTCGCCCCGTCCTCCGTCAACCGCTCGGTGACCCCGGCGATGGACGCGCTCGTCGCCCGCGCCCTGCGGAAGAACCCGAACGAGCGGTTCCCGAGCGCCGCCGCCATGCGCGACGAGTGCCTGCGGGTCCTCTCGGCCGGGCAGACCGGGGCGCCGGTGATCGTCCAGGGCGGTCCGGTCAGCAGCGGCGCGGGCGTCGGCTCGGCGGTCTTCCCGCCGATCGGCCAGACCCCGCCGCCGCAGCAGCACGGTGTGCAGCAGCCCTACCTGCCGCCGACGCCGCAGCCCGGCCCGTACGGCCCCGCGACTCCCGCGCCCGCCCCGTCGTACGGCTACCCGCAGCAGGCGCCGGCCTACCAGACCCCGGCCCCCGCGCCGTACGCGCCGACCCCCGCGCCGTACGCGCCGACCCCGGCGCCCGTCGCGACGGGCGGCACCGGCGGCGGCTCGGGCTCCGGACGGAACACGCGGGTGATCGTCGGCGCCGTCGCCGTGGCGCTGCTCGCGATCGGCGGCCTGCTCGTCGCGCTCAACCTGGACAACAAGGACGAGGACCCGCAGGCCGGCGGCACGGGCGGCACCGAGACGCAGCAGAGCCAGTCAGCGGCGCCCGGCCACAAGGGCCCCGACCTGACCAAGACGATCGACATGAAGAAGTGCACGCAGCCTTCGGAGTCGAGCGACGACCCCGCGAAGTTCGAGGTACCCGACTTCACCTACAAGAACATCCAGTCGGTGAAGGCGTGTGTCCAGGCGGCGGGCTGGAAGATCATGACCCAGACCCCGGTGGACGAGTCCACGTACGGCGAGGGCACGGTCCTGGAGCAGTACCCGCCGGCCGGCGAGGACATCACGGACGAGGACGCCGAGTTCACCCTCAAGATCTCGACGGGCAACCCGCAGCAGTAGCCACGAGGACCGCCGTACGCCCCCTGCCCCGTCCCGGATGCCGGAAACGCACCGGCATGTGACGCTGAGTCGAACACCTCGGCGGCTCGGTACGGGAGGGGGTCACCCGGTGACTCCAGCACTCCGCACGGCACGCGCACGGGCTCTGCGCCCCGCGCTCACCTGCACGTTCACCTGCGCGTGCCTCCTGTCCGCCGCGCCCCTCGGGTCCGCGGCGCCCGTCGCGCGCCCCGCGCCCGTCGTGCAGTCCCTCCGGCCCGCGCACCTCGTGCCCGTCCCCCACCCGGGGGAGGCGTCCGGCACGTCCGGGGACACCTCGGACCCGGCTCCGGAGCCGAGACCCTCCCCCGACGCGCCCTCGCCGACCGGGCCGGGGGCCTCCCCCTCCGCACCCGCCTCACCCTCCGGCACCCCGGCGCCCCCTCGGCCGTCCGCGCCGCCCACGCCTTCCTCCCCGCCCGGGGGCACGCGCGCCCCTGCTTCTCCCGCGCCCGCGCCCACCGGCACCGGGACGCCGCCCGCCCCTCCCGCGCCGAGCGCCGCGCCGTCCGACGCGCCCGCCCCCGCCCGTTCCGCCTCGCTCGCGGGGCGGCCCGCCGGTGAGGGACGTCCCCGCCCCGGGCGCACCGAGCCCGCCGCCGCCGTCTCGGCGCCCCCGCCCGGCCGCTCTCGTACCGAAACCGCTACAACCCCGCGTGAGCGCGAGCCCGCCGGCGAGGGGGAGGCACCGGTACGCGAGGAGGACGCGGCGCGGCCCGAGGCGGCGCCCGCCAGCGTCCCCGCCGCGGCGCCCGATCTGTCGGCCGAAGCCGCGCCCACCCTCGGCGACCAGCGGATTCCCGTCCTCACCCTGGGCGTGGGGATGGCTCTGATGGGGCTCGGCATCGGCTTCCTCGGGCTCCGGATGCGGCGCCGCTGACCCCCTCCGAAGCCGCCGGGTCCCCCTTGAGTCGGACCTCCCGCTTCCCTCTCAGGACGGTTGCCCGCTCCGGCATACCCGGTATACATACTGAGTATGTCGATCCGCCACGGGCTCCTCGCCCTCCTCGAACGCGGCCCTCGCTACGGCTCCCAGCTCCGGACGGAGTTCGAGTCCCGCACCGGCTCCACCTGGCCGCTCAACGTCGGCCAGGTCTACACGACCCTCAACCGGCTCGAACGCGACGGCATGGTCGCGCAGGGCGGCGAGGACGAGGCCGGGCACACGCTCTACGCCATCACCGACAGCGGCCGCGCCGAGCTCAGGACCTGGTTCGAGAAGCCGGTGGACCGCACCAGCCCCGCCCGCGACGAGCTGGCCATCAAGCTCGCCATGGCCGTGGGCGCCCCCGGCGTCGACATCCGGAACGTCATCCAGTCCCAGCGCCGGCACACCGTGAAGGCGATGCAGGACTACACCCGGCTCAAGGCGCAGGCCCTGCTCGCCGTCGAGGGCGGCGGGGCGCGGGAGCGGGACGACGTGGCCTGGCTGCTCGTCCTGGAGCAGCTGATCTTCCAGACCGAGGCGGAGGCCCGCTGGCTGGACCACTGCGAGTCCCGGCTGATCCGCCTGTCGGCGACGGCCGCCGCGGGCGCCCCGGGGGCCGCGCCGGCACCCGCGCCCAGCGCCCCGGCCGCCGCCCGCACGGCCCCGGACGCCCCGAAGACCTCTGACGCACCGAGCACCGCTGCCGCGCCGGGGGCTCCGACCTCCTAGGCCGCTTCGACCACCGGTACGTCCGGGCGCGCCGACCGCACACGCGCGTGCCCCGTCCGTACCCCTCACGCACCACCTTCCACCGCACGCACCCGTACCCGGCCGACCGGCCGCGTACGGCCAACGGGGGGACCCCTCCATGTCGTCACAGCAGCCCGTGCTGCAACTCCAGAACCTGACCCGCGTCCACGGCGCGGGCGCCACCGAGGTGCATGCCCTGCGCGGCATCGACCTCGCCGTGTACCCCGGCGAACTCGTCGCCGTCATGGGCCCGTCGGGCTCCGGCAAGTCCACCCTGCTCACCATCGCGGGCGGCCTGGACACCCCCAGCTCGGGCCGTGTGATCGTCGAGGACACCGACATCACCGCCGCGAGCGTCAAGCAGCTCGCCGCCCTGCGCCGCCGCAGCATCGGTTACGTCTTCCAGGACTACAACCTCATCCCGGCGCTGACCGCCGCCGAGAACGTCGCCCTGCCCCGCGAGCTGGACGGCACCTCGGCCCGCAAGGCCCGTGTCGAGGCCCTCGCCGCCCTGGAGGAGATGGGGCTCGGCCACCTCGCCGACCGCTTCCCCGACGAGATGTCCGGCGGCCAGCAGCAGCGCGTGGCCATCGCCCGCGCCCTGGTCGGCGACCGCCGCCTCGTCCTCGCCGACGAGCCGACCGGCGCCCTCGACTCCGAGACCGGCGAGTCCGTGCTCGCCCTGCTCCGCACCCGCTGCGACGCGGGCGCCGCCGGCGTCCTCGTCACCCACGAGCCGCGGTTCGCGGCCTGGGCCGACCGGGTCGTGTTCCTGCGGGACGGCGCCATCGTCGACCAGACCGTGCGCAGCGAGGCCGACTCCCTCCTCTCGGGCCAGGTGGCCGAGGCGTGAAGACCTGGTTCCACTCCTGGCGGGCCGCGATCCGCATAGCCCGCCGTGACGCCTGGCGTTCCAAGGGCCGCAGTGCGCTCGTCCTCGCGATGATCGCGCTGCCCATCCTGGGCGTCAGCGCCCTCGACCTGACCTACCGCAGCTCCGAGCTCTCCTCCGCCGAGCAGGCGGAGCGGCAGCTCGGCGCGGCCGACGCGCGCTTCCGGGACGCCGACGTCGGCGGGGTCCCGATCTACCAGGACCCGTCCGGCGACATGCACACGCCGGTGAAGGACTACAAGGACGAGCCCTGGCCGACCGGTCCCACGGACGTCGCCAAGGCCATCCCCGCGGGTTCCACCGTCCTCACGGACACCACCGGCTCGGCCAAGCTGACGACGACGCACGGTCTGCTCATGACCGAGGTGCGGGAGCTCAAGGCGTCCGATCCGGTCGCGCGCGGCATCATGACGCTCCTGGAGGGGCGTTTCCCGGAGAAGACCGACGAGGTCATGGCGACCTCGCACTTCCTGGAGGCCAGCGGTCTGTCGGTCGGCTCGACCCTTTCCGCCCGCAACTTCGACCGCCCGTATCGGATCGTCGGCTCCTACGAACTTCCCGACGCGCTCAACGCGGATCAGATCAACACCGTGCCGGGGGCCTTCCTCGCCCCGTACACGAAGGCGGTCGAGAAGGCCGGTCTGCCGGCGCCCGGCACCGCCGTCTCGTACCTGGTGCGCTCCTCCGGCGGTTTCACGTGGAACAGCGTGAAGGAGATCAACGCCAAGGGCGTCGCCGTCGTCTCGCGTGCCGTGAAGCTCGACCCGCCGGCCGAATCCGAGGTCCCGCTGTACCAGAAGGACGGCTGGGGGAACTACGAGTCCAGCCCGGCCGCCGACGCCGCCGCGCTCGCCTCCCTCGCCACCGTCGTCGGTCTGGCGATGCTGGAGATCTGCCTGCTCGCCGGACCCGCCTTCGCGGTCGGTGCCCGCCGCTCCCGGCGCCAGCTCGGCCTGGTCGGGGCCAACGGCGGTGCCCGCAGCCACATCCGGGCCATCGTGCTGAGCGGCGGTCTGGTCATCGGCGTCGCCGCCGCCGTCACCGGAAGCGTCCTCGCCCTGGTCCTGACGCTGCTGCTGCAGCCGGTCCTCGAGAACACCATGAACCAGCGGTTCGGGGCCTTCGACATCCGGCCCCTCGAACTGCTCGGCATCGCGCTGCTCGCGGTCCTGACCGGTCTGCTCGCCGCCATCGTCCCGGCCGTCACCGCCTCCCGGCAGACCGTCCTCGCCTCGCTCACCGGGCGCCGCGGGATCCGCCGCAGCAGCCGGGTCCTGCCCCTGATCGGCCTGGCCGCCCTCCTCCTCGGCGGCGCGGTCGCCCTCTTCGGCTCGATGGTCTCGGAGCAGGTCACCCTGGTGGCCGCCGGCTCCGCCCTCGCCGAGCTGGGTGTCGTCGCCATGACCCCGGCCCTTGTGGGCCTGTTCGGGCGGGCCGGCCGCTGGCTGCCGCTCTCCCCGCGCCTCGCGCTGCGCGACGCCGTCCGCAACCGGGGCCGCACGGCACCCGCCGTCGCCGCCGTCCTCGCCGCCGTCGCGGGCACGGTCGCCGTCACCACGTACATGGCCAGCCGCGAGGCCCAGAACAGGGCCGAGTACGAGGCATCCCTGCCGTACGGCGTCGCCGCCGCCTTCGTCCAGGAAGAGGGCGGCCGGGACGTCCCCGCGGTCCGCGACGCCGTCCAGCGCAACTTCCCCGTCGACGTCCGGGCCGACGTCGAGCGCGTCTCCGTCGGCAAGCCCGGCTGCCCGCCCTGGGGCGGCGACCCGGGCTGCGGCCGCTACGAGGTCCTCGTCCCGCCGGCGAACGAGTGCCCGATGTACGCCTCGGGCCCGGGCGGCAGCGACCCCTCGGAGAAGTACACGCCCGAGCAGCGACGGAAGATGCTCACCGAGGACTGGCGCTGCAAGACCTCCCCGAGCAGCGGCATGTACCTCTCCGACGGCGGTCTGGTCGTCGGAGACGCCAAGCTGCTCCAGGTCCTCGGCGTCGACGACCCCGCGACCGTGAAGGCCCTCGCCGACGGGAAGATCGTCACCTTCAACCGCGCCCTGGTCGACGCGGCGGGCGCCGTCGGGATCAAGCAGATCACCGACATCGCCGCCGCCGACAAGGCCTCCGAGGCGGGCCGCCCCACGCCCGGCAAGGTCAGCTCCGTGCCGGCCTACCTGGTGCCCGGCGAGAAGAAGTCCTACGGCGTCCAGGCCCTCATGACCCCGGCCACCGCCAAGGCCGCCGGCCTCTCCACGGTGCCGATGGGCGTGTACGTCAGCACCGACCGGCTCCCGGACGGCGAGCAGCGCCAGAAGCTCGACGGCGACCTCGCCAAGCTCGGCAGCAACGTCGAGATGCACCTGGAAGAGGGCTTCGTCAACGAGTACGGCATCATCCTGCTCTCGCTGGCCATCTTCGCGGGCCTCGTCACGATCGGCGCCGCCGGCATCGCCACGGGCCTCGCCCAGGCCGACGCCGAGGCCGACCTGAAGACGCTCGCCGCCGTGGGCGCCCCGCCCCGGGTCCGCCGCACGCTCAGCGGCTTCCAGTGCGGAGTCGTCGCCGCGATGGGCGTGGTCCTCGGCTCGGCCGCCGGACTGCTGCCCGCCGTCGGACTCCGGCTCACCGAGGAACGCGACCAGATCCGCTTCTACGAGCAGAACGTCGCCTCGGGCTGGACCGGCGAGCTCACCCCGCCCCACGTGCCGATCGTCGTCCCCTGGGAGACGCTGGCCGGCCTGCTCGTCGCCGTACCGCTCGGCGCCGCGCTCCTGGCGGCCCTGGTGACCCGCTCGCGCGGTGCGCTGGCCCGCCGCGCGGCGACCTGACGGTCTTCGTTCCCGTCCTGTGCCCCTGTACGAGGGTGGATCACCCTCGTACAGGGGCACACCCTGTGATGACGCGTGTGTACGAGAGAATGGCGGCATGGAGATGCCGAGGAATGACAGGTCGCAGGAGAGCCCCCAGGTCCTCATCGTGGGACAGGACGGGATGGCCCTCGGCGGCGCTCAGGGCGACGACGAACCCCGCGAGGTCCCGGTGACGGAAATGGTCGAGCAGCCTGCGAAGGTCATGCGGATCGGCAGCATGATCAAGCAGCTCCTGGAGGAAGTACGGGCGGCCCCTCTGGACGAGGCGAGCCGGGTCAGGCTCAAGGACATCCACGCCAGCTCCGTGAAGGAGCTGGAGGACGGGCTCGCACCCGAGCTCGTCGAGGAACTGGAGCGGCTCTCCCTGCCGTTCACGGACGAGGCGATCCCCTCGGAGGCCGAGCTGCGCATCGCGCAGGCGCAGCTGGTGGGCTGGCTGGAAGGCCTGTTCCACGGCATCCAGACGGCGCTGTTCGCCCAGCAGATGGCGGCCCGCGCCCAGCTGGAGCAGATGCGCCGCGCCCTGCCTCCGGGCTCGTCCCACGACGATGACGACGACCAGGGCCACGGCCACGCGGTCCGCTCGGGGCCGTACCTGTAGAGCGCGGTCACGAAGGGCCCGGCACCTGCGGTGCCGGGCCCTTCGCGTGTCCACGGGGTGCGGGTGCGCCGGAGGCCCGTACTCACCGGTCACGGGCCGTACGCGCGGTCGTGACGTGTCCACGGGGTGCGGGTGCCCCGGGTTCCCCGTGCTCACCGGCCACGGCCGTACACGCGCTCGTGGTGTCAGCCGCGCGGCACCAGCAGCAGCACCTTGCCGACGTGGCGGCCGTCCTCCAGCGCCCGGTGGCCCTCGGCGGCCTCCGGCATCGGCACGGTGCGGTCCACGACCGGCCGGACCGTGCCCGCGCCGATCAGCGGCCAGACGTGCTCCCGTACGGCGGCGACGATCGCCGCCTTCTCCCCCGCCGGACGGGACCGCAGCGTGGTCGCCATGACGGCGGCGCGCTTCGCGAGCAGCGCCCCGAGGTTCAGCTCGCCCTTGACCCCGCCCTGGAGGCCGATGACGACGAGGCGGCCGTTCACCGCCAGCGCCTTCACGTTCCGCTCCAGGTACTTGGCGCCCACGATGTCCAGGATGACGTCCGCGCCGGCCCCGTCCGTCGCCTTCGCCAGCTCCTCGACGAAGTCCTGCTCGCGGTAGTCGATCAGGATGTCCGCGCCGAGCTCGGCGCAGCGCGCCAGCTTCTCCGGGCCTCCGGCCGTGACCGCGACCCGCGCGCCGACCGCCTTCGCCAGCTGGATCGCCATCGTGCCGATGCCGCTCGCACCGCCGTGCACGAGCAGCGTCTCGCCGGGGCGCAGGTGGGCGATCATGAAGATGTTGGACCAGACGGTGCACGCGACCTCGGGGAGCGCGGCGGCCGTGGCCAGGTCGACGCCCTCCGGGACCGGCAGGAGCTGGCCCGCCGGGACCACGACCTGCTCCGCGTAACCGCCGCCGGCGAGCAGCGCGCACACCTCGTCGCCGACGGCCCAGCCGGACACCCCGGGGCCGAGCGCGGTGATCCGGCCCGCGCACTCCAGGCCGGGGTGGGGGGAGCTGCCGGGCGGCGGGTCGTAGAAGCCCTGCCGCTGGAGCAGATCGGCGCGGTTGACGGCGCTCGCCACCACCTCGACGAGCACCTCGCCCTCGCCGGGTACGGGATCGGGCACCTCGGCCCAGACGAGGGCCTCGGGACCACCGGGTTCCGGAATCGTGATCGCATACATGGCGGCGAGGCTACTCGTCCGGCGCGTCAGTCCTCCGGCGGTGTGGAGAGCGGGGTCACCGGCGCGGCGCGCACGATGGTGATCACCCGGTCGGTGAGCTGGAGCGGGCTGGCGGCGGGGTCGTCGTAGCCGAGCAGGCGGTGGCCGCGGAGCACGCTCACCACCAGGTCGCCGGTCTCCCGGACGCTCTTGCCGGCCTCGCTCTTGGTCACCGGCCGTTCCACCAGGTCGAGACCCGAGCCCTGCTGGATGAGGTCCTCCATCACCGTGCCGGCGCTGGGGCTCAGCACGGAGAGGCCGAGCAGGCGCCCGGCGGCGCTGGCGCTGGTGATGACCGCGTCCGCGCCGGACTGGCGGAGCAGCGGCGCGTTCTCCTCCTCGCGGACCGCGGCGACGATCTTGGCGCCCCGGTTGAGCTGGCGGGCCGTGAGGGTGACCAGGACCGCGGTGTCGTCGCGCTGGGTGGCGATCACGATCTGCCGGGCCCGCTGCACCTCGGCGCGGAGCAGCACGTCGCTGCGCGTCGCGTCGCCGATGACACCGACGAACCCGTCGGCGTTCGCCGTCTCGATCACCTTGGTGGAGGGGTCGACGATGACGATCTGGTCCTTGCGGAGCCCGGTCGCGCAGAGCGTCTGGATCGCGGACCGGCCCTTCGTCCCGAAACCGACGATGACGGTGTGGTCGCGCAAGGTGGACCTCCAGCGATTCAGCCGGAACTCCTCGCGGGTCCGCTCGGTGAGGACCTCGAGAGTGGTGCCGACCAGGATGATCAGGAACAGCACGCGCAGGGGCGTGACCAGCAGGATGTTGGCGAGCCGTGCCGAGTCGCTGTACGGGACGATGTCGCCGTATCCGGTGGTGGAGAGCGTCACGGTCGCGTAGTAGGCGGAGTCGAGGAAGTCGAGCGTCTCGTCGGCGTTGTCGTGGTAGCCGTCACGGTCGATGTAGACGATGAGGACCGTCACGAGGAGCACGCCGAGCGCCATGAGCAGCCGCTTGCCGACCTGTCGCAGCGGCCGCTCGACGACCCTGCGGGGCAGCCGGACCTGGGGGCCCGTGATGCGCTCGTCCGCGTGGCGTGCCATCACGTCACGACTGGGAAGTTTCACGTGAAACACACTCCTTGCGCCGGTACGGCACCCGACGTCGGCGGCCAGGGAAGGTCGAGGACGTCCAGCTCCGTGCCGGACGGGGCGCCGCCGGGCGGGACGACGGCCATGCCGTCCGCGACGGCGATGCCCCGGAGCATGGCCGGCCCGTTGTAGCGCAGCGGAACGAGCTGCTCCCCACGGCGTACGACGGGAACGAGCCGGGTGTCGTACGGGTGCCCGTGGACCGTCTCCAGGACGGGGGCACGGCCCGTGGAGCACCCGGAGGGGACGGTGGCGCCCAGGGCCGCGAGGAGCGGCTCGGCGAGCGTGAGGAGCCCGGAGACGGCGGCGAGCGGATTGCCGGGCAGGCCGACGAGGTGGCGCCGGCCGTCCAGGGCCGCGAGGAGCATCGGGTGGCCGGGGCGGACCTTCACCCCGTCGACCAGGAGCGTGGCGCCCGCCTTGTCGAGCACACGGTGGAGGTGGTCGACGGGCCCGGCGGCGGTGCCCCCGGTGGTGACGACCAGGTCGGCGGGGGAGCCGGTGACGGCCGCGTACAGCTCCTCGGCGTCGTCGCCGATCCGCCGGGTGGCGAGCACCTCGGCGCCGAGCGCCTCCAGCCAGGGGCCGAGCATCGGGCCGAGGGCGTCACGGATGAGGCCCTCGTGGGGGAGCCCGGCCGTGAGCAGCTCGTCGCCGAGGACAAGGACCTCCACCCGGGGGCGCGCCGGTACGGGGAGCTCGTCGTAGCCCGCGGCCGCGGCGAGGCCCAGGACGGCGGGGGTGACGTCGGCGCCCGCGGGCAGCAGTTCGTCGCCGGAGCGGCACTCCTGGCCCCGGGGCCGGATGTCCTGTCCGGGGACCACGTCGCGCAGGGCGTGCACCCGAAGGCCCACGTCAGGGGCGTGTCCGGTGCGGGATTGCTCGGTGCGGGAGTGCTCGGTGCGGACGACGGCGGTGGTCCCGGGCGGGACGGGGGCGCCGGTGGCGATCCGTACGGCCTCACCGGCGGTCAGTACGGCGGCGCGCGCGTGACCGGCGAGGACCGGGGTCTCCTCGACGACCGTCCAGGGGCCGGGCCCCGCGACGGCCCAGCCGTCCATGGCGGAGGTGTCGAAGGAGGGCAGGTCGGTGAGGGCGAGGAGCGGCTCGGCCAGGACCCGGCCGAGCGCCAGCCCCAACGGGAGGCGCCGGGGCTCGCGGTCGCCCCCCGCGTCGGCTCCGGCGCGGGCGGCGGCCTTCCGGGCCTCGGGCCAGGGGGTGGCCCGGTGCGGCGGCTCGGCCTTCGCGCCGGCGGCGGTCTCCGGGGCTACGGGAACGGGCTCCTCCAGGGTCATCCGGCCTCGTCCTGCTCGGCGGCCCAGCGCTGGGCGAGCGCCGCGGCCTTGCGGGCGGCCTCGGCGACCGCCTCGGGTCCGCCGTCGGCGCCCGCGCGGGCCGCCGCGTAGCCGACCAGGAAGGTGGTCAGGGGCGCGGCGGGGCGGGCCACTCCGTGGGCGGCGTCACGGGCGAGGTCGAGCAGCACGCCGGTGTCGACGTCCAGTTCGATGCCCAGCTCGTCCTTGACCGCGGTGATCCATTCATCCAGCACGGTCCCATGGTCCCTGATGCGGGCCCTGGCCGTGGCGATGTCCTCCCAGGTGTCGCAGTCGAAGGAGGCGAGGGGGGCCGCGGCGACCCGGGTGAGGACCAGTCCCCCGGTGAGGAGACGCAGCGGACCGTCCGCGAGGGTGCCCCGCCGCTCGGCGATGAGGGTGAGCTCCCGCAGGAGCGGGGTGCGGCGGTACGCGGCGACGAGCGGCTGGTCGCGTCCGTCGGGGTCGGTGAGGAGGGCGGCCTCGGCGCCGGGGGACGCGTCGAGGGCGTCGAGGAGGCCTCGGACGGTGGCCGCGTCCAGGAAGGGCAGGTCGGCGGAGAGGACGAGGAGGACGTCGGCGCCGGTCTCGCGCACCCCGGCGCCGAGGGCGGCCAGGGGGCCGCCGCCGGGCGGGTCCTCCCTGGTCCAGCGGACGGGACGGACGGTGGGGCGGGGGCCGGCGACGACCACGGTCCGCCCCGCGTCGGCGCAGGCCGCGAGCACCCGGTCGAGGAGGGTCCTGCCCCCGACCCGTACCCCGGGCTTGTCGGAACCCCCGAGGCGCCGGGCGGCACCTCCGGCGAGCACGACGGCGTCGTATGCGGTGATCACCCCAGCAGTATGGTCGGCCGCCCCGCGCCACCGCCGGGCCGCCCGCCTTCGACGTGCGGACGGCCACGGCGACCGGCCTCTCCGGCGGGGCCGCGCACCGCTGGTCGCACCCGTCGGGCACGGCCCATCGGGTGCGACCGTGCGGAGCAGGACGCGTCAGACCGTGCGGAGCAGGACCGCCGGCTGCTCGACGCAGTCCGCCACGTACCGCAGGAAGCCGCCGGCCGTGCCGCCGTCGCAGACGCGGTGGTCGAAGGTGAGCGAGAGCTGCACCACCTGACGGACGGCCAGTTCGCCCTGGTGCACCCAGGGCTTGGGGATGATCCGGCCGACCCCGAGCATGGCCGCCTCGGGGTGGTTGATGATCGGCGTGGAGCCGTCGACCCCGAACACCCCGTAGTTGTTGAGGGTGAACGTGCCACCGGTCAGATCGGCCGGGGTGATCGCGCCCTGCCGGGCCGCCTCGGTGAGCCGGGCGAACTCCTCGGTCAGCGACTCGGCCGTCCGGGCCCCGGCGTCCTTGACGACGGGGACGACGAGCCCGCGCGGGGTCTGGGCGGCGAAGCCTAGGTGCACGGACGGCAGCCGGACGATCTCGCGAGCGGCGGTGTCCACCGTCGAGTTGAGCTCGGGGAACCGGGCCAGGGCGTGCGCGCAGATGCGCGCGAGGAGCGCGAGCAGCGAGATCTTCGGTCCGCCGGCCGCGTTCATCGCGGCGCGGGCCGCCATCAACTCGGTCGCGTCGGCGTCGACCCAGCAGGTCGCGTCGGGGATCTCGGTGCGGCTCCGGGACAGCTTGTCCGCCACCACGCCACGGACC
The DNA here is from genome assembly GCF_042733785.1 of Streptomyces sp. NPDC059695. Lineage (NCBI taxonomy): Bacteria > Bacillati > Actinomycetota > Actinomycetes > Kitasatosporales > Streptomycetaceae > Streptomyces > Streptomyces sp. NPDC059695. The sequence goes on along the minus strand of NZ_JBHWFF010000023.1, from coordinate 33,086 downwards.
CCGCGCAGCGGCACCCGCTCACCGGCCGGTGCGGCGACCGCCACGGCGGGGGCGGCCGCCGGGGTGGCGGCGGGCCGCTCCAGGGCCGCGAGGGCCAGCTCGACGTCGGCCCGCAGGATCAGCCCCTCGGGTCCGGATCCCCGCACTTCCCGCAGGTCGAGGCCCCGGTCCCGGGCCAGCTTCCGCACGAGCGGCGAGATGACGGGCACGGGCCCGGCGGACGCCGGAACCGGCGCCGCGACGGGGGCGGCGACGGAGACAGGAGCGGCGGAGACAGGAGTGGCGGATACGGGCGCAGCGGCGGCCGCCGGATCCGCGTGCCGCACCCGGCGGCGCCGGGCGGCGGGCTCGGCCGTGCCGTAGCCGACGAGCACGTTGCCCGAGTACTCCGACGAGACGGCGGAGGCGGCGTCGGCCGCTCCCGCCGTGGGCGCCGCTCCGGGAGCGGCCTCCGCGAGCTCCTCCGGCGCACCCGTGCCGCCGACGGCGACCGTCAGGAGCGGGGCGCCGACGGGCAGTTCGGTGCCCTCCTCGCCGTATCGGGCGGTGACGACACCGCCGTACGGGCAGGGCACCTCGACCATCGCCTTGGCCGTCTCGACCTCGACGACCGGCTGGTCGATGGCGACGACGTCGCCGACCGCGACCAGCCAGCGCACGATCTCGGCCTCGGTGAGTCCCTCACCGAGGTCGGGCAGCTTGAACTCCAGCACCTGTGCCATCAGCTCCCCGCCTCCCACTGCAGTCGCGCGACCGCGTCCAGGACCCGGTCCACGCCCGGCAGATGGTGCCGCTCCAGCATCGGCGGCGGGTACGGGATGTCGAAGCCCGCGACCCGCAGCACCGGCGCCTCCAGGTGGTGGAAGCAGCGCTCGGTCACGCGCGCGGCGATCTCCGCGCCGGGGCCGCCGAAGCCGGCCGACTCGTGGACGACGACCGCGCGGCCCGTGCGCCGCACCGAGGCGCAGACCGTCTCGTCGTCGAACGGCACGAGGGAGCGCAGGTCGACGACCTCCAGGTCCCAGCCCTCGGCCTGTGCGGCCTCCGCCGCCTCCAGGCAGACCGGCACGGAGGGACCGTAGGTGATCAGGGTGGCGCCGGTGCCCCGGCGCCGCACGACGGCCTTGCCGATCGGCTCGACGGCGGCGGGCGCCTCGGGGGACCAGTCGGACTTGGACCAGTAGAGCCGCTTGGGCTCCAGGAAGACCACCGGGTCGTCGGAGGCGATGGCCGCGCGGAGCAGCCCGTAGGCGTCCTCGACGGTGGCCGGGGTGACGACGTGCAGGCCCGGAGTGGCCGTGTAGTAGGCCTCGGAGGAGTCGCTGTGGTGCTCGACGCCGCCGATCCCGCCGCCGTACGGGACGCGGATGACGATCGGCATCGGCATCGCGCCGCGCGTCCGGTTCCGCATCTTCGCCACGTGCGAGATCAGCTGCTCGAACGCCGGGTACGCGAACGCGTCGAACTGCATCTCCACGACCGGCCGCAGGCCGTACATGGCCATGCCGACGGCCGCGCCGAGGATGCCCGCCTCGGCCAGCGGGGTGTCGGTGCAGCGGTCCTCGCCGAACTCCTTGGCGAGCCCGTCGGTGACCCGGAAGACGCCGCCGAGGGTGCCGACGTCCTCGCCCATCACATGGACGGTCGGGTCCTCGGCCATCGCGTCGCGCATGGCGCGCTGGAGCGCCTGCGCCATCGTGGCGGGCTTCGGCTTCCCGGCGTTCCCGCCGGTCCTGGCCGCCGCGGGGCCGGTCGTCGCGGTCGTCATCACGCCTCACCCTCGGCATCGAGCTCGGCGCGCAGCTGCGCCGCCTGTTCGCGCAGCTGTGTGGTCTGCTCCGCGTAGACGTGGGAGAAGAGTTCCATCGGGTCGAGCACCGGGTCGGCGTTCATCCGTTCGCGCAGCTCCGCCGCCATCGTCTCGGCGGCCTCGGCCGCCGCGCGCCTGCCGTCCTCGTCGAGCAGGCCGCGCTCCGTCAGTTCCCGTTCGAGCAGGAGGATCGGGTCGTGCGCCCGCCACGTCTCGACCTCGCCGGCCGCGCGGTAGCGGGTGGCGTCGTCGGCGTTGGTGTGGGCGTCGATCCGGTACGTGACGGCCTCGACGAGGGTGGGTCCGCCGCCGCGCCGGGCGCGGGCCACGGCCTCGGTGAGGACCTGGTGGACGGCGACCGCGTCGTTGCCGTCGACGAGCCGGCCCGGCATCCCGTATCCGACGGCCTTGTGGGCGAGGGAGGGGGCCGCGGTCTGCTTGGCGAGCGGCACGGAGATCGCGAAGCCGTTGTTCTGGACGAGGAAGACCACGGGGGCCTGCCAGACGGCGGCGAAGTTCAGCGCCTCGTGGAAGTCGCCCTCGCTGGTGCCGCCGTCGCCGACCATGGCGAGCGCGACGACGTCGTCGCCCTTGAGGCGGGCGGCGTGGGCGAGGCCCACCGCGTGCGGGAGCTGGGTGGCCAGCGGGGTGCAGAGCGGCGCGATGCGGTGCTCGCGCGGGTCGTACCCGGTGTGCCAGTCGCCGCGCAGGAGGGTCAGCGCCTGGACGGGGTCGAGGCCCCGGGCGACGGCCGCGAGGGTGTCGCGGTACGAGGGGAAGAGCCAGTCCTGCTCCTCCAGGGCGAGGGCGGCGGCGATCTCGCACGCCTCCTGGCCCGTGGTGGACGGGTACACGGCGAGCCTGCCCTGCTTGGTGAGGGCGGTGGCCTGCGTGTTGTACCGGCGGCCGCGGATCAGCTCCGCGTAGAGCCGGAGCAGCAGCGCGGGGTCGGCGTCGGCCACGGCGTCCGTGCCGAGCACGCGCAGCGGCTCGGTCTCGGGCAGCAGCGGGGCGGGGTCGGTGCGGGGCTGCCACGCCGGCGGCGGGGTGTGCCGGTGGGCGGGAACGGCACCGGGCGGCTCTTGGACTGTCGAACTGCGCTGTTGCAACGAGTCCACCTCCTCGTGGGAGCGGGCATAAGACCCGAAGGCGGGTGGCGCGAGTGTGGCGCGCCTCACCTACCGATTGTTCGGTCGTGGAGGCATTTTGGCTACAGGCACCTCCAGCCTGTGGACAAACGGTTCTCCACAGCCTGGGATAAGGGCAGGTCGTCCACGGGAGAGAGGCGGGGGCACATGGCGGATGAACAAATGGCCGACGACTGGGAGCAGGTCGTCGCGCCGGCCCCGGGGGCGGGGCTCACCGGACCCCCGGCGCGCCCGCTGGACGCCATCGACCGCGACATCCTGCGGATCCTGCAGACGGACGGCCGCGCCTCGATCCGCTCCGTGGCCGAGCGGGTGCACGTCTCCCGGGCGAACGCGTACGCGCGCATCAACCGGCTCATCGACGACGGGGTGATCCGCGGCTTCAGCGCGCGCGTGAACCACGAGAGGGCGGGCCACGGAGCCTCCGCCTACATCACGCTCAAGATCGTCCAGAACTCCTGGCGGACGGTGCGCGAACAGCTCCAGGCCCTGCCGGGAGCCGCGCACATCGCCCTGGTCAGCGGCGACTTCGACGTCCTGCTGCTGGTCCACACGCCCGACAACAGGACCCTGCGGGAGCTGGTGCTCACCAAGCTCCAGTCGATCCCAGAGGTGCTCTCCACCCGGACCCTGCTGGTCTTCGAGGAGACCGACCTGGACCCGGACCACCGCGACCAGGGCCGCTGACCCCCGAGGGGGCCGTACGGGGGACGAGCGGGCCCACCGCAGCCGCCCCGGGGCCCGTACGGGGGACCAGCGGGCCGCTCCGGCCCGTACGAGCGCGGCGGGCCGCTTGCACGGCACCCCCGGCCCGTACGAGGGGGAACCCGGTCCCCGGCCCGTACGAGGAGGGGACACTTCCGGCCCCCGGGCCCGTACGACGGCTCAGCGGGCCGTCCGCAGCCCGTCGAAGGCCAGGTGGACGACGGTCTCGGCGAGCTGCTCCCGCTCCGCCGTCGCGTCCGGGTGCGGGCGGTACCACTCCACCAGCGAGTTGATCATTCCGAAGAGCAGCCGGGTCGCGAGCCGGATGTCCACGTCGGCCCGCAGGTCGCCCTCGGCGGCGGCGGCCTTCAGCAGATCGGCCACCTTGTGGTCGAACTCGCGGCGCCGCTCCATCGCCCACCGCTCGGTGGCCGTGTTGCCGCGCACGCGCAGCAGCAGCGTCACGTACGGCAGCTCCGCGATCAGCACCTCGACGGTGCGGCGCGTGACGTACTCGACCCGCTCGACGGCCCGGCCGCGCCCGGCGCCCGGCTCCTCGAGGATCGCGAAGAGCCCGTCGAGCGCGCGGCTGACCGCCCGCCGCAGCAGCTCCTCCTTGCCGGAGACGTGGTGGTAGATCGAGGACTTCGAGATGCCGGCGGCCTTGGAGAGGTGCTCCATCGAGGTGCCGTCGTAGCCGCGCTCGTTGAAGACCCGCACCGCGACCGAGAGCAGCGTCTCGGGGGTGTACGTGTCGCGCTTCGCCGTGGTCATCAGGAGTCCCGCCCTTCCTCGGCGTATCCCCGGCGCGCGGTGGCCAGGCTGGGCGCGTACCGCCCCGTCGGGTAGCGCGTGTGCAGCTCGCCGAGCAGGTCCCGCACGCGCGCGTGCCCCACCTGCGCGGCCCACTCCAGCGGGCCGACGGGGTAGTTGACCCCGAGCCGCATCGCGGTGTCCACGTCCTCGGCGGTGGCGACGCCCCGGGCGACGGCGTCGGCGGCGAGGTCGGCGAGCATCGCGACCGTACGGGCGACGATCATGCCGGGCACGTCGCCGATCACGGACACCGTCTTGCCGAGCGCCTGGAAGAGGCCCACGGCCTCGGCGAGGGACTCGGCCGAGGTGTCCTCGCCGGTCGACAGGACGATCCGCGTCGCGCGCGCGTAGTCCAGGGCGAGGTCGAAGTAGATGATCTCCTCGCCGCAGTACTCGAAGGCGGTCTCGCCGTCGGCGAGACCGAGCCGGGCGCCGCCGGGCAGCTGGACGTACCCCTGGCCGCCCTTGCGCCGGACCTTGATCCCGGCCTCCTCGAAGAGCCCGGTCAGGGGCTCGGCGGGCCCCAGGTCGCCCCGTACGACGATCCGCTCCGGCGCCTCGGCCGGCTCCGCGGTGTGCGGCTCGGGACGCTCGGCGCCCTCCGCGTACGAGAACCAGCCGTGCCCCGACTTGCGGCCGAGGCGGCCCGACTCGACGAGCCGGCGCTGGGCGAGCGAGGGGGTGAACTTCGGGTCCTGGTGGAAGGACTCCCAGACCGAGCGGGTGACGGCCTCGTTCACGTCCTGGCCGATGAGGTCGGTCAGCTCGAAGGGCCCCATGCGGAAGCCGCCGCACTCGCGCAGGGCCGCGTCGATGGTGGCGGGATCGGCCGCGCCCTCCTCGAAGACCCGGAGCGCCTCGGCGTAGAAGGGGCGGGCGACCCGGTTCACGATGAAGCCGGGGGTGTCCGCGCAGCGCACCGGCGTCTTGCCCCAGCCCTCGACCGTCCCGTACGCGCGCGTGGCGACGTCCGGGTCGGTGGCGAAGCCGCTGACGACCTCGACGAGGGGGAGCAGCGGCGCCGGGTTGAAGAAGTGCAGTCCGACGAACCGGCCGGGCAGGCGCAGCCCTCCCGCGATGGCGGTGACGGAGAGCGAGGAGGTGTTGGTGGCGAGGACGGTGTCGTCGCCGACGATCTTCTCCAGGTCGGCGAAGAGCCGCTGCTTCACGGAGAGGTCCTCGACGATCGCCTCGATCACCAGGGCGGCGTCCGCGAGCTCGGCGGGGTCCTCGGCCGCGTGCAGCCGGCCGACGGCGGCCTCCCGTGCGGCGGCGTCGAGCCGGCCCTTCTCCACGAGCCGGTCGAGGCGGGAGGTGAGGGCCGCGACGGCCTCGGCGGCCCGTCCGGGAGCGCTGTCGTAGAGGCGCACGGGGTGGCCGGCGACCAGCGCGACCTGGGCGATGCCCTGGCCCATGGTCCCGGTGCCCACGACGGCGACGGTCCGGTCCCGTCCGACGGCTGCGGTGCTGTCCTGTTCCACGGCGGCGGTCTCACTGGCGGTCACGTCGTCGCTCCCCCTGACGGTCACGTTGGCGCTCATAGGAGTGATCCTCCCCGATGGGTTTTCCACAGGATCGACGGACCCCCTTGCCCCGACCGATCGTTCGGTTACTCTAACTCCGTACGCGTCTCCCTGCCCAGCTCGACGAGGAGTTGGTCCATCCATGGCCACCGCTCAGCTGACCACCGACCGTCTGGCCGAGAAGCACCGGTCCACGCTCGACCAGGCGCTCGACACCATCCGCAGCCGCGCCTACTGGTCGCCGTACCCCGAGCACCCCAAGGCGTACGGCGCGGACGGCTCGCTCGACGCGGCGGCGGGTCTCGCCGCCCACCAGTCCCAGCTCGACACCCGCTTCGACCTCGACCAGCCCGGCACGGACGGCTGGACCGGCGGCGAGACCTCGCCGTACGGCCCGTCCCTCGGCATCGAGTACCCGCACGCCGACCTCGACGTGCTGCTCCCCGCGATGCGCGCGGGCATGGGCGCCTGGCGGGACGCCGGCGCCGAGACCCGCGCGCTGGTCTGCCTGGAGATCCTCGCCCGGATCTCCGCCCGCACCCACGAGTTCGCGCACGCCGTCATGCACACCAGCGGACAGGCGTTCATGATGGCGTTCCAGGCCGGCGGCCCGCACGCCCAGGACCGCGGCCTGGAGGCCGTGGCCTACGCGTATGCGGAGCAGACCCGCACGCCCGCCGGCCGGGCCGGCTGGTCCAAGCCGCAGGGCAAGCGCGACCCCCTGGAGCTCAGCAAGGAGTTCACCCCGGTCGGCCGCGGCATCGCCCTGGTCATCGGGTGCAACACCTTCCCCACGTGGAACGGCTACCCGGGCCTGTTCGCCTCCCTCGCCACCGGAAACCCGGTCCTCGTCAAGCCGCACCCGCGCGCCGTCCTGCCGCTCGCGCTGACCGTGAAGGTCGCCCGCGAGGTGCTCGCCGAGTCCGGCTTCGACCCGAACCTGGTCGCGCTCGCCGTCGAGCGGCCCGGCGAGGGCATCGCCAAGACGCTGGCCGTCCGCCCGGAGATCCGGATCATCGACTACACCGGTTCCACCGCCTTCGGCGACTGGCTGGAGGCCAACGCCCGGCAGGCCCAGGTCTACACCGAGAAGGCCGGCGTCAACACCGTCGTGGTCGACTCCACCGACGACTACAAGGGGATGCTGGCCAACCTGGCCTTCTCGCTCTCCCTGTACAGCGGCCAGATGTGCACCACCCCGCAGAACCTGCTGATCCCCCGCGACGGCATCACCACCGACCAGGGCCCCCGGTCGTACGACGAGGTCGTCGCCGACCTCGCGGCGGCGGTCGGCGGCCTGCTCGGCGACGACGCCCGGGCGAACGGCCTGCTCGGCGCCCTGGTCAACCCGGACGTGAAGGCGCGCCTCGAGGCCGCCGCCGGACTCGGCGAGGTCGCGCTCGCCTCCCGCGAGGTGGTCAACCCGGAGTACCCGGATGCCGTGGTCCGCACGCCGGTCATCGTGAAGCTCGACGGCTCCAAGCCGGACGCCCAGGCCGCGTACTTCTCGGAGTGCTTCGGCCCGGTCTCCTTCGCCGTCTCGGTGGACTCCACCGCCGACGCCCTGGAGCTGCTGCGCCGCACGGTCCGCGAGAAGGGCGCCATGACGGTCGGCGCCTACACGACCTCGCCGGACACCGAGCGCGCGGTGGAGGAGGTCTGCCTGGAGGAGTCGGCCCAGCTCTCGCTGAACCTCACGGGCGGGGTGTACGTGAACCAGACGGCCGCGTTCTCCGACTTCCACGGCTCCGGCGGAAACCCGGCGGCGAACGCCGCGCTGTGCGACGGCGCCTTCGTCTCCAACCGCTTCCGCGTGGTGGAGGTCCGCCGCCAGGCCTGATCCACCGTGCCGCGTGGGGGCCCTCCGGGGCCTCCACGCGGGCTCCGGGCGTCCGGCGGCGTTACGGCGGGGGGCCTCCACGCGGGCCCCGGGCGTCCGGCGGCGTTACGGCGCCTCGATCTCCGCGTACCGCTGCACCCATGCGTGCATGGCGATCGCGGCCGCCGCACCCGCGTTGATCGACCGCGTCGAGCCGAACTGGGCGATCGAGCAGACCATCTCCACGTGGGCGCGGGCCTCCTCGGTGAGCCCCGGGCCCTCCTGCCCGAAGAGCAGCACACAGCGGCGGGGCAGCACGGTCCGCTCCAGCGGGACCGCGCCCGGCAGGTTGTCGATCCCGATGACGGGGATGCCCTCGGCCGCGGCCCACGAGGTCAGCGACGCGGTGTCCGGGTGGTGCCGGACGTGCTGGTAGCGGTCGGTGACCATGGCGCCCCGCCGGTTCCAGCGGCGCCGGCCCACGATGTGGACCTCCTTCGCCAGGAAGGCGTTGGCGGTCCGCACCACGGAGCCGATGTTGAAGTCGTGGCCCCAGTTCTCCACCGCCACGTGGAAGTCGTGGCGCCGGGTGTCCAGGTCCGCGACGACCGCCTCGCGCGTCCAGTACCGGTAGCGGTCCACGACGTTGCGCCGGTCGCCGCCGGCCAGCAGCTCGGGGTCGTACCGCTCGTCCCGCGGCCACGGCTCCGGGTGCGGCCCGACGCCGATCTCGGGGCCGAACCCCTCGTCGTACTGGACCGGCTCGGGCTGTTCTTCCGTGGTGCTCACCCGACGAGGGTACGGGGACCGTGCTCCTCACCCGTACGGCGCTGCTCGGGCAGCGCTCCCGCCGGAGTCCGCCGGAGCAGCCGGTCCCTGCCCCGGACCACCTGGGCTCCCAGCGCCACCAGGAACGCCGTCGGCAGGAACACCGCGTCGGCGGAGATCATCGCCATCGAGAAGACCGGCAGTCCGAGGAGCACCGCGATCCCGGCGTGCTCCAGCATCATCACGACCAGCAGGACGTTCTTGACCTTGCGGTTGAAGAGCGTGAAGGGGAAGGCGACCTGGACGATCACCGTGCCGTACGTCAGCAGCATCACCATGATCCCGCTGGCGCCGAGCAGGTCGGAGAGGCCCGGCCAGGGCGAGAAGTAGTCCAGGTGGAGCGGGTAGAACAGCGCCGTGCCGTCCTGCCAGCGCGAGCCCTGGATCTTGTACCAGCCGGCCGTGGAGTAGATCAGGCAGACCTCGACCATGAGCACGAGCAGGACGCCGTTGTGGGCGAGGTTGGCGAGCGCGTCGAGCAGGGTGCGGGGCTCCCCGGGCGCGAGGCGGCACACCAGCCACCACAGGCCGTTCCCGAGCCACAGCACCCACAGCAGCACCGGCATCCACCACTCGCCGGAGACGTCGCTGAACCAGGTCGCGGCGAGCAGGAAGCCCCCGAGCACGACCCACAGCAGCGGTCCGACGACATCGCGGCGCGGCGGCTCCCCGGCGCCGGCCGCACGGGCCTCGCGGGCCGCCCTCCGGGCGTCGAGCGACCAGACCCGGCCGCAGCGGGTGAACACGAGGTAGATCGCCGCGAGGTGGAGGACGTTGTCGCCGCCGTCGCCGACGAAGACGGACCGGTTCTGCAGCGAGAGCACGCCGACCATGAAGACCACGGACACGGCCCGGGTCCGCCAGCCCACCAGGAGCAGTACGGCGGAGAGCGCCGCGAGCGCGTAGACGACCTCGAACCAGAGCCGGCCGTCCGACCACATGAGAACCGTGAAGGCCCGGTTGTCGGCGATCAGCGCGCGCGCCATCTCCCAGGACCAGGGCGAGTCGGGGCCGTACAGCTGGTGCCGGTACGGCAGCTCGCGCAGCAGGAAGACCAGCCAGGTCAGCGAGAAGCCGATCCGTACGATCGCGCTCTGGTACGGGGCGAGGGTGCGGCCCGTGACGGTCTGCACGCCCCGGGCGAGGCGGCGGTCGAGGGGCTCGCGGGCACGCGCGGGCGTGGCGGGGGAGATGCTCATCGGCCCGCCTCCGTGCGGCTCGTGCCGGCGCCGGCGGACCGGTCGGCCTCGGTGACGTTCCACCACGGGAAGGCGCGGTAGCCGGGGGTGGTCCGGTTCTTCTCGGTGCTCCAGCGGGCGGCGGGGACGGGCCGGGAGACGGTGCGGAGCTGGATGCGCCGCGTCTCGGGGCCGAGGGCCCGTCCGTCGGGGCCTTCGAGGGCGTCGAGCCTGAGCACCGCGAGCCGGCGCATGTACTGCTCCGCGAGGGTGGCGCGCAGCCCGGTGGCCCGCTGGCCCTCGGGGTGCGTGTTGACGTAGTAGTCCACGGCCCTGCGGAGCTGGTTCTGCTGCGTGTGGCTGGGCAGGGGGTTGTACCGGATCGCCTCGATGTCCTGGGCGGTGAGGTCGATCCAGCCGGTGGTGCGGCTGGAGCCGTCGGCGGTGACGGTCTCGGCGCGGACCTCGACGGAGATGTTCGTCTGGAGCGGATTGGGCGCGAAGAGCTTCCAGTTCTGCTCGAACTCGGGGTAGATCCAGTCGCCGACCGCCTCGCCGTGCCGCTTGGTCAGCGTGTTGGACGGGGCCACGTGCAGGAACACCATCGCCAGGTGGACGCAGGCGAACACCGCGGCGACGGCGAGCGCCACCGCGACGACGACCTGGTACGGCAGCGAGAGGGCCATGATCCCGGCACCTGCCCCCTGGGCGGGTGCTCCCGGGGCCTCGTGGGGAGCGGTCGACGGGCCCTCGTGGGGAGCGGTCGGCGGGTCCTCGGGAGGGGCTGCCTGCGGGTCTTCCGGCGGGGCCGCCTGCGGGTCCTCGGGGGGTCTCCGCCCCTTGTCGCTCACCTCGACCGCGTCCTTTTCGACGTACGCGTCCATCCCGCCCCGATCCCCATCGGCCCACCTCGGTTATCCACAGGGTTGACACCATACGGGCCGCCGACCCACCATTGAAGTCATTCAACCGAACGATCGGTCGGTAGGGGGTCTGATGACCGCAGTGACGGCAGAGACGGCAGGGACCACGGGCACGCCCGGCGTGTCGGACACGGCCGCGGCGGCCGAGCAGGCCGCCTTCGAGGCCGTGTTCGACGCCGCCGTCGCCGCCGACGAGCGGATCGAGCCGCGCGACTGGATGCCCGAGGCCTACCGCGCCTCCCTCGTCCGGCAGATCGCGCAGCACGCCCACTCCGAGATCATCGGCATGCAGCCGGAGGCGAACTGGATCACCCGGGCCCCCTCCCTGCGGCGCAAGGCCATCCTCATGGCCAAGGTGCAGGACGAGGCCGGCCACGGCCTGTACCTGTACAGCGCGGCGGAGACCCTCGGCACCAGCCGCGACGAGCTGCTCGACAAGCTCCACTCCGGCCGCCAGAAGTACTCCTCGATCTTCAACTACCCCACGCTGACCTGGGCCGACGTCGGCGCGATCGGCTGGCTGGTCGACGGCGCGGCCATCACCAACCAGGTCCCCCTCTGCCGCTGCTCCTACGGCCCGTACGCCCGCGCGATGGTCCGGGTCTGCAAGGAGGAGTCCTTCCACCAGCGCCAGGGGTACGAGGCCCTGCTCGCCCTCTCCCGCGGCACCGACGCCCAGCACGCCATGGCACAGGACGCGGTGGACCGCTGGTGGTGGCCCTCGCTCATGATGTTCGGCCCGCCGGACGACGAGTCGACGCACACCGCCCAGGCGATGGCCTGGAAGATCAAGCGCCACTCCAACGACGAACTGCGCCAGCGCTTCGTCGACATCGCCGTGCCCCAGGCCGAGGCCCTCGGCCTCACCCTCCCCGACCCCGACATCCGGTGGAACGAGGAGCGCGGGCACTACGACTTCGGCCCCATCGACTGGGCCGAGTTCTGGGACGTCCTCAAGGGGAACGGCCCCTGCAACGACCAGCGCCTGAGCAGGCGGCGCGAGGCCCACGAAGACGGCGCCTGGGTCAGAGAAGCGGCGGCGGCCTACGCCGAGAAGCACACCGGAAAGCACGGGGAGGCACAGGCATGACGACCGACGGTTGGCCGCTGTGGGAGGTGTTCGTGCGCTCCCGCCGCGGACTGTCCCACACCCACGCGGGCAGTCTCCACGCACCCGACGCGGAGATGGCCCTGCGCAACGCCCGCGACCTGTACACCCGCCGGTCCGAAGGCGTGTCGATCTGGGTCGTCCCCTCGACGGCCATCACCGCCTCCTCGCCCGACGAGAAGGACCCCTTCTTCGAACCGGCCGCGGACAAGCCCTACCGCCACCCCACCTTCTACGAGATCCCGGAGGGGGTGAAGCACCTGTGACCGGCACCACCGACACCCGCACCGCCGCCGCGGCGCTCGCCCTCGGCGACGACGCCCTCGTCCTCTCCCACCGCCTGGGGGAGTGGGCCGGCTCCGCCCCCGTCCTGGAGGAGGAGGTCGCCCTGGCCAACATCGCCCTCGACCTCCTCGGCCAGGCCCGCGTCCTGCTCTCCCTCGTGGGCGACGAGGACGAACTGGCCTACCTCCGCGAGGAGCGCTCCTTCCGGAACAGCCAGCTGGTCGAGCAGCCCAACGGCGACTTCGCGCACACCATCGCCCGGCAGCTCTACTTCTCCACCTACCAGCGCCTCCTGTACGGGCAGCTGGCCTCCGGCGACGGCCCCTTCGCCGGCCTCGCGGCCAAGGCCGTCAAGGAGGTCGCCTACCACCAGGACCACGCCGAGCACTGGACCCTGCGCCTCGGCGACGGCACCCCCGAGAGCCACCAGCGGATGCAGCGCGCCTGCGACGCCCTCTGGCGGTACACCGGCGAACTGTTCCAGCCCGTCGACGGCCTCGACCTCGACCTCCCCGCCCTGGACACCGCCTGGCTCGACTCGGTCACCGGCGTCCTCGGCCGGGCCACGCTCACCGTGCCCTCCGGCCCCCGCACCGGCGCCTGGAGCGCCGGCGCCGGCCGCCAGGGCCTGCACACCGAGCCCTTCGGACGGATGCTCGCCGAGATGCAGCACCTGCACCGCAGCCACCCGGGGGCGACATGGTGACCATGACGGCCCTCGAAGAGGAACTGAGCCGCGTCGCCGGCTCCGTCCTCGATCCCGAGCTGCCCGTCCTCACCCTGGAGGAACTCGGCGTCATGCGGGGCGTGCAGGTCCTCGGCCCCGGCCGGGTCGAGGTCTCCCTCACCCCCACCTACACGGGCTGCCCCGCCATCGAGGCCATGTCCTCCGACATCGAGCAGGCCCTCCACGAGCACGGCGTACCGGACGTCACCGTCGTCACCGTCCTCGCCCCGGCCTGGTCCACCGACGACATCAGCGAGGAAGGGCGTCGCAAGCTCACCGAGTTCGGCATCGCCCCGCCCCGCCCCCAGGGACCCGCCGGCGGACCCGTGGCACTCACCCTGGCGATCCGCTGCCCCCACTGCGGATCCACCGACACCGAGCTCCTGAGCCGCTTCTCCTCCACCGCGTGCAAGGCACTGCGCCGCTGCACCGCCTGCCGCGAACCGTTCGACCACTTCAAGGAGTTGTAGATGGTGTCCTCAGCCTCCGGAAGGGCCGGATTCCATCCGCTCCGGGTGAGCGAGGTCGACCGCCTCACGGACGACTCCGTGGCCGTCACCTTCGCGGTCCCGCCCGAGCTCCACGAGGCGTACCGCCACCTCCCCGGCCAGCACCTCGCCCTGCGCCGCACGGACGAGCAGGGCGAGGAGATCCGGCGCACCTACTCGATCTGCGCCCCCGCCTCCCCGGCCGGCGAGCCCCCCGTCCTGCGCGTCGGCATCCGGCTCGTCGACGGCGGCTCGTTCTCCACGTACGCGCTCAAGGAGCTGGCCGTCGGCGACCTCGTCGAGGTCATGGAACCCATGGGCCGCTTCACGCTCGCCCCGCGCCCCGGCCACTTCGCCGCCGTCGTCGGCGGCAGCGGGATCACCCCGGTCCTCTCGATGGCGGCCACCCTGCTCGCCCGCGAGCCGGAGGCCAGGTTCTGCCTCATCCGCAGCGACCGCACCGCCTCGTCCACGATGTTCCTCGACGAGGTCGCCGACCTCAAGGACCGCTACCCCGACCGCTTCCAGCTGGTCACGGTGCTGTCCCGCGAGGAGCAGCAGGCCGGGCTGCCGTCCGGCCGCCTCGACCGCGAGCGGCTCGCCGGACTGCTGCCCGCGCTGCTGCCGGTCGACACGATCGACGGCTGGCTCCTCTGCGGCCCCTTCGGCCTGGTCCAGGGTGCCGAGCAGGCCCTGCGCGGCCTGGGAGTCGACCGCGGCCGGATCCACCAGGAGATCTTCCACGTCGACGACGGCTCCGCACCCGCCCCGGCCCCCGCGGCCGACGCCCCGGCGCACGCCACCCTGACGGCCACCCTCCACGGCCGGTCCGGGACCTGGCCGGTGGAGCGGGGCGAGACGCTGCTCGACACCGTGCTCCGCGCCCGGGCGGACGCCCCGTACGCCTGCAAGGGCGGGGTGTGCGGCACCTGCCGCGCGTTCCTCGTCGGCGGAGAGGTGCGGATGGACCGCAACTTCGCCCTGGAGCCGGAGGAGACGGAAGCCGGATACGTCCTGGCCTGCCAGTCCCATCCCGCCACCCCGGACGTGGAGCTGGACTTCGACCGCTGACGGTCCGAACGCCGACGGGCCCCGGGAACCGACGAGTTCGGGCCCGGCCCGGCGTCGGCGCCGCCCAAGTACGGGCGGCGCCGCCATTCCCTTCCCCTAGAACCTGTTCTATCTTGACGAACCGTCAGAGACACAGGGTCGGCAACGGGAAGGCAGCACCGTGGACTTCACCTTCACCGAAGAACAGCAGGCGGCCGTCGAAGCGGCCAAGGCAGTCTTCTCGGACGTCACGCCCGACGCGGTCCCCAGCCCCGCCCTCACCCCGGGCGCCGTAGCCGAGGACCTCGACCGCCCGCTCTGGGCCCGCCTCGCCGCCGCCGACCTCCTCGGCCTCACCCTGTCCCCCGAGCACGGCGGCGCAGGACTCGACCCCGTCGCCCTCTGCCTCGTCCTGCGCGAGTCCGCCCGCGTCCTCGCCCGCGTCCCGCTCCTGGAGACCAGCGCCGTCGCCCTCACCGTCGAGCGTCACGCCCACCCCCGTACCGCCGCGGCGCTCCTCCCCCGCGTCGCCCGCGGCGAACTCGTCCTCACCGCCGCCGCCCACGGACGCACCGGCCACGAACCCGCCGACCGGGCCGTCACCGCGCACCGCGACGGCACCGACTGGATCCTCGACGGAACCCAGACCGCCGTACCCTGGGCCCACTCCGCCGACGTCATCGCCGTCCCCGCCCGCACCGCCGAGGGCCGCGCCGTCCTCGCGCTGCTGCCCCGCACCCAGGACGGCCTCGACCTCACCGCCCAGTACTCCACCAGCGGCGAACTCCTCGCCGAACTGAACCTCGACGCCGTACGACTCGACGAAGCGGACGTCATCGACGCCGACGGCGTCTGGGCCCACCTGCGGGACATCCTCACCACCGGAACCTGCGCGCTCGCCCTCGGCCTCGGCGAGACCGTCCTCACCATGACGAGCCAGTACACCGGGAAACGCGAACAGTTCGGCCACCCCGTGGCCACGTTCCAGGCCGTCGCCGTCCAGGCCGCCGACCGCTACATCGACCTGCGCGCCATGGAGGCCACCCTCTGGCAGGCCGCCTGGCGCCTCACCGCCGACTCCGACGCGGCACTGCCCGTGGCGGGAGACATCGCCGTCGCCAAGATCTGGGCCTCCGAAGGGGTCCGCCGCGTGGTGCAGACCGCCCAGCACCTGCACGGCGGCTTCGGCGCCGACACCGACTACCCGCTGCACCGCTACCACGCCTGGGCCAAGCACCTCGAACTGTCGCTCGGCCCCGCCGCGGCCCACGAGGAGGCCCTCGGCGACCTGCTGGCCGCCCACCCCCTCGGCTGACGCCCCGCGGCGACGTCAGAGGACGAAGGCCGGGCTCCCGCCCTCCGCCACCATCGGACGCCCGGCACCGTCCCAGGCCAGCATCCCGCCGTCGATGTTCACCGCGTCGAAGCCCTGCTGCACCAGATACTGCGTGACCTGCGCCGAACGGCCACCCACCCGGCACATCACATAGGCGCGACCGCGCTCGGCCACGGCCTCCGTCACCTCACCGAAGCGCGCCACGAAACCGCTCATCGGCACGTGCAGCGCACCCTCGACATGACCGGCCTGCCACTCGTCGTCCTCCCTGACGTCCAGCACCAGGGCATCGGCCGGCACGGCAGCCGCGTCCACCGAGGGCAGCGGGGAGAAATTCATGGGACAGGCCTTCTCTCGTCAGTACCGCCCGAAGCACTCGGGCGCACGGAAAACCTACTGCACCAGCTCCGCCAGCTCGGTCTCCCGATCGGAGACCTGACCGAGCAGCTGCTCGGCGATCTCCTCCAGGAGCCGGTCCGGGTCGTCGGGCGCCATCCGCAGCATCGCGCCGATCGCGCTCTCCTCCAGCTCCCGGGCCAGCGCCGACAGCATGTCCTTGCGCTCGGCCAGCCACTCCAGACGCGCGTACAGCTCCTCGCTCTCGCTGAGCCGCTCCTCGGCCGGCACGGGACCGGCCTCCCACTCCGCGGAGAGCTCACGCAGCAGCGCCTCGTCGCCACGGGCGTAGGCGGCGTTCACCCGCGTGAGGAACTCCTCGCGCCGCTTCCGCTCGTCCTCCTCGCGCGCCAGATCGGGGTGCGCCTTGCGGACCAGCTCGCGGTAGAGCCTGCGGGCCTCCTCGGCGGGACGGACCCGCTTCGGCGGCTGCACCGGCCGGTCGGTGAGCATCGCGGCGGCCTCGGGGGAGAGCCCGTCGGCGTCGATCCACTCGTGGAACAGCTCGTCCACACCGGGCATCGGCAGCACGGCCGCCCGCGCCTCCTGGGCCCGCCGCAGATCCTCGGGGTCCCCGGTCCGCGCCGCCCGCGCCTCGGCGATCCGCGCGTCGAGCTCGTCGAGCCGCGCGTACATCGGGCCCAGCTTCTGGTGGTGCAGACGCGAGAAGTTCTCCACCTCGACCCGGAAGGTCTCGACGGCGATCTCGAACTCGATCAGCGCCTGCTCGGCCACCCGCACAGCCCGCTCCAACCGAGCCTCGGGCCGCTCGTCCCCAGTCCCAGCCCGCTCGGCCTGGGTCCCGGACTGCTCGGTCCCGGACTGCTCGGCCTCGGGCCGCTCGTCCCCGGGCCCCTCGTTCACACCCTGGTCCACGCTCACGTCCACGCCGCCCAAGTCCTCGTTCCGCCTCGTCCCCACCAGCCTACGGTCCTCTCGGGGGGCCTCCCCCCTCCCTCCCCCTCCCTCCCCTCCCCCGTTCGGCGTTCCCACGCCCACGCCCATGCCACGCCCACGCCCGGCCCGCAGCAGCTCACCGCCCACCGTCGCAGGACGCGACCCGCAGCCCTCAGCGCTCAGCGCTCAGCCCGCAGCCCTCAGCCCTCAGCCCTCAAGACAAGGTCAGCCGCCGACCGCGGACCCGCCGGCCGCCGAGCACCGACCGCCGGCCTTCAGACGCCCAGTTCCGCCGCGATGCGCCCCGTGCGGACGGCGGAGAGCAGATCGGCGTGGTCGGCCGTGGTGCGGTCCGCGTACGTGACGGCGAAGGACGCCACGGCCTCGTCGAGCTCCTCGTTCTTGCCGCAGTAGCCGGATATCAGGCGCGGGTCGGCGCTGTGGGCGTGCGCGCGGGCGAGCAGGGCGCCGGTCATGCGCCCGTAGTCGTCGAGCTGGTCCACGGTGAGGGCGGCGGGGTCGACGCTGCCCTTGCGGTTGCGGAACTGCCGTACCTGGAAGGGGCGCCCCTCGACCGTGGTCCAGCCCAGCAGTATGTCGCTGACGACCTGCATCCGCTTCTGCCCGAGCACCACGCGCCGCCCCTCGTGGCCGGCGTCCGGCACGGTGAAGCCGGCGGCGGGCAGGTAGGGGAGCAGGGCCGACGGGCGGGCCTCCTTCACCTGGAGCACCAGCGGCTCACCCCGGTGGTCCAGGAGCAGGACCACGTAGGAGCGGGTGCCGACGCTGCCGGTGCCGACCACCCGGAAGGCCACGTCGTGGACGGCGTACCGGGCGAGGAGCGGCCGTCTGTCCTCGGACACGGTCTCCAGGTACGCGCCGAGGGAGTCGGCGACCGCGGCCGCCTCTGCGTCCGGAACCCTGCGCAGCACCGGGGGAGCGTCCACGAATCTGCGGCCGCCGCCCTCGTCGTCGGTCACGGCCTCGGTCGACCGGGCGGCGAACCGGGCGCTGGTGTTGTTGCGGGCCTTGGCGGAGACCCGTTCCAGGGTGCCGAGGAGGTCACGGGCGTCGGTGTGCGAGACGAGTTCCTCGTCGGCGATCGCGTTCCAGGCGTCGAGTGCGGGGAGCCGGGCGAGCAGGCGCATGGTCCGCCGGTACGCGCCGGCAGTGTCGAAGGCGGCGGCCCGGCACAACTCCTCGCTCGCTCCCACCTCCCGCCCGGCGAGGACGAGGGAGGTGGCGAGGCGCTTGAGGTCCCATTCCCAGGGGCCGAGGACGGTCTCGTCGAAGTCGTTGAGGTCCATGACGAGCCGGCCGCGTGCGTCACCGTAGAGGCCGAAGTTGGCGGCGTGCGCGTCGCCGCACAGCTGGGCGGCGATTCCGGTGACTGGGGTTCCGACGAGGTCCTGGGCCATCAGTCCGGCGGAGCCGCGCAGGAAGGCGAAGGGGCTCGCCGCCATCCTGCCGACCCGTATCGGTGTGAGCTCGGGGACCCGGCCGCGGCTCGACTCCTCGACGGCGCGGACGGCGTCCGGCCGGTCGGCGGCGAGCGCCGGCCGGTCGTGCGAGGAGCGGGGGATCAGCTCGCGCAGCTGCTTGCCGCGGTCCTTGGGGGAGACCCCGGTGCCGGGGGCGGCGCGGCGCGCGAACCCCGGCACGTGCGGGACGCGTGCCCCGTCCTGCTCGCCGTCCGTACCCCGCTGTCCTGGCACGACGGCCCGGATCTCGTCCATGGGACGCCCTCCCCCGATGCGATGTCCAACATCATCCGGCCCTGACCGTACCGCCGTTCCCGATCGACCGTCTCCCCCTGTGGACAACGCACCCACCAGCCTGTGGACAACCTCGGGATCCCCGTGCGTGGCACCGGCCGTCAGACCGCGACGGCCTCCTCCATCTCCTCCTCCGAGGTCTTCTCCTCCAAGGTCTTCTCCTCCAAGGTCTTCTCCTCCGACGTCTTCTCCTCCGGCGTCTCCTCCTCCGACGCGGACCGGGTCCCGGATTCCGACCGTTCCCGCGACGCGGGCCGGGCCCCGGGTGCGGAGGGCGCCGCGGCGAGGGCGCTCGCCTTCCGGCGCCGGGCCTCCGTGAGTCCGGCGAGGACGACGAGTGCGGCGCCGGCGACGAGCCAGAGGGCGAGGACGAGGACGTTCCCGCCGAGTCCGTGGCCGCCGAAGTAGACGTGGCCGCGTACGCCCTCGACGAAGCCCGCACCGTTCCAGAAGGCGTGGAGCGCGCCGAAGAACCCGGGCTGGAGCTCGGGGCGGTAGATGCCGCCGGAGCTCGTGAAGTTGAGCATGACGAAGAGCACCATCACGCCGAGCGTGGTCCAGCGGCGCAGGAAGGTGTGCAGGCCGACGCCGACGGCCAGGATGCCCGCCGCGTACAGCCAGGCCATCGCCCACACGCCGCCGAGCCCGTGGTCGACCAGGTGGAAGACCGGCCCGGCGAAGAGGGTTCCGATCAGGCTGACGACGAGGGACATGCCGGCGGCGAGGAGTGCCCTGATCCGCATGGGGAGGACGGCTCCGGCTCCGCCGATGACGGCGACCGAGGCGTACGCGCCGATGCTGAGGGCGACGAGCAGGAAGAAGACGCCCTGACCCGTGGGGTCGCCGGAGGCGGTGGGGGCGGTGTCGGTGACCTTGAGCGGTGCGTCCTGGGCGGCGGCGACCTTGGTGAACACCTTCTCGACGGCCATGGCGCTGGTGTCGGAGGAGCCGGAGGCGACGAGCAGTTCGGGCTTCTCCCCGGGAATGTAGGCGCCGAAGCTGCGCTGCTCGTGCAGTGCGGAGACGGCCGTCTCCCGGTCGGGGACGGTGCGGACGTCGAGGGCGCCGGCTCCCTTGTCGTGGAGCGTCTGCGCGAGGACCTGTGTGGTGGGGCCGGAGCCGACGACGTCGACGCGCAGGCCGTGGGGTTCGGGCGCGTGGAAGGCACCGAGGTAGGCGAGTCCCATGCCGACGCACATCAACAGGGGGGTGAGCAGATGCCCGAGGACATGCCGCAACGCAACGCTGGTGTTCGGTCCTGCGGACACCGAGACCTCCATGGTTGGCTTTTACAACTAAAGACTCGTTGTACTATACAACCGAAAGGTCGTGGCGAGCCACCCGCACCCGAGCAGAGCCCGGCCCCCGACTCCGACTCCGTCCCCGAACCACAGCAGGGAGCGCACGATGACCACCGGCGCACAGCCACCCCGCGAGGCGTCCGTGGACGTCATCCAGCGCGAACTGACGGCCTTCGCCCGCCGGGCCCGCGCCGCGGCCGCCCAGGTCCACCCCGAGCTCCCGCTCGTCTCGTACACGCTCCTCGCCCACATCGAGGAGCAGCGCGGCTGCCGCGCCACCGACCTCGCGGCCCACTACTTCCTGGACAAGTCGACGGTCAGCCGGCAGGTCGCCGGCCTGGAGAAGCTCGGATTCGTCGAGCGCCGTCCGGCCCCCGACGACCACCGGGTGCACGTCCTGCATCCCACCGAGGCCGGCACGAAGGTCCTCGCCTCGGCCCAGACGAACCGTCTGGCCGCCTTCGAGGAGCGCCTGGAGGACTGGCCGGCCGAGGACCTCGCCCGCTTCGCCGCGTACCTCCTGCGCTACAACGCCACGGCCACGAGCCCCGCCCCCGGCACCCCCTCGGTCTGAGAGCGCCCCGGACGCGACGGCGCCGGGCCCGCCCCCCGGGCCCTCCCGCGCAGCCCCCGCCCCCAGCCCCGCCGACGGCGCGTCTCTACAGCCCCGCGTCCCGCGCGAGGAGCGCCGCCTGCACCCGGTTCTCGCAGTGCAGCTTGGCCAGGATCCGGCTCACGTACGTCTTCACCGTGGCCTCGCTCATGTGCAGCCGCTTGCCGGCGTCCGCGTTGGAGAGGCCTTCGCCGAGCAGCGCCAGGACGTCACGCTCCTTCTCGCTGAGCGCCGCCACCCGTGCCCGTGCCTCCTCGGCGCGCGCCGCCTCCCGGCCGGTGGCCAGCCGCTCCACCACGTGCCGAGTCGCCGCCGGGGACAGATAGGCGTCTCCGGCTGCGGCCGCCCGCACCGCACCGATCAGTTCGGCGGGCGCGGTGTCCTTGAGCAGGAAGCCGGCACCCCCGTGCTCCAGGGCCCGCAGGACGTTCTCCCGCTCCCCGAAGGTCGTCAGGATGATCACCCGGGCCGCGGGTGCGGCCCGGCGCAGCTCGGGCAGTGCCGACAGGCCGTCGAGCACCGGCATCTGGATGTCGAGGAGGACCACGTCGGCGGCGTGCGCCCGAGCGGCCTCGACCGCGGCCCGCCCGTCGGCGGCCTCCCCGACGACCTCGATCCCCGGGTCCGAGATGAGGATCATCCGGATCCCGGCTCTGATCAGAGGCTCGTCGTCGGCGATCACGACCCTGATGGGCTGCCCTGTCACAGCTTCTCCCCCACGCCTCCGGTACGGGCGGTTCAGCTCTACCGCTGCTCGACCACGTACGACTTCTTCTCGATCAGCTTGCCGTCCTTGAAGCAGAACCGGAAAACGGGCTCCTCCTCGTAGGTGGTGTCACCCATCTCCGAGGACATCAGCACCAGACAGCTGGCCCCCTCCGGCCGTGCGGGGCCCGAGCCCCCGAGGCCGGCCGTGGCTATGGTGTCGCCCGACGGCAGCCGGTCGCGGACCTCCTTCTCGCTCATCCCGACCTTGACCTCGTCGTACTGCGCCGGGTCGATCATCCCGTCCTTCAGCGAACCCATGAGGAAATAGAGACCGAAGCCGGCTGCCACGACCAGCATGACCAGCGCCGCGAACGCGATCCCGCAGCCGATGGCGATCGCCCCGCCCGTGCTCCTGCCCTTGCCCCCGCGCATCGCCATCGCCAGCTCCCGCTCCGTGATCGTCCAGTCGGCAGGCCCGACCGCGACCGGACGACCATCGCCCACCAGCGGCTTCGTTGTCTGCTGCCGGAAGTCGTCGGCGGCATCGACCAAAGGCGCTGCCTCCGCGACGGGCGCCGCGCCGTAGGGGAGCATCCCGGCCACCCGGAACCCGCCGCCGTCGGCCGGACCCGCGTGGCACATGCCGCCCACCAGCCGGGCCCTCTCGACGAGGCCCGCCAGCCCCTGCCCGCCGCTCACGACGTCCTGGACCGGCCCGTCGACGGGCTTCCCGTTGACGACCTCGACGACGAAGGTGTCCGGCTCGTACCGCAGCTCGACGCCGATCGGCGTCCCCGGCGCGTGCTTGTAGGCGTTGGTCAGGGCCTCCTGCACGATCCTGTACGCGGCGTGGTCCGCGGCCGGTGCGAGGGGTCTCTCCTCCCCCAGCCGCCTCAGCCCGACCGAGGTGCCGGCGGCGCTGGCCGCCGCCACGAGCCCCTCGATGCCGGCGATCCCGCGCGCGGCCCGTCCCGTCTCGTCCCCGGCCCGCGCGGGCGGCGACGCCGTCCCGTCCTCCGCCGCCACACCGTCGCGGAGTATCCCGACGACCTCCCGGAGTTCGTGCATGGCGGTCACCGAGGCGTTCCGCAGGACGCCGACGGCCTCGCGCTGCCGCTCGCTCAGGTCCCGGTCCACCTCCAGGGCCCCCGTGTGCACGGCGATCAGCGCCAACTGGTGCCCGAGGCTGTCGTGCATGTCCTGGGCGATCCGCTGCCGCTCGCGCAGCCGCGCCTGCCAGACCACCATGTTCCGCTCCCACAGCAGCTGCGCGTTGCGCTCCTGGAGCGCGTGCAGCAGGGTCCGGCGCTGGGTCCAGTAGCGGTGGGCGAGGCCGGGGGCGAGGGTGGTGCCCAGGTAGTAGAGGGTCGCCATGAGGGCGACGGTCAGCAGCCGCTGGCGGTCCCAGGTCTCCAGGAGCGTCCCGCCGACGTTCAGGACGAACGCGGCGACGAACGCGGCCAGGGCCCGCCCGGCGCTGGCGACGTACCGGCCGGACGACCAGCCGAGCACGAGGAGCAGCGGCCCGAGACCGGGCACGAAGGGCGCGAGCCCGGCGGTGAGGACGAGCACGCTCGCGGGGAGTCTGCGCCTCAGAAGCGACAGGGCGGCAGCCCCGGCGGCGACGGCGGCCAGCCGCCATCCCGCGCCGCCCATGAGCTCCTCGGTACCGGCGGCCAGCACGGCGACGACCACGGCGAGGGCCACCTCACCGGTGATCCTGCGTCGCGACCACTGCCCGGGCAGCGCGAACCAGTGCCACCAGGCGGCGGCCCGGGCCCCGACCTCCCGCGCGCTCCAGCTCCCCGACTTCGACATTTCGTCCACGCTCGAACCCTAGGCAGCGCCCGGCACCCCGGACGTCCCTCTTTCGTCTCGGACTCCGAAGACAAAAGTCGCGCGTCCTCCGCCACCGACGTGGGAAGGCTCACATCGGTGTCGACATACGCGGAAGCCCCGTAGGTCGATGACCTACGGGGCTTCCGTCTGGTGCGCGAGGGGGGAGTTGAACCCCCACGCCCTTTCGGGCACTGGAACCTGAATCCAGCGCGTCTGCCTATTCCGCCACCCGCGCATTGGGTGGTCTCCCTGCCCTCTCACTTTTCAGTGGGAGCGCCTGGCGACATCTGAAGATTAGCACGTCGCAGACCGTGGATTCACATCCGTTGTTTCGCCCCCGCCCCCGGAGAACAAGGAGAGGAGTGAGGCGCGCCGGGGCGCGGCGGACGAGCCGTGCGGAGGGCCCCGCGGGACCGCGGGGCGGGCGGGCCGGAGAGGAGTGAGACGGAGACGACGGGAGAAGGAGAGGAGGGGAGAAGGACCGGTGGAGGAAGGAAGAAGGAAGGGAGAAGGAGGGCGGATGCGGACGGACCCTCCCGGAACCCCTGCCCGCGCCTCCGCTCCCACAGCCGGGTGCGGGACACTGTCCACAGGCCGCCTCTACGATCCGTGGGGAAAGCCTGTGAGAGGTGACACTCGTCCACAGGGCAGAGAAGGGGAACCAGCCGATTTCCCGACGCGTGGATACGATCAGTAAGCAGTACCAGGGCGACAACGACGGAGGAGGTGCCCCATGGGAGTCATGAAGCGTTTCGAGCAGCGTCTCGAAGGCCTGGTCAACGGCACCTTCGCCAAGGTCTTCAAGTCCGAGGTCCAGCCCGTCGAGATCGCCGGCGCGCTCCAGCGCGAGTGCGACAACAACGCGACGATCTGGAACCGTGAGCGGACCGTCGTGCCCAACGACTTCATCGTGGAACTGAGCACGCCGGACTACGAGCGTCTCAGCCCCTACTCGGGCCAGCTCGGCGACGAGCTCGCCGGCCTGGTCAGGGACTACGCGAAGCAGCAGCGGTACACCTTCATGGGCCCGATCAAGGTCCACCTGGAGAAGGCCGAGGATCTCGACACCGGCCTGTACCGCGTCCGCAGCCGCACGCTCGCGTCGAGTACGTCACAGCCGCAGCCCCCGTCCGCGGGGCAGCAGCAGCATCAGCAGCAGGGCCGCGGCGGCTACGGGTACCCCCCGGCCGGCGCCCCGCCCATGCCCGCCTCCCCGCCTCCCGGCGCGCCCGGCCACCGGCCGGCGGCGCCCTCGGGGCGTCCCGCGGGCGGCCCCGGATCCACGCCCGGCCCCGGCACCCACGCCGGATCGGGCGCCTCCGTGCGCCGCTGGATCGAGATCAACGGCACCCGCCACCAGATCTCGCGCCCGACCCTGGTCCTCGGCCGCAGCACCGACGCGGACGTGAGGATCGACGATCCCGGCGTCTCCCGCCGGCACTGCGAGATCCGGACCGGAACGCCCTCGACGATCCAGGATCTGGGATCCACCAACGGCATCGTGGTGGACGGGCAGCACACCACCCGCGCTACGCTCCGCGACGGCTCGCGGATCGTCGTGGGCAGCACCACCATCGTTTACCGGCAAGCCGAAGGGTGAAGCGGGGGCAATGTCAGAGCTGACCCTGACGGTCATGCGGTTGGGTTTCCTGGCCGTTCTGTGGCTGTTCGTCATCGTGGCCGTCCAGGTCATCCGCAGCGACCTCTTCGGTACGCGGGTCACCCAGCGCGGTTCGCGTCGCCAGGAGGCGCGGCCTCAACAGAACACGCGCCAGGCCGCCGCGCCTCCGCAGCAGCGCGGCCAGCAGAACACGGGCGGCCGCCAGCGTCGTGGTGCCCCGACCAAACTGGTCGTCTCCGAAGGCACCCTCACCGGCACGACCGTCGCCCTCCAGGGCCAGACGATCACGCTGGGCCGGGCGCACGACTCGACGATCGTCCTCGACGACGACTACGCGTCGAGCCGTCACGCCAGGATCTACCCGGACCGGGACGGCCAGTGGATCGTCGAGGACCTCGGGTCCACCAACGGCACGTATCTCGACCGGACCCGCCTCACCACCGCCACACCCATTCCGCTGGGCGCGCCGATCCGCATCGGCAAGACCGTCATCGAGCTGCGGAAGTAGTGCTACATCATGAATAGGCGCGAGTGGAGCGAGCGAGCCTGGACGGTCCCCGCCACAGGCCGTGCCGCGCTCCCGACCGGAGAGACTGAAGCGACCGGCGTGACCGGAGCGACCGGAGGGTGGGCAGTGTGGGTCGAGACCGGCTGTACCCCGATGCAGCGTCGACAGGGCAGGTGCGCATGACTCTGTCGCTGCGATTCGCCGCGGGCTCGCACAAGGGCATGATCCGCGAGGGCAACGAGGACTCGGGTTACGCCGGGCCCCGGCTGCTCGCGATCGCCGACGGCATGGGCGGCCAGGCCGCCGGCGAGGTCGCCTCCTCCGAGGTGATCTCCACCCTCGTCACGCTCGACGACGACGTCCCCGGCTCCGACATCCTCACCTCGCTCGGTACGGCGGTGCAGCGCGCCAACGACCAGCTGAGGATGATGGTCGAGGAGGACCCCCAGCTGGAGGGCATGGGCACCACGCTCACGGCCCTCCTGTGGACCGGCCAGCGGCTCGGTCTCGTGCACGTCGGGGACTCCCGCGCCTATCTGCTCCGCGACGGTGTCCTCACCCAGATCACCCAGGACCACACCTGGGTCCAGCGCCTCGTCGACGAGGGCCGGATCACCGAGGAAGAGGC
Organism: Streptomyces sp. NPDC059695; assembly: GCF_042733785.1. Lineage (NCBI taxonomy): Bacteria > Bacillati > Actinomycetota > Actinomycetes > Kitasatosporales > Streptomycetaceae > Streptomyces > Streptomyces sp. NPDC059695. The sequence goes on along the minus strand of NZ_JBHWFF010000023.1, from coordinate 7,056 downwards.
CACCACCCACCCGCAGCGCTCGCTCCTCATGCGCGCGCTCGGCAGCGGCGACCACGTCGAACCCGACCTCTCGATCCGTGAGGTCCGGGCCGGCGACCGCTACCTGATCTGCTCCGACGGCCTGTCCGGCGTGGTCTCCCACCAGACCCTCGAGGACACCCTCGCCAGCTACCAGGGCCCGCAGGAGACCGTGCAGGAGCTGATCCAGCTCGCGCTGCGCGGCGGCGGCCCCGACAACATCACGGTGATCGTCGCCGACGTCCTCGACGTCGACGGCGGCGACACCCTCGCCGGTCACCTCAGCGACACCCCGGTCATCGTGGGCGCCGTCGCCGAGAACCAGGCCCAGCTGAACGACGGCGGGGCGATGCAGACCCCGGCCGGCCGCGCCTCCGGCCTCGGCCGCACCGCACCGCACCAGCAGCCGCCCGCGGGCGGCTTCGGTCCGCCCGGCAGCGGTGACGACCACGGGTACGGCGGGATGCCCCCGCAGGGTTCCTTCGAGTCGTACACGGACGACGACTTCGTGAAGCCCCGCACCGGCCGCAAGTGGCTCAAGCGCTCCTTCTTCCTCCTTCTCGTCCTCGGTCTCGTCGGCGGCGGCCTCTACGGCGGCTGGCGCTGGACGCAGACGCAGTACTTCGTGGGCTCCAAGGACCAGCACGTGGCGCTGTACCAGGGCATCAGCCAGGACCTGGCGTGGGTGTCGCTCTCGAAGGTCGAGAAGGACCACCCCGAGATCGAACTCAAGTACCTCCCCGCCTACCAGCGGAAGCAGGTCGAGGACACGATCGCGGGCGGCAGCCTCGGCAAGGCCCAGACGAAGATCACCGAGCTGGCCGCGCAGGCTTCGGCCTGCAAGAAGGCAGAGCAGCGGCACGCCGCCGCCGAGAAGGCCGCCGACCAGGCGAGCAAGCCGCCGGCCACGCAGAAGCCCGACGGCACCGCCACTCCCGAATCCAAGCCCACCACAGCCGCTCCGTCCCCGGGTCCCACCCTCACCGCGGAGGAGCAGAAGCTGGCCTCGAACTGCGGCAAGCAGTAAGCACCCGTAGGGGGCCTTTCACCACCATGAGCGTTGTCACCAACACGACCACCATCGGCGCGATCGAGGCGCCGAGCCGCCGCAACACCGAGCTGGCGCTGCTCGCGTTCGCCGTCGTCATCCCGGTGTTCGCGTATCTCAACGTGGGCCTGGCCATCGACGGCAAGGTCCCGGCCGGAATGGCGGGATACGGCCTCGGCCTGGCCCTGCTCGCGGGCGTAGCGCACCTGGTGGTGCGGAAGTGGGCCCCGTACGCGGACCCGCTGCTGCTTCCCCTCGCGACCCTGCTCAACGGCATGGGCCTGGTGCTGATCTGGCGTCTCGACCAGTCGCCGCGGCTGATCGCGGCGGCCAAGCGCGCTTACGGCTCCTTCAGTCCGGACGCCCCGAGCCAGATGATGTACTCGGCGATCGGCGTCGCCATGTTCGTGGGCGTGCTGCTGCTGCTCAAGGACCACCGGGTTCTCCAGCGCTACACGTACATCTCCATGGCGGCCTCTCTCGTCCTGCTGCTGCTGCCGCTCGTCCCGGGCCTCGGCGCGGACGTCTTCGGCGCCAAGATCTGGATCCGGGTCGGCGGCTTCTCGATCCAGCCCGGCGAGTTCGCCAAGCTGGTCCTCGCCGTGTTCTTCTCCGGCTACCTGATGGTGAAGCGGGACGCGCTCGCGCTGGCCAGCCGCCGGTTCATGGGGCTCTACCTGCCGCGAGGCCGTGACCTGGGCCCGATCATCACGATCTGGGCGGTCAGCCTCCTGATCCTGGTCTTCGAGAACGACCTCGGTACGTCGCTGCTGTTCTTCGGCATGTTCGTGATCATGCTGTACGTGGCGACCGAGCGGACCAGCTGGATCGTCATGGGTCTGCTGATGGCCGTCGCCGGCGCGGTCGTCGTCGGCTCCACGGCGAGCCACGTGCAGTCGCGTGTGGCCGCGTGGCTCGACCCCTTCGGCTGCCTGGAGACCGCGACCGACCAGAACATGCTGAACGCCTGTGACCAGATGACACAGGTGTTGATGTCCTTCGGCTCGGGCGGCATCCTCGGCACCGGACTCGGCCAGGGCAATTCCGACCTGATCCAGTTCGCCGCCAACTCCGACTTCATCTTCGCCACGGTCGGCGAGGAGCTCGGTCTGGCCGGCGTGATGGTCTTCCTGCTGCTGTACGGCCTGATCGTCGAGCGCGGTATCCGCACCTCCCTCGCGGCCCGCGACCCCTTCGGCAAGCTGCTCGCGATGGGCCTCTCCGGCGCGTTCGCGCTGCAGGTCTTCGTCGTCGCCGGCGGTGTGATGGGTCTCATCCCGCTCACCGGTATGACGATGCCGTTCCTCGCGTACGGCGGTTCGTCCGTGATCGCCAACTGGGCTCTGATCGGCATCCTGATCCGGATCAGCGACACGGCGCGCCGTCCGGCGCCCGCCCCCGCCCCGAACCCCGACGCCGAGATGACCCAGGTGGTCCGTCCGTGAACAAGCCACTGCGCCGGGTCGCGATCTTCTGCGGCCTGCTCGTCTTCGCCCTGCTCCTGCGGGACAACTGGCTCCAGTTCGTTCGCGCCGACGAGCTGAACGCCCACCCCAAGAACCGCCGCGTCCAGATCGAGCGGTACTCGAACGAGCGCGGCAACATCATCGTGGACGGCAAGCCCATAACGGGCTCCGCCGACTCGGGCGACAAGTTCTACAAGTTCAAGCGGACCTACACCGACGGCCCCATGTGGGCCCCGGTGACCGGGTACGCCTCGCAGGCGTACGACGCCAACCAGATCGAGAAGATCGAGGACGGCATCCTCACCGGCAACGACGACCGGCTCTTCTTCGACCGCACCCTCGCCATGTTCACCGGCGAGAAGAAGAAGGGCGGCGACGTCGTCACCACCCTCAGCGGCGCCGCGCAGAAGGCGGCCTACAAGGGCCTCGGTGACAAGACCGGCGCCGTCGTCGCCATCGAGCCGAAGACCGGCAAGATCCTCGCGATGGCGTCCACGCCGTCGTACGACCCCGCCTCCTTCGCCGGGTACTCGGGCGACGACGAGAAGGCCTGGGTCGCGCTGGAGAAGGACAAGAACAAGCCCAAGCAGAACCGCGCGCTCCGCGAGATCTACCCGCCCGGCTCCGTCTTCAAGGTCGTCACGGCCGCCGCGGCGCTGGAGAACGGCAAGGTCACCGACATCAACGCGGCGACCGACACCCCCGAGGGCTGGAAGATCCCGCTCTCCAACCGGGAGATGGTCAACCACGCCCGGGGCTGCGCGAACACCAGCCTCAACCACGCGCTGGAGATCTCCTGCAACTCGGTCTTCGCGAAGCTCGGCGACGACGTCGGCCGCGACAAGATGGTCGAGATGGCCGAGAAGTTCGGCTTCAACGCCGAGCAGTTCACCCCGGTCCGCTCCTCCGCCTCCGTGTTCGACAAGAACTCCGACCGCGGTGGAAACGCGCTCTCCTCGATCGGCCAGTTCAACACCGCGACCACCCCGCTGCAGATGGCGATGGTCACGGCGGCGATCGCCAACGACGGCAAGCTGATGAAGCCGTACATGATCGACCAGCTGCGGGCGCCGAACCTCGACATCATCAAGCAGAACGAGCCGGAGGAGATGAGCCGCCCGGTCTCCCCGGAGAACGCCCAGCTGCTCCAGCAGATGATGGAGAACGTCGTCACCAAGGGCACCGGCGGCAACGCCGACCTGAACATGGACGGCGTGAAGGTCGGCGGCAAGACGGGTACGGCCCAGCACGGCGAGAAGAACGCGAAGCGCCCGTACGCCTGGTTCATCTCGTACGCGAAGACGTCCGAGGGCTCCCCGGTCGCGGTCGCCGTGGTCGTCGAGGACTCGGAGGGCACCGACCGTGAGGACATCACCGGTGGTGGTCTCGCCGCCCCGATCGCGAAGGCCGTGATGAAGGCGGTCATCAAGGGCCGGGGCTGACCCCCCGGACCCCGTACGAGGCAGGTACCGGTCAGGTATCAGCTACCGGCCCCGGGCGGATCGCCTTCCCGGGGCCGGTAGCGTATGCGCGAACAGCACACACCGCCGGACCACCCATGGGTGCGGTCGGGACAGACGGAGAGGGCTGGATTAGCTATGGAAGAGCCGCGTCGCCTCGGCGGCCGGTACGAGCTGGGCCCGGTGCTCGGCCGTGGTGGCATGGCCGAGGTGTACCTCGCCCAGGACACCCGGCTCGGCCGCACCGTCGCCGTGAAGACGCTGCGGGCCGACCTGGCCCGTGATCCGTCCTTCCAGGCCCGGTTCCGCCGTGAGGCACAGTCCGCCGCCTCGCTGAACCATCCGGCGATCGTCGCGGTCTACGACACCGGCGAGGACTACGTCGACCAGGTCTCCATCCCGTACATCGTGATGGAGTACGTCGACGGTTCGACCCTGCGTGAGCTGCTGCACTCCGGGCGCAAGCTGCTGCCCGAGCGCACCCTCGAGATGACGGTCGGCATCCTCCAGGCGCTGGAGTACTCGCACCGCGCCGGCATCGTGCACCGTGACATCAAGCCGGCGAACGTCATGCTGACGCGCACCGGCCAGGTCAAGGTCATGGACTTCGGCATCGCGCGCGCCATGGGCGACGCGGGCATGACCATGACGCAGACCGCCGCGGTGATCGGCACGGCCCAGTACCTCTCCCCGGAGCAGGCCAAGGGCGAGCAGGTCGACGCCCGCTCCGACCTGTACTCCACGGGCTGCCTGCTCTACGAGCTGCTCACCGTCCGTCCCCCGTTCATCGGCGACTCCCCGGTCGCGGTCGCGTACCAGCACGTCCGCGAGGAGCCGCAGCCGCCGAGCAACTTCGATCCCGAGATCACGCCCGAGATGGACGCCATCGTCCTGAAGGCTCTGGTCAAGGACCCCGACTACCGGTACCAGTCCGCCGACGAGATGCGCGCGGACATCGAGGCCTGCCTCGACGGTCAGCCGGTCGCGGCCGCCGCCGCGATGGGCATGGGGATGGGCATGGCGGGCGCGCCCGCGTACGGCGGGGGCTACGGCTATCCGCCGGAGGACCAGCCGACGACGGCGCTGCGCCAGGCCGACCCGGCCGGCCAGACGTCGATGATGCCGCCGGTCAACGCGGACGCCGACGGCTACGGCTACGACGACCGCCCGGACCGCCGTCGTGGCGGCGGCCAGAAGAAGTCGAACACGTCGACGATCCTCCTGGTCCTCGCGGGCATCCTGGTGCTCGTCGGCGCGATCTTCATCGGCGTCTCGCTCTTCGACAAGAAGGACGGCCCGCAGCAGGTCACCGTTCCCCAGCTGGTCGGCCAGACCATGCAGAGGGCGCAGGATCTGGCGACGAACGCCCAGGTGAAGATCCAGCAGGCCGGCACCGAGCGCTGTGACCAGCCCAAGGACAGCATCTGCCGCCAGGAGCCGGCCGCCGACGGCAACGCGAAGATGGACTCCGACGGCACGGTCCAGGTGTACGTCTCCGAGGGCGCCCCGCTCATCGAGGTCCCGGACGTCGTGGAGCAGTCCCAGGAGCGGGCCGAGGAGAGCCTCAAGGCCAAGGGCTTCAAGGTGAAGGTCGACCAGGAGGAGTCCGAGGAGGACCCCGGCACGGTCCTGCGCCAGAACCCCGACGGCGGCACCAAGGCGGAGCAGAACTCCGAGATCACGATCACGGTCGCGAAGAAGCAGCTGTCCGAGCTTCCGAGCTTCAAGGGCCGGACCTACGACCAGGCGGTCCAGCAGCTGAACGCGATCGGCTTCATGAACGTGTCCAAGGAGGAGGTCGACTCGAACGAGCCCGCGGGCACGGTCGTCGACCAGACCCCGCAGGGCCCGTCGAACCAGCCGAAGGACGTCCAGGTCGTGCTGAAGGTCTCGAAGGGGCCGCAGCAGACCCAGGTCCAGATCCCGATCGACATCGCGGGCAAGAAGTTCAAGGACGTCAAGGGACAGCTGGAGGCCCTCGGCCTCACGGTGGTCCAGGCGGGCTCCGACAAGGAGGACGCCACGGTGATCAACTCGAACCCGGGAGCGGGCGCGATGATCAACACCGGTGAGACCGTGACCGTCTTCACGATGGGCGGAGGCGGCGGGGACAACAACAACGGCAACCCCGGCGGTGGCGGCGGCTTCTTCGACTGACGCCCGCCCCACCCGGCACGTACGACGGGAGAGCCCCGGCATCCAGAGCGGATGCCGGGGCTCTCCCGTGTCCGGGGTTCTTTCCCGTGTCCGGGGCTCTCCCGCGTGCGGTCCTCAGCGCAGTTCCGCCGGAGGGGTGCGGTCGCGGTCGACCTTCTCCGTGCGGGCCAGTTCGCCCCAGACGATGTAGCGGTAGTCCGAGGTGTACATGGGAGTGCAGGTGGTCAGCGTGATGTAGCGGCCGGGCTTGGTCTTCCCGGATTCCTTCGGGACGGGCTGGAGGACGTCCACGTTGTACTTCGTGGTCTCGGGAAGCGTCTTGTAGACCTTGTAGACGTACCAGGTGTCCTTGGTCTCGAAGACGATCGCGTCCCCGGTCCTCAGCTTGTGGATGTTGTGGAACTTGGCCCCGTGCCCGTCCCGGTGCGCGGCGAGCGTGAAGTTGCCCTGCTTGTCCTGCGGCAGCGCGGACTTGACCGGGTCGGTGTAGTAGCCGGCGACGCCGTGGTTGAGGACGTCGGTGCCGGTGCCCTTCTTCACGAGGACCTCGCCGTTCTTCATGGCGGGTACGTGGAGGAAGCCGATGCCGTCCTTGGTGTCGAGCGCGCCGGGGCTCTGGTCGGCCCACCGGTCGCGGACCTGGGCGCCGTCCTTGTCGGCGGCGCGGTCGGCGAGGACGTTGGTCCACCACAGGGAGTAGACGACGAAGAGGCCGAGCACCAGGCCCGCAGTGATGAGGAGTTCGCCGAAGAGGCTGATGATCCCGGCGATCCGGTTGCGCGCGCGTGCCACTAGGTCGTCCCGTCGTCCCGTCCGGAGGTGTCGGGTCTCAGCCTACGAGCGCTTGCGGCTTTCCCTTGCTGCGCGGGCGTTCGTCGACGAGCTTGCCCCACACGATCATGCGGTA
>NZ_JBHWFF010000022.1:101302-162717 GCF_042733785.1 Streptomyces sp. NPDC059695 | reverse complement strand
GGACCCGCACCACCAGGGCACCGTCACCGGCGGTGCGGGTTCAGGCGCGGAAGCCTAGGCCCGGCACAGGGCGCCGTTCCGTTGTGCCCACCCGTTCCGCCCCAGCGGAACGATTGCCCACAACGGGCGGGGCGAAGGCCCACGACGGCGGGGCGAGGGCCCACATGGGCCGCGCGGGGGGCGGGGCAGGTGCCATGCTGAAGGTTCAAGTGGTGGACCGGAAGCAGGGGGCTGCAGGGCGTGAGTGTGCAAGACGTGGCGGGGCGGGTACGGGTGGTCATCGCCGAGGATTCCGTGCTGCTCAGGGAGGGTCTGACCCGGCTCCTGACCGATCTGGGACACGAGGTCGTCGCCGGCGTGGGCGACGGCGAGGCTCTGGTCGAGACGGTGGCGGGCCTCGCGGGTGAGGGCGCGCTGCCGGACGTGGTGGTGGCGGACGTGCGGATGCCGCCGACGCACACCGACGAGGGCGTGCGGGCGGCGGTGCGGCTGCGCAAGGAGTACCCGGGCCTGGGCGTGCTGGTGCTGTCGCAGTACGTGGAGGAGCAGTACGCCACCGAACTTCTGGCCGGTTCCAGCCGGGGTGTGGGGTATCTGCTGAAGGACCGGGTCGCGGAGGTCCGCGAGTTCGTGGACGCGGTCGTGCGGGTCGCCGGGGGCGGTACGGCCCTGGATCCGGAGGTCGTGCAGCAGCTGCTGGGCCGGAGCCGTCAGCAGGACGTGCTGGCGAACCTGACCCCGCGCGAGCGGGAGGTCCTGGGCCTGATGGCGGAGGGCCGGACGAACTCGGCGATCGCGAAAGCGCTGGTCGTGAGTGACGGCGCGGTGGAGAAGCACATCAGCAACATCTTCCTGAAGCTGGGGCTCTCCCCGAGCGACGGCGACCACCGCCGGGTCCTCGCGGTTTTGACGTATCTGAAGTCCTGATCATCTGACACTCTGTCAGATAACCTGGTCCTAGTTCCAAGGGACGAGGCGGAATCAGACCCTCCGGAACGCTCCGGGTGGCGACAGAACGTGACGATTCAGGGCAAAAGGGCGTCTCAAAAAGAGATCCGTGATGTGAGAAGTCCCGGGAAGGCCCCCCTTACCGTCGTAGGGTGGGCCTCGGGACGGAAGGTGATCTCCGCACAGGGGACCACCCGCCGCGCCCCGAGCCTTCTCCCCGCCTCCGGCGGAGAGTCCCCTTGCCGCGAGGGAGGTCCAGTTCAGTGACCAGCCAGGTCAGTAGCGAGGCCGGTGAGGCCCTGGTCGGGGAGCAGCGCAGCGCCCCGGCGACGCCCCACCACGGCACCGAGAAGGAAGTGCGCCGGCTCGACCGGGTGATCATCCGCTTCGCGGGTGACTCGGGTGACGGCATGCAGCTCACGGGTGACCGCTTCACCTCGGAGACGGCGTCCTTCGGGAACGACCTCTCCACGCTGCCGAACTTCCCGGCCGAGATCCGGGCACCTGCCGGAACCCTGCCGGGAGTGTCGTCCTTCCAGCTGCACTTCGCCGACCACGACATCCTGACCCCGGGCGACGCCCCGAACGTGCTGGTCGCGATGAACCCCGCCGCCCTCAAGGCGAACATCGGGGACGTGCCGCGCGGCGGCGAGGTCATCGTCAACACCGACGAGTTCGCGAAGCGGGCGATGGCGAAGGTCGGATACGCGACCTCGCCCCTGGAGGACGGCTCGCTCGACGGCTACCGGGTCCACCCGGTGCCGCTGACGACGCTGACCCTGGAGGCGCTCAAGGAGTTCGGCCTGCCCCGGAAGGAGGCCGAGCGGAGCAAGAACATGTTCGCGCTCGGGCTGCTCTCCTGGATGTACCACCGCCCGACCGAGGGCACCGAGACGTTCCTGCGCACGAAGTTCGCGAAGAAGCCGGAGATCGCCGAGGCCAACGTGGCCGCGTTCCGGGCCGGCTGGAACTTCGGCGAGACCACCGAGGACTTCGCCGTCTCGTACGAGGTCGCCCCGGCGACCCGGGCCTTCCCCACCGGCACGTACCGGAACATCTCCGGGAACCTGGCCCTGTCGTACGGCCTGGTCGCCGCCGCCCGCCAGGCGGACCTGCCGCTCTACCTCGGCTCGTACCCGATCACCCCGGCCTCGGACATCCTCCACGAGCTGTCCCGGCACAAGAACTTCGGCGTGCGGACGTTCCAGGCCGAGGACGAGATCGCCGGGATCGGCGCGGCGCTCGGCGCGGCCTTCGGCGGCTCCCTCGCCGTGACGACCACCTCCGGCCCCGGCGTGGCACTGAAGTCCGAGACGATCGGACTCGCCGTCTCGCTCGAACTGCCGCTGCTGGTCGTCGACATCCAGCGCGGCGGCCCGTCCACGGGTCTGCCCACCAAGACCGAGCAGGCCGACCTCCTCCAGGCCATGTACGGCCGCAACGGCGAGGCGCCGGTGCCGGTCGTGGCCCCGAGGACGCCCGCCGACTGCTTCGACGCGGCGCTCGACGCCGCCCGGATCGCACTCACGTACCGCACGCCGGTCTTCCTGCTCTCCGACGGCTACCTGGCCAACGGCTCCGAGCCCTGGCGCATCCCGGACGTGGAGGAACTCCCGGACCTGCGCACGCGGTTCGCCACCGGGCCCAACCACACCCTGGCCGACGGCACCGAGGTCTTCTGGCCGTACAAGCGCGACCCGGAGACCCTCGCCCGCCCGTGGGCCGTGCCCGGCACCCCCGGGCTCGAACACCGCATCGGCGGCATCGAGAAGCAGGACGGCACCGGCAACATCTCGTACGACCCCGCCAACCACGAGTTCATGGTCCGCACCCGCCAGGCCAAGATCGACGGCATCGAGGTCCCGGACGTCGAGGTCGACGACCCGGACGGCGCGAGCACCCTGGTCCTCGGCTGGGGCTCCACCTACGGGCCGATCACGGCCGCCGTGCGCCGCATCCGGCGGGAGGGCGGTGCCATCGCCCAGGCCCACCTGCGCCACCTCAACCCCTTCCCGAAGAACCTCGGCGAGGTCCTGGAGCGGTACGACAAGGTGGTGGTCCCCGAGATGAACCTCGGCCAGCTCGCCACCCTCGTCCGGGCGAAGTACCTCGTCGACGCCCGCAGCCACACCCAGGTCAACGGCATGCCGTTCAAGGCCGAGCAGCTCGCCGCCGTCCTCAAGGAGGCCATCGATGCCTGAGCCCACGGAGACCCTCCTCAGCCTGGTGCCGAAGGCCGAGGCCCAGCAGTCGATGAAGGACTTCAAGTCGGACCAGGAGGTCCGCTGGTGTCCCGGCTGCGGCGACTACGCCGTCCTCGCCGCCGTGCAGGGCTTCATGCCCGAACTCGGCCTGGCGAAGGAGAACATCGTCTTCGTCTCCGGCATCGGCTGCTCCTCCCGCTTCCCGTACTACATGAACACCTACGGGATGCACTCCATCCACGGCCGCGCCCCGGCCATCGCGACCGGCCTCGCGACCTCCCGCCGCGACCTGTCCGTCTGGGTGGTCACGGGCGACGGCGACGCGCTCTCCATCGGCGGCAACCACCTGATCCACGCCCTGCGCCGCAACGTGAACCTGAAGATCCTGCTCTTCAACAACCGGATCTACGGCCTCACCAAGGGCCAGTACAGCCCGACGTCGGAGCTCGGGAAGATCACCAAGTCGACCCCGATGGGCTCGCTGGACGCGCCCTTCAACCCGGTGTCGCTGGCGCTCGGCGCCGAGGCGAGCTTCGTGGCCCGGACGGTCGACTCCGACCGCAAGCACCTCACCGAGGTGCTGCGGCAGGCCTCCGAGCACAACGGCACGGCGCTCGTCGAGATCTACCAGAACTGCAACATCTTCAACGACGGCGCCTTCGAGGTCCTGAAGGACAAGGACCAGGCGAAGGAGGCGGTCATCCGCCTCGAACACGGGCAGCCGATCCGCTTCGGCGCCGAGAACGAGAAGGGCGTCGTCCGCGACCCGGCCACCGGCGACCTCCAGGTCGTCACGGTCACCCCGGAGAACGAGGCGCTGATCCTCGTCCACGACGCCCACGCGGCCACCCCGACGACCGCGTTCGCCCTCTCCCGCCTGGCCGACCCGGACACCCTGCACCAGACGCCGATCGGCGTCCTCCGCTCGGTGGACCGCCCGGTGTACGACACGCTGATGGCCGACCAGCTCGACGCGGCGGTGGAACAGCAGGGCAAGGGCGACCTGGCCCAGCTGCTCACGGGCCGGGACACCTGGACGGTGGTCGGCTGACCGGGGCTCCTCCCGGTCAGTCCCGCTTCGCTGCCTCGGCGTACGGGCCGAGGCAGCGGGGCCTTCCGGATGTGATGCGCCAGAGGCTCAGCCCCACGAGCTGGGACTCCGAGCGGTCGTTGGAGAGGGCGTAGTAGGACCTGGCCACGCCGCGGTACGCCTTCTCGTCCTTCGTGAACACGTTCGCCAGGGCCGCGCCCTGGCGCCCCGCGTTCCTCCGGGTCGCGGTCCGGAGGGCCTGGACCGTCCAGTTGAGGGCGTCGTACGACTCCACCGCGAAGCGGTCGACCGGGTCCGTGGCCGCGAGCCCCCAGCGCTTGCGGTAGGCCGCCGTGAACTCCTTCGCGCCCGGGACCGTGTCGGGATCGGTGTAGCCCGTCCCGAAGTACCACCCCTCGGCGGCCGGGCCCGCGACGGCGAGGAACTCCGGCCCGAGCGCGGCCTCGACGCTTCCGCATGGACCCCGGTAGCCCTGCTGCCGCAGGGCCTTGGCGCACAGGGCGGCCCGGCGCGGCGACGTCCCCATGTAGTACAGCCCCGTCGGCGAGGTGGCGAGTGCCGCGCGGACCGCCGGGGCGAAGTCCTCGGTGTCCGCCGCGACCCGGTGCACCGTGACCGTGCCTCCGGCGGGGGGCGAGTTCCGTGCGCTCTGGGTGACGCTCCAGCTGTAGGTGCCGGCGGCCCGGTCCTCGATGACGGCGGTGCGGCCCAGGCGGTGCTCGCTCAGATAGCGGCCGAAGGGCACGATCATCGCCTCGGCGCTGGGCCGCACCTCGAAGTACGTGCGCATCTCGTCCGTCTGGCCTCGGATGTCCCCGATCTCGACCGACGGCACCAGGCCCAGCAGGGGCACCCTCGGATCCACGAGCACGTCCGCCGCCGCCTTGGCGGTCTCGGCGGTCGTGGGGCCGAGGACGGCGACGAGGCCCGGGTTCTCCAGGAGGGCGCGGGCCCCGGCGGCGGCCCGCTTCGGGTCGCCCGCGTCGTCTGCCACCTTGAGCACCAGGTCGAAGGGCCGGTCGGCGCGGGCGTTGAAGGTCTCGGCGGCGAGGCGCAGCCCGTGTTCCTGGGCGCGCCCGTCGGCCTTCGTCGGGCCGCTGAGGTCGGTGAGGACGCCGAGCGTGTAGGCGGTCCGTACGGTCTCGCCGCCCGTGCCGCCGACCGGGTCGCGGCGGAGCAGCCACGCGGTGACGCCGCCTGTGCCCGCGACGGCCCCGGCCGCGCCGAGGGCGAGGAAGCGGCGGCGTGAAGGCCGGTGCGGTTCCCCGGGGTTGAGCATGGTCGGGTCGGCGACCGGCAGGTCGAGGACCCGCGACGACCGCTGGGCGATCAGCGCGGGCAGGCCGGGCGGCAGCCAGTTCCCGGCCGCCGGCCCCTCGTACGGGCCGAGGGCGTCCCGTACCTCGGCGGCGCCGGGCCGGTCGGCGGGGTCCTTGGCGAGGCAGGCGGTGACGAGCGGGAGCAGGGTGTCCTGCACGTCGTCGAGGTCGGGCTCCTCGTGGACGGTGCGGTAGACCACGGCCGCCACCGCGCCCGTACCGAAAGGGCGTTCGCCCGTCAGCGCGTAGGCGAGGACGCAGCCGAGCGAGAAGACGTCGGCGGCCGGTCCGACGTCGGCCGCGCCGGTGACCCGGGCCTGTTCGGGGGCGAGGAAGCCGGGGGTGCCGATCATCGCGTCGGTGGCGGTGAGCGCGGTGGCACCGCTGACCCGGGCGATGCCGAAGTCGATGAGCCGGGGCCCGTCGAGGGCGAGCAGGATGTTGCCGGGCTTGACGTCGCGGTGGACGAGCCCTGCCGTGTGCAGGCCGTCGAGGGCGTCGGCGAGCCGGGCGCCCAGGGCGCGGACCGTGGGCTCAGGCAGGGCGCCGTGCAGGGCCACGGCCTCGGCGAGGGAGGGCCCGGGCACGTACTCGGTGGCCAGCCACGGCTCGCGGGCCTCCGGGTCGGCGCCGAGGACCCGGACGACCCAGCGGCCGGTGATCCGCTCGGCGGCGGTCGCCTCGCGGCGGAAGCGGGCCCGGAAGCCGGGGTCGGCGGCGTGCTCGGCGCGGATGAGCTTGAGCGCGGCGAGCGCGCCGCCCGAGGACCGGGCGAGGTAGACGACGCCCATGCCGCCGGTGCCGAGCCGCCCGAGGAGGCGGTAGCCGGCGAGGGAGGAGGGGTCGGCCTTCTTCAGCGGCTGCACGCTCAGGCCTTCTTGGGCATCTCGGGCTCGGCGGGGGCAGGACCGAGGTACGTGTAGGCGCCGTTCTGGACGCCGTAGCGGAAGGTTCCGATGCCGTTGAGCTCGCCGTTGTCACGGAACTGGTAGCCGCCCATGGCCCCGGTGTACTTCTGCTTCCGCAGGGCCTCCCACAGGCCCTTGCGGGTGAGCGGTCCCTTGCCGGCGCTCGTGGCGAGCCAGGACGTCACCATGCCGACCACGTCGAAGGACTCGCCGGTGTAGAAGGCCGGGGCGGTGCCGTAGCGCTTGCGGTGGGCGTCGAGGAAGTCCTGGGCGAGCTTGCGGTCGGCGGGCTTCTGCTTCGGGTCGGCGGCCCGCTGGACGGGGTCCATGACGGGCGCGCAGACGGTCCAGCCCTCGGCGTCGCTCCCCGCCTCCTTCAGGAATTCCGGACCGAAGACGTGCTGGCCGGTGAACCGGGGCCCGGTGAAACCGAGTTGTTTCAGGGCGCGGGCGGCGAGGACGGCGGTGGAGCGGACGCCGTTGTGGACGTAGGCGTCGATGCCGGCGTCGATCATCTCCCCGATGATCGAACGGTAGTCGGTGGCCCGGCCCGGGACGACCCGGAAGTGCGGTGTGATGCCGGCCTGCTTGAAGCCGAAGCCGACGCCGCTGGTGTACTGCCAGCCGTACTGGTCGTCGGTGCGCTCCTGGAGGACTCCGGGGCGGCGGACCCGCGGCTGGAGCGTCGCGGAGTAGGCGAGGTAGACGCCGGCGATGAAGTGCTGCGGGATGGCGCGGAGGACGGTCGTGTTCGGCACGCCGCCGCCTTCACCGCGCAGGGTGAAGAGGTTGTAGCCCGCCGAGGTGGTGAGCAGCGGCACACCGGCCTCCTCGAAGGCCGGGAGCGCGGCGATGCCGGTGTAGTCGGAGGTGGGGCCGAGGACGGCGAGCACGGAGGGGTCGGTGGTGAGCCGCCGGGCGGCGGCGAGGGCGCCGGTGCTGTCCCCCCGGTCGTCGGAGACCTTGAGTTCGAGGGTGAAGGGCTTGCCCTGGTGGGCGGCGTTGAATCGTTCGACGGCGAGCCGGGCGCCGCGCTCCTGGGCCCGGCCGATCTCCCGGGCGGGTCCGGAGAGGTCGGCGAGGACGCCGATGGCCCAGGTGTTCCGGGGCTTCGGTGCGGGGTTCTTCCCGTCGTCGGTGCCGTCGCGTCCGGAGTTCCACAGCGCGAACGCGCCGCCGCCCGCCGCGAGCACTGCGGCACCGGCGCCGAGCAGCAGGAAGCCGCGTCTGCTGGAGCCGGCCGGGGCGGCGGGGTCGGTGCCGGGCGCGGTCGCGTCGATGTCGGGGAGCGCCAGCATGGCCGCCGAGCGGGCGGCGATGGTGGCGACGACGGGGGCGGGCAGCCAGTCGGCGGCGGCGCCGGGGGTGTCCTCGGTGAGCCGGGCGGCGATCTCGTCGGCGGTGGGCCGGGCGGCGGGGTCCTTGGCGAGGCACTGCCGTACGAGACCGGTCAGCGGTTCCGGCAGCCCGGCGAGGTCGGGCTCGTCGTGCACGGTCCGGTAGAGGAGCGCGTCCAGGGCGCCCGATCCGAACGGCGGGCGGCCGGTCGCGGCGAACGCGAGGAGGCAGCCGAGCGCGAAGACGTCGGCGGCGGGTCCGATGTCGGCGGCGCGGGCCTCGGCCTGCTCGGGGGCGAGGAAGCCGGGGGTGCCGACGACCATGTCGGTCGCGGTCAGCCCGGTCTCCCCGGTGGCGCGGGCGATGCCGAAGTCGATGAGCCGGGGCCCGTCGACGGCGAGGAGGACGTTGCCGGGCTTCACGTCCCGGTGGACGAGCCCGGCCGTGTGCACGGCGGCGAGGGCGCGGGCGACGGCGCCGCCGAGGATCCGTACGCTCCGTTCGGGCAGCGGCCCGTGCGCGCGGACGGCTTCGCCGAGGGACGGTCCGGGTACGAAGGCGGTGGCCATCCACGGCTCGGGGGCGTCCGGGTCGGCGCCGGTGACGGGCACGGCCCAGGGGCTGGAGACCCGGCGGGCGGCCTCGACCTCGCGGCGGAAGCGGGCGCGGAAGTCGGGCTGGTCGGCCTGGTCGCCGTGGGTGACCTTCACGGCGGCGAGCTCGCCGGTGTCGGTGCGGCCGAGGTAGACGACGCCCATGCCGCCGGCACCGAGCCGGCCGAGGAGGCGGTAGCCGGCGATCGTGGACGGGTCGGCGGGAAGCAGCGGCTGGAGCGCGCCGGGCTCGGGATCGGCCATCGGGCTCACGACTGGGCTCCCAACTGCGTCTTGGCGCGCGCCTGCATGAGGCCGCTGACCCGGATCTGCGCGGTGGTGCCCTCCGCCGGGGCACGTCCGGGGGCTCCCTTGACGACGGCGGCGACGCTCACCTGCCCGATGCGCAGCTGCTGCCAGCTGTAGGACTGCGGTCCCTTGAAGGCGTCGGCGAGGTACGAACCCTGCTCCATGACGGTGTCCAGGTTCTCGTCGGCGCCGTAGGGGACGCCGAGCGACTTGAGGTCGGTGATGCGTTCGCCCTGGCGCAGCTGCTGCTCCGGGCAGCGCAGCGCTTCCTCCAGGGTCGCGGCCATCTCCCATTCGGCGTCGGCCGCGGTGCGGTGGACGGTGACGGTGGCGGCGACGCGCAGGGGTCCCTTGCCGTCGGCGGCGGGGATCTCGCTGTAGGTGGTGACGCTGTAGAGGACGGTCCGGGGCAGGGTCCCGGCCTCCCACGTGCAGTCCGTGTCGAGGACCGGCCAGTAGCCGGGGGCGCTCAGGAGCGGGCTGCGCCCGACGAAGTCGGGTCCCCAGTCGTCGGGTCTCCCCACGATCGCGAGGGCGATGCGCTCGGCGTCCGCCGCGTCGCGCGGCGCCTTCTTCGGATCCGGGGTGAAGCCCGGTGTGGGGGACGTGGTCGGCGTCCCGGACGCGGGGGCACTCGGTGTCGCCCGGGACGGTCGCGCGTCGTCCCCGCCGCCTCCCGACGAGCAGCCCGCCAGGAGCAGCCCGCCCGCCGCAGCCACGGCACCGGCGCGCAGCACTCTTCCGTACGTGTCCCTCACGATTCCCCCACGGTCGCCGCACGATCCCCCGGTCGGTGAGGGAGATCGTACGCACGCGAGGACCAACTCGCCCCGCTTACACCATCATTGGGACGCTTCCCGGACCGTGTCGTAACGCACGCGCGCCTCCTCGACCGCGTCGAGGCTGCCGGCGGTCCACCGGGCGAGCTCGGAGACCCGGCGGGCGGCCTCCGCGCCCAGTGCGGTCAGGCTGTAGTCGACGCGCGGCGGGATGACGGGTTTGGCGTCGCGGTGGACGAAGCCGTCGCGCTCCAGGGTCTGGAGGGTCTGCGTGAGCATCTTCTCGCTGACGCCGCCGATCGCCCGGCGCAGCTCGCTGAAGCGGTACGAGCGCTCCCCCAGCGCGATCAGGATGAGGACGCCCCAGCGGCTGGTGACGTGCTCCAGGACGCGGCGCTCGGGGCACATGGCGTCCACCACGACGGGCTGCGGCAGGGCGTGCGGGGCCTTATCACTTACTCCCATACCAGTACCTTACTTCAAAGTGGGTACTTACGAAAGGTTAGCGCCCGCCGTACGGTGAGTGCATCGCCCACCGCACGCCCCACGGGAAGAAGGAAGCACCATGAGCATCGTCGTCACCGGAGCCACCGGCCAGCTCGGCCGTCTCGTCATCGACGCCCTCCTCGGCGGCGAGTCCGCCGTCCCCGCCGGGTCCGTCGCCGCCGTCGTCCGCGACAAGGAGAAGGCCGCCGACCTCGCGGAGCGCGGGATCGAGCTGCGGATCGCGGACTACAGCCGCCCGGAGACCCTGGCGGAGGCCTTCGAGGCCGGCGACCGGGTGCTCCTGATCTCCGGCAGCGAGGTCGGCCGGCGCGTGGCGCAGCACGGCGCCGTGATCGACGCGGCCAAGGCGGCGGGCGTGGCCCAGCTCGCGTACACCGGCGTCCTCGGCGGCCCGGCGGCCGACTTCACGCTCGCCGACGAGCACAAGGCGACCGAGGAGCTGATCCTGGCGTCCGGCCTGCCGTACACCTTCCTCCGCAACGGCTGGTACTCCGAGAACTACACCGCGAACCTCGCCCCGGTCCTGGCCCACGGCGCCGTCGTGGCCAATGCCGGCGAGGGCCGGATCGCCTCCGCCTCCCGCGCCGACTACGCCGCCGCCGCGGCCGCCGTCCTGACCGGCCCGGCCGAGGAGCACCGGAACAAGGTGTACGAGCTGAGCGGCGACACCGCCTGGTCCCTCGCCGAGTACGCGGCCGAGATCGCCGGGCAGACCGGCCGGGAGATCGTCTACAGCGACGTCCCCGCCGCGACCCACCTGGAGATCCTCACCGGCGCCGGGGTCCCGGGGCCCTTCGCCGAGATCCTGGTCGACGTGGACCGGGCCGCGGCGCTCGGCGCGCTCGCCCTGCGGACGGGAGACCTGGCGCGTCTGATCGGCCGCCCGACCACCCCGGTCGCCGAGTCGATCAGGGAGGCGCTGGCCGCCTCGTAACGTTGTCATGACCGTATGCCGGTACGGGCATGACAACCCGCCCCGTGCGGCGCTACCTTCGACAGGACAGCGCGGCACAGGGCGGGAGGTCCGGGTGAAGACCGAGAAGAACGAGGGAAGAGCAGGACTGCTCTACGGGATCGGCGCCTACGGCATGTGGGGACTGGTCCCGCTCTTCTGGCCGCTCCTCAAGCCGGCCGGCGCGGTCGAGATCCTCGCCCACCGGATGGTGTGGTCCCTGGCCTTCGTCGGCATCGCGCTGCTCGCGCTGCGCCGCTGGAGCTGGATACCCGAGCTCGTGCGCAGCCCGCGCAAGCTCGGTCTGATCACCGTCGCCGCCGCCGTGATCACCGTGAACTGGGGCCTGTACATCTGGTCCGTGAACACGGGCCACGTCGTCGAGGCCTCCCTGGGCTACTTCATCAACCCGCTCGTCACCATCGCCCTCGGCGTCCTCGTCCTGAAGGAGCGGCTGCGCCCCGTGCAGTGGGCGGCGGTCGGCGTCGGGTTCTCGGCCGTGGTGGTCCTCGCGGCGGGTGCCGGGCGGCCGCCCTGGATCTCGCTCACGCTCGCGTTCTCCTTCGCCGTCTACGGCCTGGTGAAGAAGAAGGTCAACCTCGGCGGCCTGGAGTCGCTCGCCGCCGAGACCGCCGTGCAGTTCCTGCCCGCCCTCGGCTACCTCGTCTGGCTGGGCACCCGGGGCACCCTGGCCTTCGGCTCGCACGGCGCGGGCCACACCGCGCTGCTCGCCGCCACCGGGATCGTCACGGCGGTGCCGCTGGTCTGCTTCGGCGCGGCGGCCATCCGCGTCCCGCTGTCGACGCTCGGCCTGCTCCAGTACCTGGCGCCGACCTTCCAGTTCCTGCTCGGCGTCGTGTACTTCCACGAGGAGATGCCGCCGGAGCGCTGGGCGGGCTTCTCCCTCGTCTGGCTGGCCCTGACGCTCCTCACCTGGGACGCGCTCCGGACCGCCCGGAAGAGCCGCGCGGCGGTCGAGGCGGCCGCCGCCGCGTCCCGCGCGGAGACCGCTCCCGCGGCCCCCGTGACCTCCGCCCCCTGACCTCCGCGCCCCGGACTCCGCGCCCCGGACTCCGCGCCCCGGACTCCGCGCCCCGACCGCGGTCGTCACACGGCCAGCAGGCCGTGCTCCCGGATCAGCCAGCACACCGCCGTCAGGCGCAGGGTCGCGAAGTCGTGGCCGGCGGGCTCCGTCCACTCGGCCTCGGAGAGCCGGTCGGTGAAGCCGAGGACGTAGTCGGCGAGCTCCTCCCGGCGCACGGTCCTGCCCTCCGGGCCGCGCCGGGCCGGGAGCAGCGCGTCGCACACGGCCGCCGCGTGCTGGTCGACGGCGGCCACGAGCCCCGGCTCGACGGAGAACTCCGAGAGCCGGGGCATGTACGTGGCGGCGACGTCGGCCAGCGGGCAGACGGGCGATTCGTTCATCCCTCCACATTAGGTGCGTACCGGGGCGTTCAGACCGTGACTTCGGTCGCAGCCTCCGGGACCCCCGCACGCCGCTCGGCCCGCACCCCCGTCGCCGAGATCACGGCGCCCAGTACGACCATCACCACGGGCACGACGAGCGCCGCCCGGAAGCCGCCGATGCCGCCGCCCGCGATGCCGTACACCGCCGTGACGGCCGCGATGCCGACCGCCGAGCCGAACTGGGTGGCCGTGGTGAGCAGCCCGCTCGCGAGCCCCTGGTCCTCCTCCGCGATGCCGTCGGTGCCGGCGATCGTGAGCGGTCCGTACGCGAGGGCGAAGGCGATCCCGGTGAGCAGCAGCGTCGGGAACATCGCCGCGTAGGACCAGTCCGGCCCGACCGGCAGGAACAGCGCGTACGACACGACGGCGAGGACGAAGCCGCCGAGGATCACCCGGGCGTTGCCGAAGCGGGCCACGAGCCGGGGGGTCAGCGTCGGCGCGAGGACCGCGTCGCAGCCCATGACGAGCAGGGCGAGCGCCGTCTCCAGGGACGACCAGCCGCGCAGCTCCTGGAGGTAGAGGGTGGCCACGAACTGGAAGCCGAAGAAGGAGCCGACGAAGAGCAGGGCGCCCAGGTCGGCGCGGATCAGGGAGGCCCGCTCGAGGATGCCGAGGCGGACGAGCGGGACGGCGGCGCGGCGCTCGACGGCGACGAAGAGCCCGGCGAGGAGGAGCCCGCCGGCGATCGCGGCGGCCGTGACGGTCCAGCCGTCGAGCCCGTGCTCCAGGCGGACGACGCCGTAGGCGAGGAGCAGCATGGCCCCGGCGGCGGTGAGCGCCCCGGCGAGGTCGAAGCCGCCCTTCCCGCGGGCCGGGCGGGGCTCCTTCGGGATGAGCCGCAGCGCGGCGACGAGGATCGCGGCGGCGAGCAGGACGGGGGCGAAGAAGACCCAGCGCCAGCCGAGCTGGGTGAGGAGTCCGCCGATGACGAGGCCGAGGGAGAAGCCGCCGGCGGCGGTGCCGGCGAAGACGAGGAGCGCCTGGTTCCGCTGCGGGCCCTCCTCGTACGAGGTGGTGATGATCGACAGGGCGGCGGGGGTCATGAAGGCGGCGGCGACGCCGGTGACGAAGCGGGCCAGGATGAGGGTCCAGCCCTCGTCGGCGAGGCCGCCGAGGCCGGAGAAGACGAGGAAGACGGCGAGCCAGCCGAGGAACATCCGGCGCCGGCCGAGCAGGTCGGCGGCTCTGCCGCCGAGGAGGGTGAAGCCGGCGTAGCCGAGGACGTAGGCGGACATGACCCAGGCGGCGGTGCCGGTGCTGAGGCCGAGGTCGGCGCGGACGGTGGGGACGGCGACGGCGAGCATGGCGACGTCGATGCCTTCGAGGAAGATCGTCCCGCAGAGGACGAGGAGCAGACTCCAGGCGCGTACGGACACAACTGTCTCCAGGACGTGACGGGTTGGGGTGGCCGGTTACGGAAGCGAGGGTCGGTTCCCTCTTGTAACCATCTGCAGCCTGCGGGAGGATCGGGTGCCATGGAAGAAGGCACTTCGAAGTACCCGAGTCACTGCGAGGGAACCTACGGAAGCGCGGGCGACCCCGACCCCTTCCAGTGGGACACGCGCGAGGACTGCGAGGTGCGGCAGATCCTCGACCGGGTCGCCGACAAGTGGTCGCTGCTCGTCATCGCGCTGCTGGACCGACGCGTCCTGCGGTTCACCGAGCTCAAGCGGGAGATCGACGGCGTCAGCCAGCGCATGCTGACGGTGACGCTGCGCCAGCTGGAGCGCGACGGCCTCGTGAAGCGGACCGTGCACCCGGTGGTCCCGCCACGCGTGGAGTACGAACTGACGGCTCTGGGCGGCACGTTGCACACCACGATCCGGTCCCTGGTGACCTGGACCGAGCAGCACCAGAACGAGATCGCGGTGGCCCGGGAGGCGTACGACGCGCGGGAGGCGGCGGGGGTGTCCTGAGAAATCCGGTGGCCGCGCCCGGCGGTCCCCCCGCACCCTGGGGCGCATGGAAGAACCGAAGTACCGGATCCGCGCGCTCCACACTGCCCGCACGGTCACCGTCTACCAGGCGTACCGGCCCGGGATCGGGCTGCCCGCGGCCCGTGACGGCCGCTTCCCCGCCGCGTGGAAGCGGGACCGGATGACGTGGATCAAGCCGTCGTTCCTGTGGATGATGTACCGCTGCGGCTGGGGGACGAAGGAGGGCCAGGAGACCGTCCTCGCCGTGGAGATCACCCGCGAGGGCTTCGAGTGGGCCCTGCGGAACGCCTGCCTCTCCCACTACGAGCGCGGCGTCCACACCGACCAGGCCTCCTGGAAGCGGCAGTTGAGGGAGGCGTCGGCCCGGGTCCAGTGGGACCCCGAGCGCGACGCGCACCTGCGGCCGCTCCCGTACCGCTCACTGCAGCTCGGCCTGTCGGGCGAGGCCTCCCGGCGGTACGCCGACGAGTGGACGGTCTCCGTCACGGACGTGACCGCGCTCGCCCACGAGGTCCACGGCCTGGTCCGGTCCGGAGACCTGGAGGCGGCCGGCCGGCTCCTCCCCCGGGAGACGCCCTACCCGGAGGCGGAGGGCCTCCTGGACCACCTGCGGGTTCAGCCGCCCGCGACACCGAAGTTGAAGTCCCCGGTGCCGAGCAGCCCGTAGAGCCGCAGCCACAGGGGCATGAGCTGCTCGGTGGCGCGGGCGCTCGACAGGTCGCCGAGGTCGATGATCCGGTCGGCGGCCCAGCCGAAGGAGGCGAGCAGCTCGGCGACCACGGCCTTCGCGTCGGCGTCGTCGCCGCTCAGGAAGACGTTGTGGTGCCCGGGGACCCGGCCGGGCTCGACCATCACGGTGTTGGTCATGGTGTTGAGCGTCTTGACGACCCGCGCCTCCGGGAAGGCGCCCTGCAGGTGCTCGGCGACGCTCCTGCCGTCGGGCAGGCCGACCTTGGGCGGGAAGCCCTCCGAGAAGTCGAGCGCGTTGGACACGTCGATCAGGACCTTGCCGCGCAGGTTCGCGGCGCCCGCGGCCTCGACGGCGGCCAGGGACACGAGCCCGCCCGTGGCGTTGACGACCAGCTCGGCGGGACCGGTCGCGTCGGCGAAGGTCCCGTGCGTCCCGCCGTGCTCCCCGGCCCACTTGGCGGCGTCGGCGTTGTCGGCGGTACGGGAGCCCATGGCCACCTCGTGCCCCAGCGAGACCAGCTTGGTGGCGAGACGGCGCCCGACCTCGCCCGTTCCCAGTACGGCGATCTTCATGTGCGTGCGCTCCTTCGGGGCGGGGGGTCGAGGGAGCCCGACCCTAGTGCCTGGAGCCCCCCGCCGTCCGTCCCACGCCGTCCCGGCTCGTCCCCGGGTCACGCCACCGGCGGAAAATCCGGATGCCGATCGCCCGCCGGGCCGCCAGACTCCCCCGCATGAGCAGCACGTCACCGGGCGACGGCCCGCCCTCCGAACCGCCGCTCGTCCGCGAGGTGTACCCCGAACTCGTCGCGAGGGGATGCTCAACCTCGACGTCGTCCATGGCCGGATCGCGTACATCGAGATCCTGGACCGCCCGGCGATGACCCCCAGCGAGCCCGGACCGAACCCCCGCGACCAGGAGCGATGACCCCCATGGCGACCTTCGTCCACCTCACCCCCGGCGCGCACGCGGCGCGTGTCCGCCGTTCCGGGGTCCGGGCCGCCGGGCGCGGCGAGTGGCGCGGGGTGTTCCTCTTCCCGGTCCTCCCCTCGTACACCCTCACCCACCAGTGGCTGCGCGAGCTGTCCCGGCGGCCGGGGCCGCGCGGCCTCGTCGCCGTGCAGGTGCGGCTCCCGGACGAGGAGCCGGTGGGCGTCGGCCGGTACAGCGACCGCGAGCCGGCCCGCGTGACGGCGGCGGAGGCGGTACGGCGGGTGGCCGCGGCCCCGGACGCCCGGGGCTGGGAGGTGTTCCTGGCGCGGTCCGTCACCCCCGCCGAGGTGCGCCACATCCGTGCGGTGCGGCAGGTCAACGGCTGGCGCTACCGGCCCGGCGCCCACGGCACCGCGCCCTGCCTCTGCTTCGGCTGCCGGGAGCGCGGGGGCTACGGCTCACGGCGGCTCGCGGAGCGCCGCCCGCACCCCCTGGACGGGCCGCCGCCCCCGCCCCGGGTGCTCCTCGCGCGCGTGGAGGCGGCGGAGGCGCGGGGGGACACGGCGGCGCTGCGCGAGGCCCTGCACGGGTACGGGATGCGGCGGCGCGGCCCGCTGGCGCGGCTCTCCGGGCTCGCCCGGCACCCCGACCCGGCGGTCCGGATCGCGCTGGTCGAGGCGGTGGCGTACTGGTCGACCCCCGGAGTCCCGCACCTGCTGCGGGAGTTGGGGCGGGACCCCGACGCCCGGGTCCGGGAGGCCGCGACGGACGCGCTCGTCCGGTGAGCGAACACACCTGACCGGTTTCCGCTCTTGACGCGGAGTCAAACTCTCACTGAACATTCAGCACGCACGACCGAACGACCGCACAACTGAACAACCGCGCACCCGCACAGCTCCAGCGCCTCGTGGCACCCACGCCCGAGGCGTCTCGCACGTTCCGTCCCATCCCCGTTCGGAATCCGGAGCCCCCACATGAACATCTCCGTGCCCAGACGCATCACCGCGGCCGCCGCCCTCGCGGCGCTCGCCCTCGGCGGACTGACCGGTACCGCCTCCGCCGGGTCGCAGGCGGCCGTCGCCGCGCCCGACATCCCGCTCGCCAACGTCAAGCAGCACCTGGCGGACCTCCAGTCGATCGCCACCGCCAACGGCGGCAACCGCGCCCACGGCCGCACCGGCTACAAGGCCTCGATCGACTTCGTGAAGGCGAAGCTGGACGCCGCCGGCTACACGACCACCCTGCAGACCTTCACCTCCAGCGGCGCCACCGGCTACAACCTGATAGCCGACTGGCCGGGCGGCGACCCGAACCAGGTCCTCATGGCCGGTTCGCACCTGGACTCGGTCACCGCGGGCCCCGGCATCAACGACAACGGCTCCGGGTCCGCCGCGACCCTGGAGACCGCGCTCGCCGTCTCCCGCGCCCAGCTCCAGCCGACGAAGCACCTGCGCTTCGGCTGGTGGGGCGCCGAGGAGCTCGGGCTCGTCGGGTCGAAGTACTACGTCAACAACCTGCCCGCCGCGGAGCGGTCGAAGATCAGCGGCTACCTGAACTTCGACATGATCGGCTCGCCCAACCCGGGCTACTTCGTCTACGACGACGACCCCACGATCGAGCAGACCTTCAAGACCTACTTCGCCGGGCTCGGGATCCCCACCGAGATCGAGACCGAGGGCGACGGCCGCTCCGACCACGCGCCCTTCAAGAACGTGGGCATCCCCGTCGGCGGGCTCTTCTCCGGCGCCGACTACACCAAGACCGCGGCGCAGGCGCAGAAGTGGGGCGGCACGGCCGGCCAGGCCTTCGACCGCTGCTACCACGCGTCCTGCGACACCACGGCGAACATCAACGACACCGCCCTGGACCGCAACGCCGACGCCATCGCGTACGCGATCTGGAACCTGTCCACCGGGACCACGACCCCGCCGACCGGCACGGTCTTCGAGAACACCGCCGACGTCTCCATCCCGGACAACGGCGCCGCGGTCACCTCGACGGTCAACGTCACCGGCATCACGGGCAACGCGCCGAGCACCCTCAAGGTCGGCGTGGACATCGTCCACACCTACATCGGTGACCTGGTCGTCGACCTGATCGCCCCCGACGGCTCCGTCTACAGCCTCAGCAACCGGGCCGGGGGCAGCGCCGACAACATCAACACCACCTACACCGTGAACGCCTCCTCGGAGGTCGCCAACGGCGCCTGGAAGCTCCGCGTCCAGGACAAGGCCTCGGTCGACACGGGATACATCAGCGGCTTCAAGCTGACCTTCCCGTAACACCTCTCCCGCGAGGCGCAGAGAGCTCCCGGGTGGGTCGGTGAATTTCGCCCCCGACCCGCCCGGGGTCCCAACTCCGGCGATTCCCGCCGGCGTTACCTGCCGGAGTTCGCCGCGTCCACCAGCGCGTCCTTCGTCACCGCGCCGACGTAGACCTTGCCGTCGTCGGTGAGGAGCGCGTTCACCAGCTTCGTGCTGAAGACGGTGCCGGAGCCGAACTTCCCGGTGACCTTGTCGCCGAAGGAGTCCAGGAAGCCCTGGATCTCCTTCGGCGCCTCGTCGGTCTTCGGGGCCGGAGCGCCCGTGTCGATCTTCGCGATGCTCGTCCAGCCCTCACCGATGACGTTCAGACCCTCGCCGGAGCCCCCGAAGCCCTTCCCGAGGCCCGGGAAGCCCCCCTCGAAGCCCTCGGGCAGGTCGTCGCCCGACTCCTCCGCCGCCTTCTGGGCGGCGCCCTCGGTCACCTTCGCGCCCTTCGGCGCCTTGAAGGTGAACTCGGAGGCGGCGGGCCGGCCGAAGTCGATCTTCGTGAAGCCCGCGTCGACGACCGGCTTGCCGCCCTCGACCGAGGAGAGGGTGAACTTCAGCGGGGTGCCGTTCGCCGCGTCCACCGCGATCTTCACGGACTCGACCGTCGAACCGGCCTGCTTCGGCTTGATCACCAGCTGGTACGCGTCCCGGCCGGCCACCTTCGCCGTCCCGCCGACCGTGATCGACGTGGTGTCGCCCGCGGCCTTCAGGACCTCGTCGGCGAGCTCCTTGGGCGTGCTGGGGAGCTTCTGCTCCTCCTCGGGGGCACCGGACCCCGCGCCCTTCTCGTGGAAGGCCTCGTTCGACTTGCTGTCGTAGCCCCAGACGTCGTCGCCGTTGTGGATCAGGCTGTACTCGTCGGAGCCGTCGAGCAGGGTCAGCCGCTGGCGCTCCGGGCCGTCCGCCGCCACGCGCAGCGTGTGGCTGCCCGAGACGAGCTCGGTGAGCTTCTCGGACGGGTCGGCCGACGAGGAGCCGCCGCCGCCCAGGCCCCCGAGGCCGGACGCCAGGCCGCCGAGGGACGGCAGGCCCAGGTCGGTGGAGATCTTGAACGTGCCGGACAGGGTCTGGGTGTCCGATGCGGCGATCTTCTCGATCAGCTGCTGGGCCGTGATCTCCGGCAGGTCCGGGTCGCCGGACGCCGCCAGCGCCGGGACGAGCCCGATGGTCGCCGCGGCCACTCCTGCCACCGCGACCGGGACGATGAACCGGCTCGCCTTACGGGTCTCTGCCATGGTCTCCGCTACCTCCGTGCCGTGCTGCCCCTGTGGATGATGTCTCCATCTCACCAAGGCGGCGGCGCGGAATCGTCAGACCCCGGGATCAACCTCACGTACTGCTTCGGGATGACCCGACCCTGAGAAGGCCTACCCCGCGCGGTGGACCACGGCGTCGCACATCTCGGCCAGGGCCGCCTTCGCGTACCCCTCGGGCAGCGGCGCCAGCATCGCGCGCGCCTCCTCGGCGTACCGCACGGTGTCCCGGCGCGCCTGCTCCAGGGCGGGGTGGGCGCGCAGCCGCCGCAGGGCCTCGGCGTGCCGCTCGTCGTCGCTGAGGTCGCCGTCGATCAGGGCGACGAGCTCCAGGTCCTCCGGGCGCCCGTGGGCGGCCGCGGCGGCCCGCAGGCGGAGGACGGGGAGGGTCGGGATGCCCTCGCGGAGGTCGGTGCCGGGGGTCTTCCCGGACTCGTGGGAGTCGGAGGCGATGTCGAGGACGTCGTCGGCGAGCTGGAAGGCGACGCCGAGCCGCTCGCCGTACTGGGTGAGGGTGTCGACGATGCTGTCGTCGGCGCCGGACATCATGGCGCCGAAGCGGCAGGCGACGGCGACGAGGGAGCCGGTCTTGCCGCCGAGGACGTCGAGGTAGTGGTCGACGGGGTCGCGGCCGTCCGTCGGACCGGCGGTCTCCAGGATCTGACCGGTCACGAGCCGTTCGAACGCCTCGGACTGGATGCGTACGGCCTCGGGACCGAGGTCCGCGAGCGTGTGCGAGGCGCGGGCGAAGAGGAAGTCACCCGTGAGGACGGCGATCGAGTTGCCCCAACGGGTGTTGGCGCTGTCGACGCCGCGCCGGACGTCGGCCTCGTCCATGACGTCGTCGTGGTAGAGCGTGGCCAGGTGGGTGAGCTCGACGACCACGGCGGAGGGCACGACGCCCGGCGCGTAGGGGTCGCCGAACTGGGCGGCGAGCATCACGAGCAGGGGGCGGAACCGCTTGCCCCCGGCGAGCACGAGGTGCTGCGCGGCCTCCGTGATGAAGGGGACATCGCTCTTGGTGGCGTCCAGGAGGCCCGCCTCCACGGCCGCCAAACCGGTCTGGACATCGGCCTCAAGAGCCTGGTCCCGCACGCTAAGACCGAACGGCCCGACGACGGTCACGAGGGGGTCTCCTGTCTGCTGACGCCTGCTGACGATCACACGGATTGTTCACATGGACTGTTGACGATCACATGGATTGTCGATGTGTCGCTCGATTCACTCAAGCCAGCGTATCCGGTCACCTTTCGATCACCGTGGGCGCCTTCCCGTCGCCCCCGGTATGTTCGGGATCAGCTCATACGACCAGGAGTAAGCGTTTTGTCCCGAACAACGATCGACACCGATACGAACGGCGAACAGCCTCCCCCCGAGGACGACCGCGCCTTCCTCGGACATCCCCGGGGCCTGCTGACGCTCTCCGGCCTGGAGGTCTGGGAGCGGTTCTCGTTCCTCGGCATGCAGGCCATCCTCGTCCTCTACTTCGCCGCCACGGCCGCCGACGGCGGCCTCGGCATGGACCCGGGCAACGCGGCCTCCGTCGCCGCCGCCTACGGCACCCTCGTCTACCTCGTCTCGGTGGCCGGCGGCTGGCTCGCCGACCGCATCCTCGGCTCGTACCGCGCGGTCCTGTGGGGCGGGATCCTGATCGCCTGCGGGCACTACGCCATGGCGGTGCCGAGCGCCGCCATGACCTGGGTCGGGCTCGGCCTGATCAGCGCCGGCACCGGACTGCTCAAGCCGAACGTGGCGACGATGGTCGGCAAGCTGTACCGCACGGACGACGACCGCCGCGACGCCGGTTTCGCGCTCTACTACATGGCGATCAACATCGGCGCCTTCGCGGGCCCGCTGATCACCGGCTGGCTCGCCGACCACAAGGGCTACCACTGGGGCTTCTCCGCCGCCGCCCTCGGCATGACCCTCGGCCTGATCCAGTACGTGGCGGGCCGCCGTCACCTGGCCGGGCGCAAGCACTCCGCCGAGTTCGCGCTCGCCCCCGAGGCCATGCGGCGCGCGGTGAGGCTGATGATCGTCGGCGCCGTCGTCACGGCCGCCCTCGCCACGGCCCTGGCGCTCGCGGGCTGGCTCACCATGGACCGGTTCGTGGACGTGCTGACGGTGATCTCGGTGATCGCGCCGGTCGTCTACTTCTGGGTGATGTTCACCAGCCCCCGGGTCACGGCCGAGGAGCGCGGCCGCCTCAGGCCGTACATCGTGCTCTTCCTGGCCTCGGTGGTGTTCAACTTCATCCTCTTCCAGGCGTACTCCACGATGATCCTGCTGGCCTCCACGAACGCCCGCACCACCATCCTCGGCTTCGACTTCCCGGCGAGCTGGTACGCCTCGGCCCTGGGCGCCTTCGAGGTCCTCCTCGCCCCCGTGGTGGCCGCCGTCTGGGCCCGGATGGGGCACCGCCAGCCGCACGCCTCCAACAAGATCGCCTACGGCGTGATCCTCGGCGGCCTCTCCTTCCTGCTGATGGTCCTGCCGACC
The DNA here is from genome assembly GCF_042733785.1 of Streptomyces sp. NPDC059695. Lineage (NCBI taxonomy): Bacteria > Bacillati > Actinomycetota > Actinomycetes > Kitasatosporales > Streptomycetaceae > Streptomyces > Streptomyces sp. NPDC059695. The sequence continues at coordinate 140,720 of NZ_JBHWFF010000022.1, read as the reverse complement.
TCCGGGCACGCCGACGACACGTACCAGATGGCCGCGTGGTGGATCGTGGGCTCGTACCTGCTGCTCGGCCTCGGCGACGTGCTCCTGGAGACCTCCGGCATGTCCGCGACCAGCAAGCTCGCCCCGAAGGCCTTCTCCAGCCAGACGATGTCGCTCTGGTTCCTCTCGCTCGCCCTCGCCAACGGCATCCAGGCCCAGACCGTGAAGCTCTACGACGACGTCTCCAAGCCCGTCTACTTCGGCGTGAACGGCGCCGTCGCCGTCGTCGCCGGCCTCGTCGTGATCGCCCTGGCGCCCTGGCTGCGCCGCACCATGCACCCCGTCCACTGAGGTGACCTGATGACGAAGATCCGTACCGACTTCCCGTACGAGACCCGCCACGAGGACATCCGCATCCCGCTGCCCGACGGGACGAGGCTGTACGCGCGCGTGTGGCGCCCGCTCACCGACGAGCCGGTACCGGCCCTCCTGGAGTACCTGCCGTACCGCCTCACCGACTGGACCGCCCCCCGCGACTGGCAGCGCCACCCCTGGTACGCGGGCCACGGCTACGCCTCCGTACGGGTCGACGTCCGCGGCCACGGCAACAGCGAGGGCCTCCCCGGCGACGAGTACGACCCCGTCGAGCTCGCCGACGGCGTCGCCGTCGTGAACTGGCTCGCCGAGCAGGACTGGTGCACCGGCAGGGTCGGCATGTTCGGGATCTCCTGGGGCGGCTTCAACTCGCTCCAGATCGCCGCCCTCGCCCCCGAACCGCTCAAGGCGGTCGTCACCGTCTGCTCCACCGACGACCGCTACGACAACGACGTCCACTACATGGGCGGCTCGGTCCTGGGCGTCGACATGCACGCCTGGGCCGCCACCATGCTCGCCTTCGTCTCCCGGCCCCCGGACCCGCTGTACGCGGGCGAGGAGTGGCGCGAGCTGTGGCTGAGGCGCCTGGAGGCCGTCGAGCCGCTCATCCACACCTGGCTCGCCCACCAGACCCGGGACGCGTACTGGAAGCACGGCAGCGTCTGCGAGGACTACGGGGCGATCCGGGCCGCCGTCCTCGCCGTCGGCGGCTGGCACGACCCCTACCGCGACACCGTCCTGCGGCTCGCCCGGCACCTCCCCCAGGACCGGGTACGCGGCATCATCGGCCCCTGGTCCCACCAGTACCCCGACCGCGGCCTGCCGCCGGGACCGGCGATCGGCTTCCTCCAGGAGACCCTGCGCTGGTGGGACCACCACCTCAAGGACGCCGAGAACGACGTGATGGCCGAGCCGCTGCTGCGCTCCTGGATCAGCGACTCGCACCCGCCGGCCACCGTCTACGAGGAGCTGCCCGGCCGCTGGGTCACCGACCCCGCCTGGCCCTCCCCGCACGTCACCCCCGTCACGTACGGCTTCCAGGGCGCCCCGGTCGTCGTCGACTCGCCCCAGCAGACCGGCCTCGACGCGGGCCGCTTCTTCCCCTTCGGCAACGACGCCGACCTGCCCCCCGACCAGCGCGACGAGGACGCCCACTCGGCCTGCTTCGACTTCCCCGTCCCCGAGGACGGCGGCCCCCTCCGGATCCTGGGACGGCCCTCCGTGAGCCTCGCCCTGCGCTCGGCGGCCCCCACCGGCCAGGTGATCGCCCGGCTCTGCGACATCGCCCCGGACGGCTCCTCCACCCTCGTCACCCGGGGCGCCCTGAACTTCTCCGCCCGCTACGGCCGCGACCGGGCCGTGGAGGCCCAGATCGGCGAGACGGAGAGCTTCGACTTCGAGCTGAACGGCATCGGGCACGCCTTCGCGCCCGGCCACCGGGTGCGCCTCGCCGTCTCCTCCACGTACTGGCCGTGGATCTGGCCCCAGCCCGACGCCGCCGGCTTCACCCTCGACCCGGCCGGCTCGTCCCTCACCCTCCCGGTCCGCGCGCCCACCGAGGACGCCGTCACGTGGGAGGAGCCGGAGCAGTCCCCGCCCCTCGGGGTGGTCTACCCGCGGACCCTGGAGGAGCCGCGCCCGGAGCGCGTGGTGGTCCGGGACGTGGCCAGGGGCGAGTGGACCCTGGAGGTCGACCCGAAGTACGGCGGCACGCGCGTGTACCCGGACGGCCTGGAGTTCACCGAGGACGCCGTGGAGACGTACACGATCGACGAGAGCGGCCCGCTGTCCGCCCGGACCCGCTCGGAGTGGTCGGTCCGGCTGCACCGCCCCGAGCTCGCCTGGGACGTCACGATCGACACCCGCTCGGAGATCTCCTGCGACGCGGACGCCTTCCTCACCGAGAACGAGGTGGTGTGCAAGGAGGGCGGCGAGGTCGTCTTCCACCGGACCTGGGAAAAGAGGATCCCCCGTACGGCGGGCTGAACTCACGCCGTACGGGGGACCGGTCAGGGGTTACGCCTGCGCGCCGGCCTTGCGGCGGCGGGCGACGACCAGCGCGCCGGCGCCCAGGGCGACGGCCCCGGCCGCGGCGTAGCCGAGCGGCAGGGTGTCGTTCGCACCGGTGGCGGCGAGGGTGCCGTTCACGGGGGTGTTCGACGAACCGCCCTGCTGGGTGGTGTTCGCGTTGCCACCGGTGGTGGCGCTCGGAGCCGGGGTCGGCGTCGCGGTCGTCTCCGACGGCTTCGGCGTGGGCTTGTCGCCCTTGTCGGCGGCGAGGATGTCGAAGGTCACGTTCGCGAAGTCGTCGCCGACGCCGCAGCTGCCGTCGTTGTTCTCGTACTCGCCGTAACCGAAGACCATGCCCTTGCCGGCGGCGGCCTTCGCGTCGACCGTGAGGCGGAGCTTCACGTCGTAGCTGGCGCCCTTGGCGAGCTTGCCGACCTCGATGGAGTCGAACTCCTCGGTGAACCGGGTCCACTCCGGGGCGTCGGCGGAGGACCACTCGAGCGGGAGGACGAGCTTGGAGAAGTCCGTGTCCTCGTCGATCTCCTCGCCGGCCGCGGGCTGCCGCATGGCGTTCGCGTAGGCGTTGACGACGTCCAGGGCGTGGTCGGAGGTGTTGGTGACGCGGAGCGAGAAGACGGTGGGCTGGCCGGCGGTGACCTGCTTCGGTCCGGTCAGCTTGACCTTGACCGCGGGGTCCTCCGTGCACTCCTCCCCGATCTCCTCGTAGAAGGCGAGCTCCTCCTTGGCGTCGTCGAGGTCCTTCTTGGCGGCCTTCTCGACCTTCTGGGCGAGGCCGAGCACCCGCCACGCCTCGACGTCGGCGTCCGCCAGGGCCTTCTGGGCCTCCTTGGCCTTGGCGTCGGCGGCGGTCTTGGCGGCGGCGGCCTCGTCGGCGGTCTTCTTCGCGGCGGTGACCGCGTCGGCGGCGGCCTTCTTGTCCTCGTCGGTCGCCGTCTCGGGCAGGTCCGCCACGGCCTTCTCGGCCTTGGCGAGCGCCTCGTCGGCGGCGGTCTTCGCGGCGGCGGCCTCGTCGGCGGCCTTCTTCGCGGCGTCGGCGGCGACCCTGAGCGGGTGGTCGGCCTTCTCCCGGGCCTCGATGTCGGCCTTGGCCGCGGCGACCTCGGCGACGGCCTCGTCGTACGCCTTCTGCGCCGCGGCGACGGCGGCCTTCAGCTCATCGAGGGACGGCATGTCGTCCTCGGGGTCGTCCTCGTGGCCCGCGGGCTTCTGCGAGGGCGCGGACGTCGGCTTGGTGTCGGCGAACGCCGGGGCGGCCGAGAGGAACACGACCGGGGTGGTCACGGCTGCGGCCACGGCGGTCGCCAGAATGCGACGGATCTTCACGTTGTGGACCTTTTCCTGGTCAGAGAAAGACTGCGAAGAATGTGGTGGGCGCGCGCCCGCGGTTCCTTCACGCGGCGCGACACCACCGTGATCGTAGGGCCGGAATCAGGCCGACGGCAGCCCTGTTTCCGCAGCTCGCGGGGGTGTTCCGGACGCTCTCGCGACACAACCCCCCCATACGTGGACAGTTGCCCACGGAGGCCGCACTTTCTGTGTGATCCATGTCATCCGCGCCCGGCGGCCCGACCCGTAACGTGTCCCCCACACACGTGGAAAGCGAGGCACGCACCGATGTCCGAGCACAGCCCGCTCGACCTGGCCGAGGGCGATCCCTTCGGCCCGCACAACCTCCCGTACGGCGTCTTCTCCACCGCCGACGAGCCCGGGCGGCGCCGGCTCGGCGTCCGCATCGGCGGGCACGTCCTGGACGCCGGTGCCGCGGCGCACGCGCTCGGCTCCCCGTACGCGGCGCTGCTCGCGCAGCCGAGCCTCAACCCGCTCCTCGCGGCCGGGCGGACCGCCTGGCGCGACGTCCGCCGGGCGCTGACGGCCTGGGTGACGGTGCCCGCGCACCGCGCGGACATCGAGCCGCTGCTGCACCCGCTGGACGCGGTGACGCTGCACCTGCCCTACGAGGTCGCGGACTACGTCGACTTCTACGCGAGCGAGCACCACGCGACGAACGTGGGGAAGATCTTCCGCCCCGACGGCGACGCGCTCACCCCCAACTGGAAGCACCTGCCGATCGGTTACCACGGCCGTGCGGGCACGATCGTGGTGTCCGGCACCGACGTCGTGCGCCCCTCGGGGCAGCGCAAGGCCCCGTCCGACCCGGCCCCGGTCTTCGGCCCCTCGGTCAAGCTGGACATCGAGGCGGAGGTCGGCTTCCTGGTCGGCACCCCGTCGGAGCTCGGGAAGCCGGTCCCGCTGGCGGACTTCCGGGACCACGTCTTCGGTCTGACGCTGCTCAACGACTGGTCCGCGCGGGACGTGCAGGCCTGGGAGTACGTGCCGCTGGGCCCGTTCCTCGGCAAGTCGTTCCAGACCTCGGTCTCGGCGTGGGTGACGCCCCTGGAGGCCCTGGACGCGGCCCGCACGGCACCGCCCGCCCGGGACCTCCCCCTCCTGCCGTACCTGGACGACGCGGCCGAGGAGGAGCCGGGCGGCTTCGACCTGCGGATCTCCGTGGAGATCAACGGCGAGGTGGTGGCCGAGCCGCCGTTCTCCTCCATGTACTGGACGGCGGCCCAGCAGCTCGCCCACATGACGGTGAACGGCGCCTCGCTCCGCACGGGCGACCTGTACGGCTCCGGCACGGTCTCCGGGCCCGAGGTCAACCAGCGCGGCTCGCTCCTGGAGCTCACCTGGAACGGCCGCGACGCCCTCGAACTGCCGGGCGGTAAGCGGACGTTCCTGGAGGACGGCGACGAGGTCGTCCTCACCGCCTGGGCCCCGGGTCCGGACGGCACCCGGGTGACCCTCGGTGAGGTCCGCGGCCGGATCGTGCCCTCGGCCTGAGCCTCAGACGGCCCGCCAGAGGGCGGGGACGTTCGGCGGCTCCCAGCCGGCCTGGGCCGTGTGCGCCTGGAGGCACGCGTAGCCCCGGCCGCCGTAGGTGACGGCGTCCCCGGCCTTGTAGGCCCGTCCGGCGGTCCAGGTACCGCCGGGCGGGGCGGTGGTCGCGGTCGACGTCGGTGTCGGCGTCGGGCCCGGGTCCTGCGGGACGTCGAGCACGAAGTCGAAGGCGGCCTCCCGGCCGCCGCCGCCGTCCCGGACGGTCATCAGCAGCCGCGCGTCGAAGAGCGAGTCGGTGTTGTTCCGGGGCTCGTTCGGGAAGTACAGCTGGGTGGTGAGCACCGGCCGTCCGGGCGCCTGCACCTTGACGTGGAGGTGGCGGGTGCGGCCCGGGTAGAGCCCGGGGACGATCGTGGTGAGGGTGAAGCCGCCGTCGGCGCCGGTGAACTGGTGCCCGCGGAACTTGAACCCGGTGTTGTCGTAGGCGCCGTTGGTGTCGGCCTGCCAGAAGTCCAGCAGGACCCCGGATATCGGCCGGCAGGCCCGCCCGAAGACGTAGCCGCTGACGGTCAGCCGCGTGCCGGGGCCGTCCAGGAGGCTGCTGCGCAGCGGGGAGGACGGCTTGAAGTAGGGCCCCTCCATCTGCGGCGGGGTGGGGTCGTCGCCGTCGTCGCAGTCCGGGGTGAGGTCGAGGGGCGCCGCGCCGTCGGTCAGGGTCCGGGCGAGGGCGGGGACGCCCATGAGTACGGCGGGTACGGCCATGCCGGCCGCGACCGCGGCCCTCAGCACGGCCTTGCGGGTGACGTGCCCGGTGCTGGTCTCGCTGTCCATGTGCCTGGCTCCTCGGGTGGGGGGCTGGGATCGGCACGAACCTACGAGCCCCCGCCGCCGCCTTCGAGGGACGGAACCGGGCGGTCGTGGTGTTTTCGGAAGTCGCCCGGACTGTGCCCGACCTCCCGCCGGAAGAAGCGGCAGAAGTAGGCGGGGTCGTCGAAGCCGACCCGCGCGGCCACCTGCCGCACGGACAGGCGCGTGGAGACCAGCAGCCGCTGCGCCTCCCGGGCCCGCGCCTCCCGCAGCAGTGCGGCGGGCGTCCGGCCGGTGGCGCACCGCACGGCCTCGTTCAGATGTCCCGCGGACACTCCGAGCCGCCCGGCGCACTCCCGTACGGACACCCCCTCGGCGGCGGCCCGGCCGGCGAGGGCCAGGAACTCCTCGGCGAGCCCCCGCGGCGGGGCGGGCGCCGCGCGCTCCCCGGGCACCCGGGCGGCCCGCACGAGCAGCACGTGCAGCAGCGACCGCAGCACCCCCGCGAAGCCGTCGTCGCCGCGCCGGTACTCGTCGGCCAGCTCCTCCATCAGCCGGGAGGTCCGTTCGTGCGCGGCGAGGTCGAGTCCCACCCAGGGCCGGTCCCCGAGCCGCCGGAGGAGCTCCTCGTCGCCCACCCCGCCCACGAGGAACTCGGGGGTGAAGAGCACCAGCGACCCTTCGAGTCCGCGTACGCCCTCCCATCGGTGCACCTGTCCGGGGAGGATGACCCCGAGCTGCGGCGGCCGGACGGGGTGGCGCTCGGTGTCGAGCACGTGGGTGCCCGTGCCGTCCACGACGTGGACGATCTCGTAGAAGGTGTGCCGGTGCGGATAGTCGGCCCGGGACATCGGCCCCATGGCGTCGAATCCCCCGGCGGCGAAGGGCACTTGGCCCGGGCGTCGCAGTTCGAGCCGGTGCACCGGCGGCTCTCCGTCCCGGGGCACGGCGCTGGGCGCCCCGGGTAAGACCGTGGTCCCGCGCACAGGACCCCCTCCCCAAGAGGTACAGACCAATAGGCGCGTCCACGATGCCACGCCCCGCGCGCCGTGTCAGGACCGCGAAGGGGCCCGGCTCGCCCCCGAGCCGGGCCCCTTCGCGCGCGCGGTCCGCGCTACCGCACGAACACGCTCGCCTGGTTCGCCAGGTCCAGGAAGTACTGGGGGGCGAGGCCGAGGACCACGGTGACCGCGACGCCCGCCGCGATCGTGATGCCCGTCAGGGGCGAGGGCACGGCGACCGTGGGGCCGTCCGCCTTCGGCTCGCTGAAGAACATCAGCACGATGACCCGGATGTAGAAGAAGGCGGCGATCGCCGAGGAGATCACACCGACCACGACGAGGGCGCCCGCGCCACCGTCCGCCGCCGCCTTGAAGACCGCGAACTTCCCGGAGAAGCCGGAGGTCAGCGGGATGCCGGCGAAGGCGAGCAGGAAGACCGCGAAGACCGCCGCGACGAGCGGCGAACGACGCCCGAGACCGGCCCACTTGGACAGGTGGGTGGCCTCGCCGCCCGCGTCCCGGACCAGGGTGACGACGGCGAAGGCGCCGATCGTCACGAAGGAGTACGCCCCCAGGTAGAAGAGGACGGACGAGATCCCGCTCGGGGTGGCGGCGATGACACCGGCGAGCAGGAAGCCCGCGTGCGCGATCGACGAGTACGCCAGGAGGCGCTTGATGTCGGTCTGGGTGATGGCGACGATCGCACCGCCGAGCATGGTGACGACGGCGACGCCCCACATGACCGGCCGCCAGTCCCAGGTGAGGCCGGGGAGCACCACGTACAGCAGGCGGAGCAGCGCGCCGAAGGCGGCGACCTTGGTGGCGGCGGCCATGAAGCCGGTGACCGGGGTCGGGGCTCCCTGGTAGACGTCCGGGGTCCACATGTGGAACGGCACGGCGCCGATCTTGAAGAGCAGTCCCATGAGGACCATCGCGAAGCCGATGAGCAGCAGTACGTCGTTGCCCATGGTGTCGGCGAGCGCCGGGTCGACGGAGCCGATGGAGCCGTCGACGACACGGGCGATGGTGGCGTACGAGACGGAGCCCGCGTAGCCGTAGAGCAGGGCGATCCCGAAGAGCAGGAAGGCCGAGGAGAAGGCGCCGAGCAGGAAGTACTTGACGGCCGCCTCCTGCGACATCAGCCGCTTGCGGCGGGCGACGGCGCAGAGCAGGTACAGCGGGAGGGAGAAGACCTCCAGGGCGACGAAGAGCGTCAGGAGGTCGTTGGCGGCCGGGAAGACCAGCATGCCGGCGATCGCGAAGAGCGCCAGCGGGAACACCTCGGTGGTGGTGAACCCGGCCTTCACGGCGGCCTTCTCCTGGTCGCTGCCGGGGACGGCGGCGGCCTCGGCGGCGAAGGAGTCGACCTTGTGGCCGTGGTCGGCCGGGTCGAGCCTGCGCTCGGCGAAGGTGAAGACCGCCACCAGGGAGGCGAGCAGAATGGTGCCCTGGAGGAAGAGGGCGGGTCCGTCGACGGCGATGGCGCCCATGGCCGCGATGTGGGCCTTGGTGGAGCCGTATCCGCCCGCCGCCAGGCCGACGATGGCGGCGAAGGCGGCGACGAGCGCGAGGACGGACAGGAACACCTGGCTGTGGTAGCGGCCCCTGCGGGGCACGAAGGCCTCGACGAGGACGCTGACGAGCGCGGCGCCGAGCACGATGAGCACGGGCGAGAGCTGCGTGTACTCGATGTGGGGCGCCGGGATCTTGTCCAGCGGCTCGGCAGCTGTCGTCCACAAGCTGTGGACAGCCATGGAACTCACTTGGCCGCCTCCACGTTCTGAATCTGGGGCTGGGGGTCCTTCTGCTGGACGTCGGACATGGTGTGCTCCACGGCCGGGTTGACGACGTCCGTCAGCGGCTTCGGGAAGACCCCGAGGAAGATGAGGACGGCGATCAGCGGGACGACCACGGCCAGCTCGCGCGCCTTCAGGTCGGGCAGCGCCCGCACCTCCTCCTTCACCGGCCCGGTCATCGTCCGCTGGTACAGGACGAGGGTGTAGAGCGCGGCGAGGACGATGCCGGTGGTGGCGATGATCCCGGCCACCGGATACCGGGCGTACGTGCCGACCAGGACCAGGAACTCGCTGACGAACGGCGCGAGTCCGGGCAGCGACAGGGTCGCGAGGCCGCCGATCAGGAAGGTTCCGGCGAGGACCGGGGCGACCTTCTGCACGCCGCCGTAGTCGGCGATGAGCCGCGAGCCGCGCCGGGAGATCAGGAAGCCGGCGACGAGCATCAGCGCGGCCGTCGAGATGCCGTGGTTGACCATGTAGAGCGTGGCACCGGACTGGCCCTGGGTGGTCATCGCGAAGATGCCCAGGATGATGAAGCCGAAGTGCGAGATCGAGGCGTAGGCGACCAGGCGCTTGATGTCCCGCTGGCCGACCGCGACCAGCGCGCCGTACACGATGCTGATGAGCGCGAGGACGACGATCGCGGGGGTGGCCCACTTGCTCGCCTCGGGGAAGAGGCCGAGGCAGAAGCGGAGCATCGCGAAGGTGCCGACCTTGTCGACGACGGCGGTGATGAGGACGGCGACCGGGGCGGTGGCCTCCCCCATCGCGTTCGGCAGCCACGTGTGCAGCGGCCAGAGCGGCGCCTTCACCGCGAAGGCGAAGAAGAAGCCGAGGAACAGCCACCGCTCGGTGCTGGTCGCCATCTCCAGGGAGCCGTTGGCCCGGGCCTCGGCGATCTCGGTGAGCGAGAAGTTCCCCGCGACCACGTAGAGGCCGATGACGGCGGCCAGCATGATCAGGCCGCCGACGAGGTTGTAGAGCAGGAACTTGACCGCCGCGTAGGAGCGCTGGGCCGCCGCGTTCTCGTCGGAGCCGCTGTGGGCGCGGTCGCCGAAGCCGCCGATGAGGAAGTACATCGGGATGAGCATGGCTTCGAAGAGGATGTAGAAGAGGAAGACGTCGGTGGCCTCGAAGGAGAGGATCACCATCGCCTCGACCATGAGGATCAGGGCGAAGAAGCCCTGCGTCGGCCGCCACCGCTTCGAGGAGGTCTCCAGCGGATCGGCGTCGTGCCAGCCGGCCAGGACGACGAACGGGATCAGCAGGGCGGTGAGCGCGATGAGCGCCACCCCGATGCCGTCGACCCCGAGCTCGTACCGGACGCCGAAGTCCTTGATCCAGGAGTGGGATTCGACCAGCTGGTAGCGGTCGCCGCCGGGCTCGAACCGGGCCCAGACCACCCCGGCCAGGACCAGCGTGGCGAGCGAGACGGTCAGCGCCAGCCACTTGGCTGCGGTGCGGCGAGCCGCGGGGACGGCGGCGGTGAGGATCGCACCGACCGCCGGCACCGCTGCCGTCACCGTAAGGAGCGGGAAGGACATGGTGGTTACACCGCCCTCATCAGCAGGGTCGCGGCGATCAGCACCGCCGTACCTCCGAACATGGAGACCGCGTACGAGCGGACGTAGCCGTTCTGGAGCTTGCGCAGCCGGCCGGAGAGTCCGCCGACCGCGGCCGCGGTGCCGTTGACGACGCCGTCGACCAGGCTGTGGTCGACATAGACCAGCGAGCGCGTCAGGTGCGTGCCGCCGGTGACGAAGACCGCGTGGTTGAAGTCGTCCTGGAGCAGGTCGCGGCGGGCGGCCCGGGTGAGGAGCGAGCCGCGCGGGGCGACCACGGGGACGGGCTTGCGGCCGTACTGGAGGTACGCGAGGCCGACGCCGATCACCATGACGGCGACGGTGGCGGTGGTGACGGCCGCGGCGCTGATCGGCGCGTGGCCGTGCTCGAAGCCGGTGACCGGCTCCAGCCACTCGACGAACCCGGCGAACTCGAAGAGCGCGCCCGCGGCGACCGAGCCGACGGCGAGGAGCACCATCGGGATCACCATGGACTTCGGCGACTCGTGCGGGTGCGGCGGCTCGCCCTTCTCGTCGGGCTGCCAGCGCTTCTCGCCGAAGAAGGTCATCAGCATCACGCGGGTCATGTAGTACGCGGTGATGGCCGCGCCGAGCAGGGTGACCGAGCCGAGGATCCAGCCCTCGGTGCCGCCCTTGGCGAAGGCCGCCTCGATGATCTTGTCCTTGGAGAAGAAGCCGGACAGGCCCGGGAAGCCGATGATCGCGAGGTAGCCGAGGCCGAAGGTGATGAAGGTGACCGGCATGTACTTCCGCAGGCCGCCGTACTTCCGCATGTCGACCTCGTCGTTCATGCCGTGCATGACGGATCCGGCACCGAGGAAGAGCCCGGCCTTGAAGAAGCCGTGCGTCACCAGGTGCATGATCGCGAAGACGTAGCCGATGGGGCCGAGGCCGGCCGCCAGGATCATGTAGCCGATCTGCGACATCGTCGAACCGGCGAGCGCCTTCTTGATGTCGTCCTTCGCGCAACCGACGATCGCACCGAAGAGGAGCGTGACCGCGCCGACGACGGTGACGACGAGCTGCGCGTCCGGCGCGGCGTTGAAGATGTCGGCGGAGCGGACGATCAGATAGACACCGGCGGTCACCATCGTGGCCGCGTGGATGAGGGCCGAGACCGGGGTCGGGCCCTCCATCGCGTCCCCGAGCCAGGACTGCAGCGGTACCTGGGCCGACTTGCCGCAGGCGGCGAGGAGCAGCATCAGGCCGATCGCGGTCAGCTTGCCCTCGGAGGCCTGGTCGGTCGCCGCGAGCACCGGCCCGAAGGCGAAGGTGCCGAAGGTGGTGAACATGATCATGATGGCGATCGAGAGGCCCATGTCGCCGACCCGGTTGACCAGGAAGGCCTTCTTCGCGGCGGTGGCCGCGGTGGGCTTGTGCTGCCAGAAGCCGATCAGGAGGTACGAGGCGAGGCCGACGCCCTCCCAGCCGAAGTACAGCAGCAGGTAGTTGTCGGCGAGGACGAGCAGGAGCATCGCCGCGACGAACAGGTTGAGGTAGCCGAAGAACCGGCGGCGGCGCTCGTCGTGCTCCATGTAGCCGATGGAGTAGACGTGGATGAGCGTGCCGACCCCGGTGATCAGCAGGACGAAGGTCATCGACAGCTGGTCGAGCTGGAAGGCCATGTCCGCCTGGAAGCCCTCGACGGGGATCCAGGTGTAGAGCATCTGGTGCAGGGCCCGGTCGTCGGCACTCTTGCCGAGCATGTCGGCGAAGAGCGCCAGGCCGAGCGCGAACGAGACGGCCGCGAGGGCCGTGCCGATCCAGTGCCCGTACCGGTCGAGCCGCCGCCCGCCGAGGAGCAGCACCGCCGCGCCGAGCAGGGGCGCGCCGATGAGCAGCGCAATGAGATTTTCCACGGTCAGCCCCTCACAGCTTCATCAGGCTGGCGTCGTCGACCGAGGCCGAGTGGCGGGCACGGAAGACGGACACGATGATCGCGAGCCCGACGACGACCTCCGCGGCGGCGACGACCATCGTGAAGAACGCGATGATCTGGCCGTCGAGGTTGCCGTGCATGCGGGAGAACGTGACGAACGCGAGGTTGCAGGCGTTGAGCATGAGCTCCACGCACATGAAGACGACGATCGCGTTGCGCCGGATCAGCACCCCGGCCGCACCGATGGTGAACAGCAGGGCGGCGAGGTACAGGTAGTTGACGGGATTCACCGGGTGGCCTCCTCTTCGTCCCGGTCCCGGCCGAGCCGCTCCTCGGAGCGCTGCTCCAGGGCCTTGAGGTCGGCCATCGCCTCGGTGGACACGTCCCGGATCTGGCCCCGCTTGCGCAGGGTCTGCATGACGGTGAGCTCGGCGGGGGTGCCGTCGGGCAGCAGACCGGCGATGTCCACGGCGTTGTGCCGGGCGTACACGCCGGGGGCGGGCAGCGGCGGCACGTGCGAGCCCTCGCGCACGCGCTGCTCGGAGAGCTCGCGCTGGGTGCGGGCCCGCTCGGTGCGCTCGCGGTGGGTGAGCACCATCGCGCCGACGGCCGCCGTGATGAGCAGCGCGCCGGTGATCTCGAAGGCGAAGACGTACTTGGTGAAGATGAGGGCGGCGAGTCCCTCGACGTTCCCGCCGTGGGCGCTGTTGGCCGCGCCGAGGCCGGCGAACTCCGTCAGCGAGGCGTTGCCGATGCCGGCGGCCAGCAGGATGCCGAAGCCGAGGCCGCAGGCGGCGGCCCACCAGCGCTGCCCCTTGATGGTCTCCTTCAGCGAGTCCGCGGCCGTGACACCGACCAGCATGACGACGAAGAGGAAGAGCATCATGATCGCGCCGGTGTAGACGACGATCTGGACGATGCCGAGGAAGTACGCGCCGTTGGCGAGGTAGAAGACCGCCAGGACGATCATGGTCCCGGCGAGCGAGAGCGCCGAGTGCACGGCCTTCCTCATCAGGATCGTGGACAGCGCGCCGACGACGGCGACGGTGCCGAGGACCCAGAACTGGAAGGCCTCACCGGTGGACGTCGTGTACGCCGCGAGGTTCGCGCTCATGCCTCCGCCCCCTCCGGCTCGCCCTTCTCCCCCTTGGAGACGGCGACCTGACGGACCGTGCCGGGTGCGGCCCCGGTGACCAGGCCCCGGTAGTAGTCCTGCTCGGTCATGCCCGGGAAGATCGCGTGCGGCGAGTCGACCATCTCCTCCTCCAGGCCCGCGAGGAGCTGCTCCTTGGTGTAGATCAGGTTCTCGCGGGAGGAGTCGGCCAGTTCGAACTCGTTCGTCATCGTCAGCGCGCGCGTGGGGCACGCCTCGATGCACAGTCCGCAGAGGATGCAGCGGGCGTAGTTGATCTGGTAGACGCGGCCGTACCGCTCGCCCGGCGAGTAGCGCTCCTCGTCGGTGTTGTCCGCGCCCTCGACGTAGATGGCGTCGGCGGGACAGGCCCAGGCGCACAGCTCGCAGCCGACGCACTTCTCCAGACCGTCGGGGTGACGGTTGAGCTGGTGCCGGCCGTGGAAGCGGGGCGCCGTCGTCTTCTGCTGCTCCGGGTACTGCTCGGTCAGCCGCTTCTTGAACATGGCCTTGAAGGTCACGCCGAAGCCGGCCACCGGATTCTGGAAATCAGACACCGTCCGTCTCCTTTCCATCACTCGCAGTAGCAGTATCGGGGGCGCCGCTGACAACGAGGTCCCGGTCGCGCCGGGGCCTGCGCCGGGGCACGGCCGGCAGGGACTGTCCGGGCTTGGGCGGTACGGGGAAGCCGCCGGCCATCGGGTCGAAGGAGGTCTCCTCCGCGGCGCCCGCCCCGGCCGCCTTCGTCTTCCGGTCGCGGAACACGTCGACCAGGAACGACAGCAGCAGCAGCGCGAGGACGGCACCGGCCACGTACAGCACGATGTTGGAGAACGCGATGTTCTCGTTCCGCAGCGCGCGGACGGTGGCGACCAGCATCAGCCAGACCACGGCGACCGGGATGAGGACCTTCCAGCCGAGCTTCATCAGCTGGTCGTAGCGGACGCGGGGCAGGGTGCCGCGGAGCCAGATGAAGAAGAACAGCAGCAGCTGCACCTTGATGACGAACCAGAGCATGGGCCACCAGCCGTGGTTCGCGCCCTCCCAGAAGGTGGAGACCGGGTACGGGGCCCGCCAGCCGCCGAGGAAGAGCGTCACCGACACGGCCGAGACCGTCACCATGTTCACGTACTCGGCGAGCATGAACATCGCGAACTTGATGGACGAGTACTCGGTGTTGAAGCCGCCGACGAGGTCGCCCTCGGACTCCGGCATGTCGAACGGGGCGCGGTTCGTCTCGCCGACCATCGTGACGATGTAGATGATGAACGAGACCGGCAGCAGGATCACGAACCAGCGGTCCGCCTGCGCCTCGACGATCTTCGAGGTCGACATGGACCCGGAGTAGAGGAAGACCGAGGCGAAGGCCGCGCCCATCGCGATCTCGTACGAGATCATCTGCGCGCACGACCGGAGGCCGCCGAGCAGCGGGTACGTGGAGCCGGAGGACCAGCCCGCGAGGACGATGCCGTAGATGCCGACGGAGGCGACCGCGAGGACGTACAGCATCGCGATCGGCAGGTCGGTGAGCTGCATCGCGGTCCGCTGGCCGAAGATCGAGACCTCGTTGCCGGCCGGGCCGAAGGGGATCACGGCGATCGCCATGAAGGCGGGGATCGCGGCGATGATCGGGGCGAGGACGTAGACGACCTTGTCGGCCTTCTTGACGATCACGTCCTCTTTGAGCATCAGCTTGATGCCGTCCGCGAGGGACTGGAGCATGCCCCAGGGGCCGTGCCGGTTGGGGCCGATGCGCAGCTGCATCCAGGCGACGACCTTGCGCTCCCACACGATGGAGAAGAGCACGGTGACCATCAGGAAGGCGAAGCAGAAGACGGCCTTGATCAGCACGAGCCACCAGGGGTCCGTGCCGAACATGGACAGGTCTTCGGCGGCGAGCGGCGTGGTCATGCCTGCACCTCCTGCGGGGTCGCCGGGCCGATGCGGACCAGGTCGCCGGGGTGGGCGCCGGTGTCGGAGAGGACGCCGCGGCCGGCCGAGTTCAGCGGGAGCCAGACGACGCGGTCGGGCATCTCGGTGACCTGGAGCGGGAAGGTGACGGAGCCCGCGGGGCCGGTCACCTCCAGGACGTCGCCGTCCTTGACGCCGGTGTCGGCGGCGGTGGCGGCGGAGAGCCGGGCGACCGCCGCGTGCCGGGTGCCGGCCAGCGCGGTGTCGCCCTCCTGGAGCCTGCCGAGGTCGAGGAGGAGGCGGTGTCCGGCGAGGACGGCCTCCCCGTCCCCGGGCCGGGGCGCGGGCACGGCGTGCGCGGTGGGCTCGGAGGCCCGCTCCTCGGTCCAGCCGCCGAGCCGGTCCAGCTCCCGCCGCGCGGACCGCAGGTCGGGCAGGGCGAGGTGGACGTCGAGGGCGTCGGCCAGCATGTGGAGCACCCGGGCGTCGGTCGGCGCGAGGGGCCGGGTCATCTGCTCGGGCTTCAGCGCGGCCTCGAACAGCCTGGCCCTGCCCTCCCAGTTGAGGAAGGTGCCGGGCTTCTCGGCGACGGCCGCGACGGGCAGGACGACGTCGGCCCGGTCGGTGACCTCGCCGGGCCGCAGCTCCAGGGAGACCACGAAGGCCGCGTCGAGGGCCTCGCGTGCGCGGGCCGGGTCCGGCAGGTCCGCGACCTCGACGCCGGCGACGAGCAGCGCGCCGAGCTCGCCGCCCGCGGCGGCCTCGACGATCTGGCCGGTGTCGCGGCCGTAGCGGTGCGGGAGTTCGCGGACGCCCCAGACGGCGGCGACCTCCTCCCGCGCGCGGGGGTCGGTCGCGGGCCGGCCGCCGGGCAGGAGCGCCGGGAGCGCGCCGGCCTCGACGGCGCCGCGCTCGCCGGAGCGGCGCGGGATCCACACGAGGCGGGCGCCGGTGGCGGCGGAGGCGCGCAGGGCGGCGGTGAGCGCGCCGGGCACGCCGGCGAGCCGCTCGCCGACGGCGAGGACGGCACCCTCCTGGCGGAGGGCCTCGGCCGCGGCGGCGCCGTCCTCGGAGAGGCCGACCCGGGAGGTGAGGGCGTCGAGCCACTCGGTCTCGGTGCCGGGGGCGGCGGGCAGCAGGATGCCGCCCGACTTCTCCAGGCCGCGGGTCGCGAACGGGGCGACGGCGTAGGTCTTCTGGCCGTGCTTGCGCCAGGCCTTGCGGAGCCGCAGGAAGACGCCGGGGGCCTCCTCCTCGGACTCCAGGCCGACGAGGAGCACCGCCGGGGCGGCCTCCAGGGAGGTGTAGGTGACACCCGACCCGTCCAGGTCGCGTCCCCGGCCCGCGACGGCGGAGGCGAGGAAGTCGGCCTCCTCGCCGGAGTGGATCCGGGCCCGGAAGTCGACGTCGTTGGTGTCGAGGGCGACCCGGGCGAACTTGGCGTACGCGTAGGAGTCCTCGACGGTCAGCCTGCCGCCGGTCAGGACGCCGGTCCGGCCGCGGACGAGTCCGCGGGCGGCGGCCTCCAGGGCCTCGGGCCAGGAGGCGGGCTCCAGCTCACCGTTCTCCTGGTTCCGGACGAGCGGGGTGGTCAGCCGGTCGCGCTGCTGGGCGTACCGGAAGCCGAAGCGGCCCTTGTCGCAGATCCACTCCTCGTTGACCTCGGGGTCGTCGGCGGCGAGCCGCCGCATGACCTTGCCGCGCCGGTGGTCGGTGCGGGTGGCGCAGCCGCCGGCGCACTGTTCGCAGACGGACGGCGAGGAGACCAGGTCGAAGGGGCGGGAGCGGAAGCGGTAGGCGGCCGAGGTGAGGGCGCCCACGGGGCAGATCTGGATGGTGTTGCCGGAGAAGTACGACTCGAAGGGGTCGCCCTCGCCGGTGCCGACCTGCTGGAGCGCGCCGCGCTCGATGAGCTCGATCATGGGGTCGCCCGCGACCTGGTTGGAGAAGCGGGTGCAGCGGGCGCACAGGACGCACCGCTCGCGGTCGAGCAGCACCTGGGTGGAGATCGGGACGGGCTTCTCGTACGTCCGCTTGACGCCCTCGAAGCGGGACTCGGCCTGTCCGTGGGACATGGCCTGGTTCTGCAGGGGGCACTCGCCGCCCTTGTCGCAGACGGGGCAGTCCAGCGGGTGGTTGACGAGCAGCAGCTCCATCACGCCGTGCTGGGCCTTCTCGGCGACGGGGCTGGTCAGCTGGGACTTCACCACCATGCCGTCGGTGCAGGTGATGGTGCAGGAGGCCATGGGCTTGCGCTGGCCCTCGACCTCGACGATGCACTGGCGGCAGGCGCCGGCGGGGTCGAGGAGCGGGTGGTCGCAGAACCGCGGGATCTCGATGCCGAGCTGTTCGGCGGCGCGGATGACCAGCGTCCCCTTGGGGACGGAGATCTCGGCGCCGTCGATGGTCAGCGTCACGAGGTCCTCGGGCGGTACGGGCGCGCTGCCGCCGCCGCTGGGGGTGGACGCGATGACGGTCATGCGGTCACCTCCTTGTGGTTGTCCGCCCAGGCGGTCGACTTGGCCGGGTCGAAGGGGCAGCCCTTGCCCGTGATGTGCTGCTCGTACTCGTCGCGGAAGTACTTCAGCGAGGAGAAGATCGGCGAGGCGGCGCCGTCGCCGAGGGCGCAGAACGACTTGCCGTTGATGTTGTCGGCGATGTCGTTGAGCTTGTCGAGGTCGGACATCTTGCCCTTGCCGGCCTCGATGTCGCGGAGCAGCTGGACGAGCCAGTACGTGCCCTCGCGGCAGGGGGTGCACTTGCCGCAGGACTCGTGGGCGTAGAACTCGGTCCAGCGGGTGACGGCCCGGACGACGCAGGTGGTCTCGTCGAAGCACTGGAGCGCCTTGGTGCCGAGCATGGATCCGGCGGCGCCGACGCCCTCGTAGTCGAGGGGCACGTCGAGGTGCTCGTCGGTGAACATGGGGGTGGAGGAGCCGCCGGGCGTCCAGAACTTGAGGCGGTGGCCGGGGCGCATGCCGCCGCTCATGTCGAGGAGCTGGCGCAGGGTGATGCCGAGGGGGGCCTCGTACTGGCCGGGCGAGGCGACGTGCCCGCTGAGCGAGTACAGCGTGAAGCCGGGGGACTTCTCGCTGCCCATCGAGGTGAACCAGTCCTTGCCCTTGTTCAGGATCGCGGGAACCGAGGCGATGGACTCGACGTTGTTCACGACGGTGGGGCAGGCGTACAGACCGGCGACCGCGGGGAAGGGGGGGCGCAGCCGGGGCTGGCCGCGGCGCCCTTCGAGCGAGTCGAGCAGGGCGGTCTCCTCGCCGCAGATGTACGCGCCGGCGCCGGCGTGCACGGTGAGTTCGAGGTTCAGACCGCTGCCGAGGATGTTCCGGCCGAGGTAGCCGGCCGCGTAGGCCTCGCGGACGGCCTCGTGGAGGCGGCGCAGGACGGGGACGACCTCGCCGCGCAGGTAGATGAACGCGTGCTCGGAGCGGATCGCGTAGCAGGCGATGATCATTCCCTCGATGAGGGAGTGCGGGTTGGCGAAGAGGAGGGGGATGTCCTTGCAGGTGCCGGGCTCGGACTCGTCGGCGTTGACGACGAGGTAGTGCGGCTTGCCGTCGCCCTGCGGGATGAACTGCCACTTCATGCCGGTGGGGAAGCCGGCGCCGCCGCGTCCGCGGAGGCCGGATTCCTTGACGTACGCGATGAGGTCGTCGGGGCTCATCGCGAGGGCCTTCTTGAGGCCCTGGTAGCCCTCGTGCCGCTCGTAGGTCTCCAGGGTCCAGGAGTCGGGCTGGTCCCAGAAGGCCGAGAGGACGGGTGCGAGCAGCTTCTCGGGGCTGCTGTTGTTGATCTCGGCGGCCAAGGTCATCACTCCCCCTCCTGACTGGCTGCCTCACCGCGCGGGTGGACGATTCGGTGGTTCGGGGTCTCGCCCTTGGCCAGTCGGAGGCCGACGAGGGAGGCGGGGCCCGCGCCGCCGGTGGCCTCGACGGCGCCGGGGCGCTCGTCGGGGAAGCCGGCGAGGATGCGGGCGGTCTCCTTGAAGGTGCACAGCGGGGCGCCGCGGGTGGGTTCGACGGTGCGTCCGGCCCGCAGGTCGTCGACCATCTTCTTGGCGGACTCGGGCGTCTGGTTGTCGAAGAACTCCCAGTTGACCATCACGACGGGCGCGAAGTCGCAGGCGGCGTTGCACTCGATGTGTTCGAGGGTGATGCTGCCGTCCTCGGTGGTCTCGTCGTTGCCGACGCCGAGGTGCTGCTTGAGCTCCTCGAAGATGGCGTCGCCGCCCATGACCGCGCAGAGCGTGTTGGTGCAGACGCCGACCTGGTAGTCGCCGGAGGGCTTGCGCCGGTACATCGTGTAGAAGGTGGCGACCGCGGTGACCTCGGCGGTGGTCAGGCCGAGGAGCTCGGCGCAGAACCGCATGCCGGTGCGGGTCACGTGCCCCTCCTCCGACTGCACGAGGTGCAGCATCGGCAGGAGCGCGGAGCGGGAGTCCGGGTAGCGGGCGATGATCTCCCGGGCGTCCTCCTCCAGGCGGGCGCGGACGTCCGCCGGGTACGCGGGGGCGGGGAGCTGGGGCATGCCCAGACTGATCTGGTCGGTCATCGGTCGACGCCTCCCATCACGGGGTCGATGGAGGCGACGGCGACGATGACGTCGGCGACCTGGCCGCCCTCGCACATCGCGGCCATGGCCTGGAGGTTGGTGAAGGACGGGTCGCGGAAGTGGACCCGGTAGGGGCGGGTGCCGCCGTCGGAGACGACGTGCACGCCGAGCTCCCCCTTGGGGGACTCCACGGCCGCGTAGGCCTGGCCGGCGGGGACCCGGAAGCCCTCGGTGACCAGCTTGAAGTGGTGGATCAGGGCCTCCATGGAGGTGCCCATGATCTTCGCGATGTGGTCGGTGGAGTTGCCCAGGCCGTCGGTGCCGAGGGCGAGCTGCGCCGGCCAGGCGATCTTCTTGTCGCCGACCATGACGTCGCCGGGCTCCAGGCGGTCGAGGCACTGCTCGACGATCCGGAGGGACTGGCGCATCTCCTCCAGGCGGACGAGGAAGCGTCCGTAGGAGTCGCAGGTGTCGGCGGTCGGGACCTCGAAGTCGTAGTTCTCGTAGCCGCAGTACGGGTCGGTCTTCCGCAGGTCGTGCGGGAGGCCCGCCGACCGGAGGATCGGTCCGGTGGCGCCGAGGGCCATGCAGCCGGTGAGGTCGAGGTAGCCGACGTCCTGCATGCGGGCCTTGAAGATGGGGTTGCCGGTGGCGAGCTTGTCGTACTCCGGCAGGTTCTTCTTCATGGTCTTCACGAACTCGCGCACGGCGTCGACGGCGCCGGGCGGGAGGTCCTGGGCGAGGCCGCCGGGGCGGATGAACGCGTGGTTCATGCGCAGGCCGGTGATCAGCTCGTACAGGTCCAGGATCATCTCGCGGTCCCGGAAGCCGTAGATCATGATCGTGGTGGCGCCGAGCTCCATGCCGCCGGTGGCGATGCACACCAGGTGCGAGGAGAGCCGGTTGAGCTCCATGAGCAGGACGCGGATGACGCTGGCGCGGTCCGGGATCTGCTCGGTGATGCCGAGGAGCTTCTCCACGCCGAGGCAGTACGCCGTCTCGTTGTAGAACGAGGTGAGGTAGTCCATGCGCGTGACGAAGGTGGTGCCCTGCGTCCAGGTCCGGAACTCGAGGTTCTTCTCGATGCCGGTGTGGAGGTAGCCGATCCCGCAGCGGGCCTCGGTGACGGTCTCGCCGTCGATCTCCAGGATGAGGCGGAGCACGCCGTGGGTGGACGGGTGCTGGGGCCCCATGTTGACGATGATGCGCTCGTCGTCGGCCTTGGCGGCGGACTGGACGACCTCTTCCCAGTCGCCACCGGTCACCGTGTAGACGGCGCCCTCTGTGGTCTCCCGCGGAGACGCGTGTTCGGTGGACATCAGCTGTACGACCTCCGCTGGTCCGGAGCCGGGATCTGGGCGCCCTTGTACTCGACGGCGATGCCGCCGAGGGGGTAGTCCTTGCGCTGCGGGTGGCCCTGCCAGTCGTCCGGCATCATGATCCGGGTGAGGGCGGGGTGGCCGTCGAAGACGATGCCGAAGAAGTCGTACGTCTCGCGCTCGTGCCAGTCGTTCGTCGGGTAGACCGCGACGAGCGAGGGGATGCGCGGCTCGCTGTCCGGGGCCGAGACCTCCAGGCGGATCAGCCGCCCGTGGGTGAGCGAGCGCAGGTGATAGACGGCGTGCAGCTCGCGGCCCTTGTCGCCGGGGTAGTGCACGCCGGAGACGCCGGTACAGAGCTCGAAGCGGAGCGCCGGGTCGTCGCGCAGGGTGCGGGCCACGCGGACCAGGTGCTCGCGCTCGATGTGGAAGGTGAGCTCGCCGCGGTCGACGACCGTCTTCCCGATGGCGTTCTCCGGGAGGAGCCCCTGCTCCTCCAGCGCGCCTTCGAGTTCGTCGGCGACCTCGTCGAACCAGCCGCCGTACGGGCGGGCGGCCGGGCCGGGGAGCCGGACGGAGCGGACGAGTCCGCCGTAGCCGGAGGTGTCGCCGCCCTTGTCGGCGCCGAACATGCCGCGCTGGACGCGGACCTCCTCGCCGTGGTCCCCGCGCTGGCCGGGCAGGTTCTGCCCGCTCAGCTCCTTCTCGGGGTTGGGTGTCTCGTCACTCACCGGAGCAGACCCTTCAACTCGATGGTCGGCAGTGCCTTGAGCGCCGCCTCCTCCGCCTCACGGGCCGCCTCCTCGGCGTTCACGCCGAGCTTCGAGGACTGGATCTTCTGGTGGAGCTTGAGGATCGCGTCCAGGAGCATCTCCGGACGCGGCGGGCAGCCGGGCAGGTAGATGTCGACCGGCACGATGTGGTCGACGCCCTGCACGATCGCGTAGTTGTTGAACATGCCGCCCGAGGAGGCGCAGACGCCCATGGAGATGACCCACTTGGGGTTGGGCATCTGGTCGTAGACCTGCCTCAGGACGGGCGCCATCTTCTGGCTGACCCGGCCGGCCACGATCATCAGGTCGGCCTGGCGCGGTGAGCCGCGGAAGACCTCCATGCCGAAGCGGGCCAGGTCGTACCGGCCTGCTCCGGTGGTCATCATCTCGATGGCGCAGCAGGCGAGGCCGAAGGTCGCGGGGAACACGGACGCCTTGCGCACCCAGCCCGCGGCCTGTTCGACCGTCGTCAGCAGAAAGCCGCTCGGGAGTTTCTCTTCGAGTCCCATAGGTGCCCCTCAGCCCCTCAGTCCCATTCCAGGCCGCCGCGCCGCCACACGTACGCGTAGGCGACGAAGACGGTGAGCACGAAGAGCAGCATCTCCACGAGCCCGAAAAGCCCCAGGGCGTCGAAGGTGACGGCCCAGGGGTAGAGGAAGACGATCTCGATGTCGAAGACGATGAAGAGCATCGCCGTCAGGTAGTACTTGATCGGGAAGCGACCGCCTCCGGCGGGAGTGGGCGTCGGTTCGATGCCGCACTCGTACGCCTCAAGCTTTGCCCTGTTGTACCGCTTTGGCCCGATAAGCGTGGCCATGACCACGGAGAAGATCGCAAACCCCGCACCCAGGGCACCGAGCACGAGGACGGGCGCGTACGCATTCACGCTCCTCGCTCCTTCCAGTCGTCCTTGACCGTTGGACCGCACCGCCGGGCCATGAAAGATCGCCCCCATGTGAGGCAGTTCACAAGCCCGGCTGCCCCGCATCTTATGCCCGCCCCTCTGTGATCTGCGACACGGGGTACAGCAAGGACTTTGTGATCTCCGCCACCTGACGAAGGATCATGAAGTCGGATGAGCGGTGATCTTGTTGCGCGAAGCACCCAGGTGATCACCAGATGTGACATCCGGACCGGAAATCGCTGCTCGGAGGGGGTGTCGCACTATCAAGTGTTGGCCACTACAGGCAAATTGGCGATGGACGCACCCGGGTGATAAAGGATCCGCCCGTCGCCCGGTCGGGGGGTCCGGCGTACAGAGGTGGACGCGTGCGCGCTTTCACGAGCTCGCGCGAGACGCGGATGTGACCTGCGTCACTTCACGGGAAGCCCAAAAGAAGAGAGCTTGGCCATCGGTGTCAAGAGGTGGTAAGCGTCGGGCAATTCGGGCTTTTCAACGAAAACCCGTGATCAAGGGCCGGATGAGCCGTGCCCGATTTGCCCGTTACGGCGTCAATAAGGCTGCCACGGAAGCGGATTCACAGACTCCGAACGTAACTGTGGCGCAACCCACGTTTCTTGAAGGGAACCGTGATGCCCTGATAGCGGTTGTACCCATGTCCCACACCGCTCACATACCCAGCCACCGGAAGCCCCGCCGCAGCGCCTCGAAGCTCGCGCTCCGCGCCGGAGTTGCCGGTGGCGTCCTCGGCACCATCGCGGTGGCCGGTGCTGCCGGGCCGGCGAATGCCGAGCCGGTGACCGAGACCATCGAAATGCCCACCCTGGGCTCCCTCGACGGCGTCACCGGCCTCGCCAGCGCCGTCGCCGCCTCCGCCGAGGCCTCCCAGCAGGAGGCCCTCGACCAGAGCCTCCAGTCCCGCGAGGACACGGCGCTGCAGAGCGCCGCCAAGGAGGCCAAGAAGGCCAAGGCCGAGGCCGAGCGCAAGGCCGCGGCCGAGCGTGCCGAGAAGGCCCGCCTCAAGGCCGAGCAGGAGCGCAAGGAGGCCGAGGAGCGCGCCTCCCGCGACTCCGCCCGCACCCAGCTCTCCAGCACGAGCACGTCGAACGACAGCGGCTCCTCGTCGTCGGACAGCGGCTCCACCGCCTCGCAGAACGACAGCCGGACGCAGGCCCCCTCCGGCTCCGCCGCCGCGATCGTGGCCTTCGCCAGGGCGCAGATCGGCGACGCGTACGTCTCCGGCGGCACCGGCCCCAACTCCTGGGACTGCTCGGGCCTGGTGCAGGCCGCCTACAAGGCCGCCGGCATCGACCTGCCGCGCATCTCGTACGAGCAGTCGAGCATGGGCACCTCCGTCTCGCTGAGCGACCTCCAGCCCGGCGACGTCCTGTACTGGGGCAGCCGCAGCGGCTCGTACCACGTCGCGATCTACGTCGGCGGCGGCAAGTACGTCGGCGCGCAGAACCCGTCCAGCGGTGTCGTCGAGCACACGATGGACTGGGACACGCCCTCCGGCGCGGTCCGCATCCTCTGATTGCGCCTTCACGGTGAAAAGCCGTCACTCCTCGGGGGAGTGACGGCTTTCGCCCTGTCCGCCCCTTCGGGGGCGTTCTGCCCTACGTGCGGAAGACCTCGATGATCCGGGCGTAGCTGTCGCCGCCGTGACCCGCCTCCACCGCGCTCCGCATCAGCTCCAGGTGCAGCCGCGGCAGCCGCCCGTCGACGCCCCGCACCTCACCCGCGTGCAGCAGATGGCCGATGGTCGCCACCTGGACGCCAGCCGCCGAAGACCGACCACATGAGGCCGAGGAGCGGTGCTCTACACCGACGAGGGCACGGTCCTCACCAGCGCCGGGGCCACCGCCGCCCTCGACCTCTGTCTGCACCTGGTCCGCAAGGACCTCGGCGCGGGCGTCGCCGGACAGCTCGCCCGCCGCCTGGTCGTGCCGGCCCATCGTGCCGGAGGCCAGGCCCACCGTCGACCTGCTGGCCCGGCGGGCCCGGCTGAGCCCGCGGACCTTCCACCGACGGGTCCAGGAGGCCTGCGGCACCACCCCACTGCAGTGGCTGCTCCAGCAGCGGGTGGCCCGCGCGCAGACGCTCCTGGAGTCGACCGACCTGCCCGTGGAGCAGATCGGCGACCACACCGGACTCGGTACGGCGGCCAACCTGCGCCGCCACTTCACCCGCGCCGTCGGGGTGTCCCCGACGGACCACCGCAGGTCGTTCAGGCCTTCGGGGCCACCTTCGAGAGGCCGTTGATGATGCGGTCCATCGCGTCGCCGCCCGTGGGGTCGGTGAGGTTGGCCAGCATCTTCAGCGTGAACTTCATCAGCAGCGGGTGGGTCAGACCGCGCTGGGTCGCCAGCTTCATGATCTTCGGGTTGCCGATGAGCTTAACGAACGCGCGGCCCAGCGTGTAGTACCCGCCGTAGGTGTCCTTGAGGATCTGCGGGTAGTTCCGCAGGGCCAGCTCGCGCTGGGCCGGGGTCGCGCGGGCGTGCGCCTGGACGATGACGTCGGCCGCGATCTGGCCCGACTCCATCGCGTAGGCGATGCCCTCGCCGTTGAACGGGTTGACGAGGCCGCCCGCGTCACCGACGAGCAGCAGGCCCCGGGTGTAGTGCGGCTGGCGGTTGAAGGCCATCGGCAGGGCGGCGCCGCGGATCGGCGTCGTCATGTTCTCCGGGGTGTAGCCCCAGTCCTCCGGCATGGAGGCGCACCAGGCCTTCAGGACCTCGCGCCAGTCCAGCTCCTTGAAGGCGGAGGACGAGTCGAGGATGCCGAGGCCGACGTTGGACGTGCCGTCGCCCATCGGGAAGATCCAGCCGTAGCCGGGCAGGAGCCGGTCCTGCGGGCCGCGCCGGTCCCACAGCTCCAGCCAGGACTCCAGGTAGTCGTCGTCGTGGCGGGGGCTGGTGAAGTACGTCCGCACGGCGACGCCCATCGGGCGGTCCTCGCGCCGGTGCAGGCCCATCGCCACGGACAGCCGGGTGGAGTTGCCGTCGGCGGCGACGACGAGCGGCGCGTGGAAGGTGACCTCGCGCTTCTCCTCGCCCAGCTTCGCGTGGACACCGGTGATCCGGCCCGTGCGGTCGTCGATGACCGGCGCGCCGACGTTGCAGCGCTCGTACAGCCGGGCGCCGGCCCTCTGCGCCTGGCGGGCCAGCTGCTCGTCGAAGTCGTCGCGCTTGCGGACGAGTCCGTAGTCCGGGTACGAGGCGAGCTCCGGCCAGTCCAGTTCGAGCCGGACTCCGCCGCCGATGATCCGCAGGCCCTTGTTGCGCAGCCAGCCGGCCTCTTCGGAGATGTCGATGCCCATGGAGACGAGCTGCTTGGTGGCGCGGGGGGTGAGGCCGTCGCCGCAGACCTTCTCGCGGGGGAACGCGGTCTTCTCCAGGAGCAGGACGTCGAGTCCGGCCTTGGCCAGGTAGTACGCGGTGGTGGAGCCGGCCGGGCCCGCCCCGACGACGATCACATCAGCGCTGTGCTCGGAGAGGGGCTTCTCGGTCACGGCGGATCTCCCGGAGACTCGACGGCAGGGGGCGGTACGGACGTACCCGGGCAGTCTATGGGGGCCTGGAATCTACTGGCCGGAGGGCCACCCCTCACTGCAAGATCACCTTCCGTGACCCTTACTCGCGCACACATACGACGGGGCTCTCTGGTGACGGCGGTCCTCGCCCTCCTCAGCGCGGCCTTCCTCGTCCTCCCCGCGAACGCCGATCCGCTCCCCTTCGACGACTGCCCGGCCGCCACGTTCTGCCTCTACTCCGGCGCCGACGGCACCGGCGAGCGGCGGGACTTCACCGACCGGCAGAGTCTGGAGAGTTACGACCCGGCCTGGGACGGCAAGGCCCTCTCGGCGAAGAACAACACCGCCCTCTGGGCCTGCGTCTACGGTGACCCCCAGTACGGCGGCGTCCTGCAGACCGTCAAGCCGGCCAACAAGGACGCCTACGAGGCCGGCGCCGTCCGCTCCCACAAGCTGGTCCCGGCCCGCGCCCGCTGCTTCACCGGCTACGAGCGCTGCCCCGACAACCGGGTCTGCACGTTCACCGGACCCAACGGCCGCGGCCCGATGACCGTCCACCTCCCGAAGACCGACGCGGCCACCCAGAACTACGGGAACAGCTACGGCGCCGCGGCCGCGCCCAAGTCCGTCTGGAACCGGACGCGGAAGCACGTCTGCTTCTACCCCGAGCCGACGTTCACCGGCAGCTGGACCGACCCGGCCGACTCCAGGAAGTACGGCGCGTACGTCGTCCTGCGCGGCGACAGCACCACCATCCCCGAGCCGTTCGTCAGGACCGTCCAGTCGCACGAGCTCGTCAACGGAACGGCGGAATGCCAGTGACCAGGAACCGCCTCCGGCCCTGGGCGGCCGTGGCCGCCGCGCTCGGCGCCGCCCTCACCCTCACCTCCCCCGCCGCGAACGCCGAACAGCCGGCGGCCGACCCGCTCGCCCTGTGGACGAAGACCTCCACGGTCAGGATCGCCGCCGGTGTCACCCGCACCACCTGGACCGAGAAGGTCGACCTCCAGACGGGAACGAGCCCCGACAACCGCGTCAGGCCCCGCATC
This sequence comes from Streptomyces sp. NPDC059695, assembly GCF_042733785.1. Lineage (NCBI taxonomy): Bacteria > Bacillati > Actinomycetota > Actinomycetes > Kitasatosporales > Streptomycetaceae > Streptomyces > Streptomyces sp. NPDC059695. Next base: position 113,245 of record NZ_JBHWFF010000022.1, on the reverse strand, counting down.
CTCCAGATCGTCGAGATCGATCCCACCGCCGGGGCCCTCACCCTGGAGAGCACCGTCGGAGCGAGCGACGGAGCGGCCGAGAAGGTGATCGACCAGCTCGCCCAGGTCTCCGCCCCGACCCGCCACCCGTACGCGGGCGTCAACGGCGGCCTGTTCCAGCTGGAACCCGCCGGCTCCGGCGCGGACATCCCGGTGCACTCCAGCGTCTCGGCCACCGACGGCGTCCTGCACAGCTCCAGCTGCTGGACCGGCGGCAAGGGCAGCACCGGTGCGGTGATCCAGTACGGCACCCCGTACATCACCAAGCTCCGCACCGACCTGAAGCTGATCGGGCCCTCCGGCGAGACCGTACGGATCGACGACTTCAACCGGACCCCGGGCCGGCCCACGCACTGCGCGCGCGACGCCGAGGACACCCTGGTGAGCGCGAAGCCGTACGTCTACACCGACCCCGACGAGATCGTCGTGTTCACCGACGACTACGGCCTTCCCGTGCCCAGGCCCGGCACCGACCCGAAGGTCGTCGCCACCACCGACGCCGGCTTCGAGGTCGCCATCGACGCGCACGGCGTCGTCACCAAGGTCCGCGAGGGCCGCGGCGGGACCGTCGTCCCGGCGGGCGGCCGGATCATCCAGGGCATCGGCACCGGGGCGCAGTGGCTCCGCGACCGGCTCGCCGTCGACGACCGCGTGACGATCGACCAGAAGCTCCACGACGTCACCCTGGACCGCGACATCCCGCTGGACGACTCGGTCGACGTCGTCAGCTCCTTCCACCAGCTGCTCCGCAACGGGGCGATCCCCACGGAGCTGCCCCAGTCGTGCAGCGAGGAGCGGACGGGCAGGAACGGCACCACCCAGATCTGCATCGACTCGCGCACGGCGCTCGGCACCAACGTCTACGGCCGCCCGGTGCTCGCCACCCTCAGCGGCGAGACCACCGAGGACGGTGTGTACAAGGAGGCCAACGAGGACGGCGCCTACCTGCGGGACTTCGCCACCCTCCTGAGCGACCCCGACCTCGGGATCATCGACGCCATCAACCTGGACGGCGGCGGCTCCACCACCCTGGTGACGCGGACGGCGACGGGCCCGGTCGTGAACACCCCGCCGACGGACCGGCTGAGCGGCGCCTTCGTCCACCGGAAGGTGGCGGACTCGGTGTACACCGGCGTCGGCGGCTACGGCATGTACGCCAAGTAGTCGCCGGGGGAGGGTGTCCTGTCGATCGGGCCGGGCGCGCGAGCCCGGCCCGTCCGACACGACACTCCCTAGGCCTTGAAGCCGCGGTGCAGGGCGACGATGCCGCCGGTCAGGTTCCGCCAGGCCACGTTCGACCAGCCGGCCTTCCGCAGGAGGCCCGCGAGCGTGGGCTGGTCCGGCCAGGACTGGATGGACTCGGCGAGGTACACGTACGCGTCGGGGTTGGACGAGACCGCCCGGGCCACCGACGGCAGCGCGCGCATCAGGTACTCCTCGTACACCGTCCGGAAGGGCGCCCAGGTGGCGTGCGAGAACTCGCAGATCACCACCCGGCCGCCGGGCTTCGTCACCCGGTACAGCTCGCGGAGCGCCTGCTCGGTGTCCTGGATGTTGCGCAGCCCGAAGGAGATCGTGACGGCGTCGAAGACGTCGTCCCTGAAGGGCAGCCGCATGCCGTCGCCCGCGGTGAACGGCATCCAGGGGTGCCGCTTCTTGCCGACCTTCAGCATCCCGAGGGAGAAGTCGCACGGGACGACGTACGCCCCCGCGCGGGCGAAGGGCTGCGAGGAGGTGGCCGTACCGGCCGCGAGGTCGAGGATCTTCTGCGCGGGGCGCGCGTCGACCGCCCGGGCGACCTCCTTGCGCCAGCGCCGGTCCTGGCCGAGCGAGAGCACGTCGTTGGTCAGGTCGTAGTTGGCCGCCACGTCGTCGAACATGGAGGCGACTTCGTGCGGCTGCTTGTCCAGGGATGCTCGGGTCACCGGCGTTCGGCCTCGCAAGATCGGGTGCGGACGGATCCGCCCATTCTGGCAGGCGGGCCCCGGCCGCCCGGAGCGGGCCCGCCCGGCGGAGCACGGCGCGGGACCGGACGGCCCCCCGCGAGGGGGCTCAGCGCGACCGGTAGACCAGCCGCCCGTCGATCACCGTCGCCACGCACGTCGACGCTCCCCGGCGCACCAGCGCCGCCGTGTCGGGGACGTCGAAGACGGCGAAGCGGGCCGGGCCGCCGGGGGCCAGGCGCGGCAGCAGGATCAGGGGTACGGGCGACAGCGCCGGGGGTCCCGGGAGGACCTCGGGACGCCGGCCGACCGCGAGGCCCGCGCGGCGCACCGCGTCGACCGCGCCCCGGGCGCGCAGCTCCCCGGCGACGGCGACCGTGCCGTGCGCCAGCATCCGCTGGACCCCGCGCCGCGCGCTCGCGCCGAGCCGGGCGGGGTCGGCGCGGAGGATCTCCGCGGCCCGCTCCCCCGTGACCGGCGCGGTGCCGTACGTGTCGGCCTCGCGCGGGTCCGGGTGGTAGGTCCGCTCCAGGAGCTCGGGGGCGTACGGGTTGAGCAGGCCGGGCGTGAGGATGCCCGGCCAGCGGCGCAGCCGGGCGTCCTGGTGCGCCTCGGCCAGTTCGTCGTACGGGCCGACGGCCGCGACGAGCGGGCCGTCCACCAGGACGGCGAGCCCGGGCGTCGCCTCGGCGACGTGGAGGGTCGGCACGCGCGTCTCAGCGGGCGTCGAGGAGCTTCAGCTCGGGGTGTGCCGTGCCGCCCTCGATCGCCGTGGAGGAGATGTGCGAGGCGACGCGCTCGTCGACCGGGTCGTTCGCCGGGTCGTCGTGGACCACGATGTGCTCGTAGGTCGTGGTGCGCTGCGCCGGGACGCGGTCCGCCGTGCGGATCATGTCGATCATCTCGCGCAGGTTGGAGCGGTGCTTGGCGCCCGCGGAGGAGACGACGTTCTCCTCCAGCATGATCGAGCCGAGGTCGTCCGCGCCGTAGTGCAGGGTGAGCTGGCCGATCTCCTTGCCCGTGGTGAGCCACGAGCCCTGGATGTGGGCGACGTTGTCGAGGAAGAGGCGGGCGATCGAGATCATCCGCAGGTACTCGAAGAGCGTGGCCTGCGTGCGGCCCTTGAGGTGGTTGTTCTCGGGCTGGTACGTGTACGGGATGAAGGCCCGGAAGCCGCCCGTCCGGTCCTGCACGTCACGGATCATGCGCAGGTGCTCGATCCGCTCGGCGTTGGTCTCGCCGGTGCCCATCAGCATGGTGGAGGTGGACTCGACGCCCAGCTTGTGGGCGATCTCCATGATCTCCAGCCAGCGCTCGCCGCTCTCCTTGAGCGGGGCGATGGCCTTGCGCGGCCGCTCGGGGAGCAGCTCGGCGCCGGCGCCCGCGAAGGAGTCGAGACCGGCGGCGTGGATGCGGGTGATCGCCTCCTCGACGGAGACGCCGGAGATGCGGGCCATGTGCTCGACCTCGGAGGCGCCGAGGGAGTGGATGACCAGCTGCGGGAAGTCCTTCTTGATGGCGGCGAAGTGCTTCTCGTAGTACTCGACCCCGAAGTCCGGGTGGTGGCCGCCCTGGAACATGATCTGGGTGCCGCCGAGCTCCACGGTCTCCGCGCAGCGGCGCAGGATGTCGTCGAGGTCCCGGGTCCAGCCCTTCTTGGTGTCCTTGGGGGCGGCGTAGAACGCGCAGAACTTGCACGCCGTCACACAGACGTTCGTGTAGTTGATGTTCCGCTCGATGATGTACGTCGCGATGTGCTCGGTCCCCGCGTACCGGCGGCGGCGCACGGCGTCGGCGGCGGCGCCCAGCGCGTGCAGGGGCGCCGAGCGGTAGAGGTCGAGCGCCTCCTCGGGGGTGATCCGGCCACCCGCGGCGGCGCGGTCGAGAACAGACTGGAGTTCGGCCTTCTCGGTCACCGGGTGCGTCCCTTTCGGAGGGGTTCTGATCGACCGAACCAGCGTACGCCAGGGCTTCCGGCGGCTTCCGCAGGGTGTCCGTACGGGCCTCCGGCGAATATCCGGTGAATTCCGGGCGCGGCCCGCTTGCCGGTCCCCCGGCGGTCCGGGACCCGTCCGCCGGGGCCGGGCCGCCCCCTATTAACGGGAGCGACCCGAAAAGGCCCGCCCGGTGCGCGGGAGGACCTACCGGTATTTCTTTCCCGCACCATTCCGTGCGGCCGTGCCGCTTATCGCACCGGGGGCGGCAGGAGTTCCACCCTGACGTCCGCGGGGAAGCCGGTCGTGGGGCCGGTGCGGCGGGCGAACTCCCGTACGCCCGCGAGCTGCTCGGGGCCGAATCGGAAGTCGAGCGTGCGGAAGTACCGCTCCAGGAGTTCGGCGTCGAAGGTCTCCCAGCGGGCGGCCTGCTCGGCGACCTTGGCGACCTCTTCGAGGGAGAGGTCGCGGGAGGCCAGGAACGCCTGGTGGACCTCGTGGACGGTCTCCGGTTCGCGCGCCAGGTAGTCCTTGCGGGCCGCCCAGACGGCGAAGACGAACGGCAGGCCCGTCCACTCCTTCCACATGAGTCCCAGGTCGTGGACCTGGAGGCCGAGCCGGGGCGCGTCGTGCAGGGAGGCCCGGAGGGCGGCGTCGCCGATGAGGACGGCGGCGTCCGCCTCCTGCATCATCAGGCCCAGGTCCGGCGGGCAGGAGTAGTAGTCGGGCTCGACCCCGTACTGCTCGGCCAGCAGCAGCTGGGCGAGGCGGACCGAGGTGCGGGACGTGGAGCCGAGGGCCACGCGCGCGCGGTCGAGCTCCTCCAGGGGGCGCTGGGAGACGATCACGCAGGACATGACGGGGCCGTCGCAGCCGACGGCGATGTCGGGGAGCGCGACCAGGTCCTCCGCGTTGCGGAGGTACTCGACGAGGGTGATGGGCCCGATGTCGAGGTCGCCCCGCACGAGCCGCTCGCTGAGCTTCTCCGGGGTGTCCTTGGTGAGCTCGAGATCGAGGAGCGTCCCGGTCCTGGCGAGGCCCCAGTAGAGGGGCAGGCAGTTCAGGAACTGGATGTGTCCGACGCGGGGCCGGCTGCGCTGGTGGTCGTCGGTTGCTTTGTCCACATCGCGAGGCTAGACCCGTCTCACGGTGTGGGCATCGGCGGGGCACACGTGTCAGCACACGGAGCGGAATCAAACATGCGGGTGACGTGATCTTTCCCTCTACCGCCCCGAGCGTCCTGCGTGCTACGCTCAACGCAAGTTGCAGTTTGGTTTCCCTTGCAGTACAGAGCCTGCGGAGCATGTGACCCGCAGGCTTTTGTAGTTTTCAGACTTGTTTGCAGGTTCTGGAGCAGGGCGACCCTTTGGCCCATAGGAGGGCTCATGGCTACCGGAACCGTGAAGTGGTTCAACGCTGAAAAGGGCTTCGGCTTCATCGCCCAGGACGGCGGCGGCCCGGATGTCTTCGTCCACTACTCCGCGATCAACGCGAACGGCTTCCGCTCGCTCGAGGAGAACCAGCTCGTGACCTTCGACGTCACGCAGGGCCCGAAGGGCCCGCAGGCGGAGAACGTCTCCCCGGCCTAAGTTGCCCGGGTCGGCGAACGCGCACGACTAGAGCAGTACCCAAGGAGCCCCGCTCCGTGCCCCAGGGCACGAGCGGGGCTCCTGCCCTTTCCGTACGCTGGACACATGACCGAACGCAAGCCGCCCGGAGTCAGCTTCGAGTCGTTCGTCGACAAACAGATCCGCGAGGCGGCGGAGCGCGGCGAGTTCCGCGCCCTGTCCGGCTTCGGGAAGCCCCTCCCCGACGACTCGGCCCCGTACGACGAGCTCTGGTGGATCAAGGGCAAGATGCACCGCGAGGGCGCGTCCGTGCTGCCACCCTCCCTGGCCCTGCGCAAGGCGGCCGAGGACGCGGAGGCGGCGGTCGCCGCGGCGGTCTCCGAGAGCCAGGTCCGCCGCGTCCTCGGGGAGATCAACACCAGGATCGCCGAAGCCCTCGCCCGGCCGCCGGCCGGTCCCCCGCTGAACCTGAGGCCGTTCGACGTGGAGGCCGAGGTGGAGCGGTGGAAGGCGGGGGGACGAGCGGAGAGGAACCAGCCGTGAACAGTGCCGGTCTGCTGGTCGACGCGTTCGGCCGGATCCGCGAGGTCGTCCACGAGGCCGTGGAGGGACTCGCCGACGAGGAGCTCGCCGCCCGCGTCGATCCCGACGCCAATTCGGTCGCCTGGCTCGTCTGGCACCTCACCCGCGTCCAGGACGACCACGTCGCGGACGCCTTCGGTACGGAGCAGGTGTGGACCTCGGACGGCTGGGCGGACCGCTTCGGGCTGCCCTTCCCGGAGCACGCCACCGGCTACGGGCAGACGAGGGCGCAGGTCGACGCGGTCCGCGTCCCGGCGGAGCTGCTGCTCGGCTACCACGACGCGGTGCACGCCCGCACCGAGGAGCTGGTCCACGGGGTCACGAACGCCGACCTGGACCGTGTCGTCGACACCCGCTGGGACCCGCCCGTGACCCTCGGTGTCCGCCTGGTGTCGGTGATCGCGGACGACCTCCAGCACGCGGGGCAGGCGGCGTTCGTACGGGGCGTGGTGGAGCGTCGGGGACGGTAGGACGATCCGGCCGGTCAGGCCGCCGCGGCGGCGGGCGGAACGGAACGGACGGCCCCGCTTCTCCCGACGGGATTTCGGCGTCCCGGCGTACAACCTCTTGATCCCTTCGAGTGTCTGACCGAACGTCGCACACGCGAGCGCGTGTGCGACGTTCGGTTCTCACGGGGGAAGACCTTGAACGCAGCACGCACCACGCACACGACCCACCGCCACGGCCCGGCCACGGCGAAGACCGGCTTCCCGGCGAGCGGCGACGCCCGCTCCGTCGCCGTCGTCAAGGTCGTGACGCTCCACGACGCCTTCGCGGCCGTACGGGCCGGCGCGATCCCGACGGGCACCACCGGCCCGTACGGCCCCGCCGCCTGACGTCACCGACGCCTCGTCACGCCTTCCGGTGCCTTCCGACGTCTCCCGGCGCGCCGTCCGACGCCTCCTGACGCCTTCCGACGCCTTCCGACGTCGCACGAGCAGACGCACCACCGGGGTGCCCCGCCACAGGCGCGCCCCGTCCGTCCGCCCTCCTTCGAAGGACTCGCACGTGTCTCTGAACCACGTTCCCCGGCGCCGTCTCACCGCCGCCGTCACGGTCGTCCTCGCCGTCACGGCGGGCGCGGCCCTCACCACGGCCCCGGCGACCGCCGCCCCCGCGCCCGTCGGCGCGTCCACGAGCGCGGCCTCCGCGACCGCGGTCACCGTCGCGGACGACATCCGCCTCGTCAGCGCGGGCAGCACCGGCTTCCTGAGCCGGCGGACCTTCCCCGACTTCACGTCCGAGTACCGCTGGACGAGCTACGCGGACGGCACCACGAAGATCCTGGACGGCCGGACCCAGTACTCCGGCGGCCGCTCGGACTACGTCGTCGGCCGCAAGGACACCGAGTCCAGCTACACGCTGTACGACATGGCCGATCCGGGTGCCCGGCCGATCGGGCTGACGAACGGCGACTCCCGCTACTCCCTCGCCGGGGTGTCCGGGCAGTCCCTCGTCATGACCGCCGTCGACTCGAACGGGGCGCTCGACGCCTTCCTCATGAGCCGGCCCAGCGGCTACTCGACCTCGCCGACCACCCGTGACGTGGCGCTCCCGTTCGACGCGCGGGACGTGCGCGTCGCGGCCACCCTCGACGGCACGGCGCTGCTCCAGTACCGGCGCGGCACCGGTGCCGAGGCCGAGTTCCACCTCGCCGCCGTCGAGCTCGCCACCGGCACGATCACGGAGACGGTCCCCGTGGGCACCAAGGCGCCCAGGACCGGCGTCTACCTCACGGCCGACCGGTTCGCCTGGGTCGAGAACACGACCGGCACCGGCGCGCAGCTCGTCACCGTCCCGCGCGGCGGCGGCGACCGGACCACCGTGCCGCTCGGCGCGACGATCCAGGGAGCCCCGCTCGACCTCGCCCTCGTGGGCGGCTGGGCGGTGACCGGGCAGCCGGGCGGCGGCAGCGCCACCGACCCGTCGACGCAGTACCCGCTGACCGCCCGCTCCCTCACCTCCCCGAACACCCAGGTCAGGCTCCTCGACCACGTCGACTCGATGGTGACGGCCCCCGACGGGTCCGTCCTCGTGCGCGGCGGCTCGGTGGCGGCCGGAGAGGGCGTCTACCGGATCGCCCCGGACGGGTCCGGCACCCCGGTCGCCTCCCTCGTCGCCACCACCGGCAGGAAGACGCAGCTCGACGTCACGTCCGCGCTCGTCCCGGGCACGGTCGACCTCGACGCCTCCGGCGGCCGGGCGACGCTCGCCTGGACCCTGAACCGGTCCAACGCCCAGGGCACCGCGACCCTGCGTCACGTGGCCACCGGCAAGAAGGCGGAGCTGGCCTTCTCCGGCTACGACGGTCAGGTCAGGGCGACGAGCACCGTCACCATGAACTGGGGCGGTCTCGTCACCCAGAACGTCGGCGACTCCGCCGGCTTCGCGCCCAGCGGCGCCTACGTCTGGGAGCTGAGGGCCAAGCCCCTCAACGGCATCGGACCGGACCTCGTCCGGACCGGCACCTTCAAGGTCCTGCGCAAGACGGGCCTGCACGACCACACGGACAACGGCAGCCCGGACCTGCTCGCGCGCGACGCCGCGGGCGGGCTGTTCCGCGACGACACCGTGAAGACCCCGTCCTCCTCGGAGGTCTACTCGTCCGGGCGGACCCGGATCGGCACCGGCTGGCAGATCTACAACCAGCTGGAGGCCGTCGGCAACATCGCGGGCGGCCCGGCCGCGGACGTCGTCGCCCGCGACGCCTCCGGTGTCCTGTGGCAGTACCTGGGCAAGGGCGACGGCACCTTCGCGGCCCGCACGAGGATCGGCGCCGGCTGGAACGCGTACAACAAGATCACCGGCGGCAGCGACCTCGACGGCGACGGCAGGCCCGACCTCCTCGCCGTCGACACCGGCGGCGTCCTGTGGTTCTACAAGGGAACGGGCAAGTGGGACGGCGCGTTCGCGGCCCGGGTCCGGGTCGGCGGCGGCTGGAACGCCTACAACCAGATCACCGCCGTCGGGAACATCGCGGGCTCGGCCCACGGCGACCTCGTCGCCCGCGACACCGCGGGCGTCCTCTGGCTCCACCAGGGCAACGGGAGCGGCGGCTTCGCCGCCCGCGTGCGGATCGGCAGCGGCTGGGGTTCCTTCACGTCCCTCGTCGGCGCCGGCGACCTCGACCGCGACGGCCTGAACGACCTGTACGCGGTCGGGGCGTCCGGCTCCCGGCTCTACTCGGGCACGGGCAGCGCGACCGCCCCGTTCAAGCCGGGGGTCTTCACCTCGGTGCACTCGGACGCGGCCTCGTTCAACTCGGTCTTCTGAGCATGGCCCCGCTTTCGGGCGACACCCCAGTCCTTCTTCCGGGCACAGCGAACAGGGAAGCGAACGTGAAGCACACCCGCACCTCCGGCCGTCGTCTCGCGGCCGCCGTCCTCACCCTCTCCACGGTCACCGCCGTGGCGGGGACCCTCGTCACCGTCCCGGCCGTCGCGGCCGTCCCGGCGGTGGTGGCGGGCGCCACCGGCGCCACGGCGACGAACCTGCCCGTCGACGCCGAGGTCGTCAGCGCCGGTGACACCGGCTACCTCACCTCCCGGAAGGACGCGGCCGGAACCGCGATCCTGGAATGGCACACGTACGCCGACGGATCGGTGACGTCGGTCGGCACCGGCATCGTCGGCTACGACACCCACTCCGACCTCCTCGTGACGGGCGACGGCGGCATCCTCTCCGTACGGGACATGAGGAACGGCGGCGCCTGGCGCGCGTCCTTCAACATCGGGGCCGAATTCCCGTCCGGCAGCACGGAGCTCGTCGGCGTGGTCGGCGAGAACCTCTTCGTCAGCGTGTCGACCACCGGGGACTACCACGAGCTGTGGCAGCTCTCGAAGGCCAACGGCGTCACCAGGAAGAACAAGCTCTCCTCCCGTCCCAAGAACATCGCCTACAAGGTCGTCGCCTCCGCCGGCAACGACTTCGTCGTCCTGGGCAGCGTCCGCGAGCCGTACATCCCCACCGACCGGATCGTGTACTGGTACGCCAGGTCGAACGTCGGCAGCGGCTCCGTCCTCGACTGGGGCGGCAGCTCGGGCACCCCCGAGTGGGACCAGTCGTCCACCGGCGCCCTCACCTCCTCCTGGGAGGCGTGGGTCCGCACGGCACAGGACGGCGGCCGGGAGATCGGCGCACACCGGCTCGGCGCCGGCACGACCACGCGCATCCCCCTGACCGGCGCGCTGACCCGGGCCGTCGTCGCGGGCATCGTCGGGGACACCGTCCTCTACGGCGTCCCGGGCACCGCCACCGCGGAGACGCCCGGACCGCTGTACGCGCGCAGCCTGACCGACGCGGCGGCCCAGCCGTACAAGGTCCTGGACAACTTCTCCAGCGTGGCCCACGCCCCCGACGGCTCCCTGCTCGTACGCGGCTTCGGCCCGGACGGCGACGGTCTCTTCAGGATCTCCGGCAGCGGCGGCGCCCGCCCGGCGGTCACGCTGGAGGTCACCACCGGACGGGTCATGGCCGTGGGGTTCGCCGACGCCCGGGTCGCCACCCACGTCGACTTCGAGAAGGCCGGCACCACGCTCCCCATGGAGTGGACCCTGTCGCGGGGCAACGCCACCGTGGACGTCACCCTCACGCACGTCACCACGGGCAGGAAGCTCACCAAGCGCCTGGGCACCCCCCTCCCGGGGAACCGTTTCGCCTTCGCCTGGGACGGCATCCTGGACGGCATCAGCGCCCCCAACGGCAGCTACACCTGGAAGGCCACCGCGGCACCGACCGACGGCGTCGGCGGCCCGGCGAGCATCTCGGGCAGCTTCCAGGTCGTGCGCCGGGCCAACGCGCACGACCTCAACGACAACGGCTCGACCGACGTCATCGCCCGGGACGCCTCCGGCGCCCTGTGGCGGGACGACCTCTTCGACCAGCCGGTCGGCGGGCAGGCCAAGCCCGCCCGCCGGACGAAGATCGGCACGGGCTGGGGGACCTACCGGCAGATCGAGGCCGTCGGCGACATCGCCGGCACCTCCCACGGCGACCTGATCGCCCTGGACGGCTCGGGCACGCTCTACCACTACCTCGGCAAGGGCGACGGCACCCTCCCCGCCCGCGTGCGGATCGGCGGCGGCTGGGGCGGCTACAAGCAGCTCACCGGCGGCTCCGACCTCAACAACGACGGCCGGTCCGACCTCCTCGCCACCGACGCCGCCGGCGTCCTCTGGTTCTACAAGGGCACCGGCTCCGCCACCGCGCCCTTCGCCGCGCGCGTCCGCGTCGGCGGCGGCTGGGGCGTCTACAACCAGATCACCGCCACCGGCAACATCGCCGGCGCCGCCGCCGGGGACCTCGTCGCCCGCGACACCGCCGGCGTGCTGTGGCTCCACCTGGGCTACGGCAACGGCACCTTCGCGCCCCGCATCAGGATCGGCGGCGGCTGGGGCGGCTTCTCCCAGCTCGTCGGCGCGGGAGACGTCACCGGCGACGGCCGCCCCGACCTGATCGGGTACGGCTCGGCCGGCACGTACGTCTACCGCTCGACGGGCTCCACCACCGCGCCCCTCAGCCGTCAGTCGACGTCGCTGTACGCGGGCGAGGGCACGAAGTTCAACAGCGTCGCCTGAATCCCGGGCGCGACACGTACGACCCTGCGATCTCCCGGGAGATCGGGTGAGGGCGTGGCGGACTCCGCCACGCCCTCGCCCCCGGCCAGAGGCTCCGAGCCCCCAGACCGGCATCGGCGACACCGCCCGCGACCCTCTTCCGACACCGGCCGTACAACCTTCCGGCCCCCTGGGGAGTCCTGGGGGGGGGGGGGGGGGGGGGGCTCCGCGGCCCCACCTCGACGGGCCGGACACCCGACACCCCCCGCGCCGACCCCCGCCCCCCCCCCCCCCGCCCGCCGCGGCGGGGGCGCCCGCCAGA
>NZ_JBHWFF010000022.1:95796-101292 GCF_042733785.1 Streptomyces sp. NPDC059695 | reverse complement strand
CGGCCCCGCCCCCCCCCCCCCCCACCATCACCCCCCCCCCCCATAAAACCCGCCGGGCCGGGGGGGGGGGCGGGGGGGGGGGGCGCGGCCCCCCCCCCCCCCCACCTCTGGGGGAGGAACCACCCTTGACGCCCACGCGCACCGCCCGCGTCCGCCTCTGCGCGGCCGTGGCGGCCGTCCTCGCCGTCACCGCGGGCGGTCTGACGACCGCCGCCACCGCCACGGCCGCGCCCTCCGCGACGGCCGCGCCCTCCACCGCGGCGGTCGTGCCCTACCCGACCGACCGGCCCGAGCTCGTCTCGGCCGGCAGCACCGGGTTCCTGACCTGGACCCTGGGCAGGAACGACGACCTGCACGCCGTCTGGACCCGGTACGCGGACGGCTCGAAGGCAGAGCCGTGGTCCCTGGCCCGGGACTGGATCACCACGTCCCGCGCCTCCGACGTCATCGTGCGCGTCCAGCCGTCCGGCCACGTCACCCTCCGGGACATGGCGACCGACCAGGACGTCCTGTCCTTCCTGCCCGGCACCGTGGGCGCGGGCGGAGCCTACGCCGGAGCCGTCGGCCGGACCGCGTTCGTCAGGGTGCCCAACTCCCTGGGCGGGCACGACGTGCACCTGGTCTCCCGGGGCGACGGCGGCAGCACCACCGACCGGCTCGTGACCAAGCTCCCGGGCGGCGCGATCAACCCCACGGTCCGGGCCGCCACCGCCGACACCGCACTGCTCACCTACATCACCGGGTCGGGGACGGGCGCGCGGGTGCACTGGGCCACCGTGGACCTCGGCACCGCGGCCGTCACCGAGACCGCGCTCACCGCGGGCGCCGCGGACCGGCAGTCCCCGATCGCGCTCTCGGGCACGCACGTCGCCTGGCTGGAGCCCGGCACCGGAGGCAGGGCGACCGTGGTCGTCACCGAGCGGGGCCCGTCCACCGCCACCCAGCGGATCGGCGTGGGCGGCGCGGTCGACTCCGTCGGCCTGGTCGGCGGCTGGCTGACGTACGCGCAGACCGGCGGCTACGAGGAACGGAACCCGTCCGCGACGTACGCCGTGACGGCCCGCCACCTGGGGAACGGCACGACCCGGAAGGTCATGGACGACATCGCCCACTCCGCGGTGGCACCCGACGGGTCGCTGTACGTGCAGGGCGGCACCGTCGCCGGCGGCGAGGGCCTCTACCGGATCGCCCCCGGCGCGGACGGCGCGCCGACCGCCACCCGGGTCGCCTCCTCCGGCCTCTCGACCAAGGTCACGCTGCTCGGCCACGCCATCCCCTCGGTCCTCGACCTCGACCGGACCGGCGGCCGGTTCACCATGGTCTGGCAGCTCAGCCGGTCCGAGGTGGAGATGACGGTCCGGATCCGCAACACCCGGACGGGCGAGACCCTCTCGGACGGCGTGTACCCGCTCGACGTTCCCGAGTACGACCCCCACCGGGCGTCCTACACCTGGAACGGGCAGCTCACGTGGAACGGCTCCCCCGACCTCTGGACCGGAGCGCCGAGCGGGCCGTACACCTGGGAGATCACGGCCAAGCCGATGAACGGCATCGGCCCGAAGCTGAAGACCTCCGGGACCTTCACGGTGACCCGGAAGGCCGGTGCGCACGACTACGACGCCGACGGCTCGCCGGACGTGCTCATGCGGGACACCGCGGGCCGCCTGTGGATCAGCGACACCTTCCCGTCCCCCTACGAGGACCGGCTGGACCAGAACCCCGGCCTGCTCGTGGGCGGGGGCTGGGGCGTCTACGACCGGATCGAGGCGGCCGGGAACATCGCGGGCTCGGCCGTCGGCGACGTGGTCGCCCGGGACAGGTCCGGGGTGCTCTGGCTCTACCGGGGGACCGGCCTCTCCAAGACCCCGCTCTCCGCCCGCGTCCGGATCGGCGCCGGATGGAACACGTACGCCCAGCTCACCGGCGGCAGCGACCTGACCGGTGACGGACGCCCCGACCTCGTCGCCACCGACAAGGCCGGCGACCTGTGGCTCCACAAGGGCACCGGCTCCGGCACCGCCCCCTTCGCGGCCCGCACGAAGATCGGCCGGGGCTGGGGCGTCTACAACCAGATCACCGCCACCGGGAACATCGCCGGAGGCACCGCCGGAGACCTCGTCGCCCGGGACAAGGACGGCGTCCTCTGGCTCTACCTCGGCAGGGGCGACGGCACCTTCGCCGCCCGGACGAAGGTCGGCGGCGGCTGGGGCGCGTACGGCGACCTGCTCGGCATCGGCGACGCCAACCGCGACGGCCGCCCCGACCTGTACGCGGCGGAACGGAACACTCCCGGCGCGGCCCTCCTCTACCGGGGCACGGGCTCCTGGAGCGGGCCCTTCCGGCCCCGGACCGGGATCGCCTGGTACATCACGCCGGACCTGAGGTACGACCTCCTCTCCTGACGCCCGGGGTCGCGGCCCCCGCGGCCCGGGCCGCCCTCCTGGACGTAGCATCCCGGGCGTGACCTCCATCAAGTGCGTTCTCTTCGACGTCGACGGCACCCTCATGGACGCCGTCGAGAACCAGCGGCGCGTCTGGCACGCGTGGGCCGCGCGGCACGGGCTCGACGGGGACGAGGTGTACGCCGTGGCGCTGCGGACGCGGCCCGTGGAGACCTTCGCGGCCGTCGCGCCCGGCGCCGACCCGGACGCGTGCCTCGCCCTCCTGCACGCGCTGGAGGACGAGGACGTCCGTACGGGGTCGTACGCGGCCTTCGACGGCGCCGCCGAGCTGCTGGCCGGGCTCCCGGCGGACCGCTGGGCGCTGGTGACGTCGAACTACGAGCACCGGGTGCGGGGGCGGTTCGAGCGGACCGGGCTCCCGTTCCCGGGACTGATCGTCGACGCGGCCTCCGTCGCGGAGGGGAAGCCGTCGCCCGTCCCGTACCTGACCGCCGCGGAGAAGCTGGGCGCGGACCCGGCGGAGTGCCTGGTGATCGAGGACGCGCCGTCCGGGGTCCGCTCGGGTCTGGACGCCGGGATGACGGTCTGGACCGTGAACACCCCGGCGCCGCACCCGGACGCGCACCGCCACTTCCCGACGCTCGCGGAGGCGGCGCCGCACGTCCTGGCGAGCGTGGGTCAGAGAATCACGTCGTAGACGCCCCAGCCGTGGCCGATCTGCCTGCGGGCCGGGCCCGGGACGGTGGCGCTGCCGCCGGCGTTCGGACGGCCCGCGTAGAGCCAGAGGCGGCCGTCCCTGTCGCGGGCGAGGAAGTCGTCGAAGACCTCCCCGCAGTCGAGGTCGCCGGCCGCCACGACCGAGTCGTAGACGTTCCAGCCGCCGCCGACGCGCGTGCGCGGCCCGTACGCCCCGGGGTTCTGGGCCGGGCTGTAGCGGGGACCGTACGCCCAGAGGACGCCGCTCGCGTCCCGGGCCACGAGTTCGTAGCCGCCGCCCCGGCTCGCGATCAGGGTGTACGTGTTCCAGCCGCCGCCCAGAAGCTCGCGCGTCCCGAGCATCCGGGCGGGGTCGTTCGAGCCGCTCGTCCTGTAGAGCCAGAGCCTGCCGTCCTCGTCCCGGGCCACCAGGCCGCCGTTGTTGGCGGCGAGGGCGGTGTACCGGTTCCAGCCGCCGCCGATCCGCACCCGTGGCTCGAAGGGGGCGTCGGGGTCTCCGGAGCCCCGGTAGTACCAGAGGACGCCGGCCTTGTCCCGGGCCACGAGGTCGCCCTCGCCTGCCGCCGTCCGGGAGGTGAGGGACGTGATCGCGGTGTAGACGTTCCAGCCGCCGCCGACGCGCTCACGGGCCCCGAGGGGCCTGTCGGCCCGCCCGGAACCCTCGTACTGCCAGAGCACGCCCGCCGTGTCGCGGGCGAGCACGGTGGGCCGCCGGGACGCGTCCGGCGTTCCCCTGTCGGCGGCGGGCACCACGAGCGGACCGCCCTGCGGGCGCACCGTGCCGGCCGTCGCGGCCGTCGTCCCGGCGGTGGCGGCCGTCGTCCCTCCGGTGGCGAGGACGGTCAGGGCCGCCGTCACCACCAGAGCCGTACGCGTGCTTCTCCTCATGCGACACCCCATGACGTCTCGATGGCCGGTTGGACCACCGACGGGTGCGCACGGTTGTACGGAGGCGCCGTGTCAGCGGCGCGCCAACGCGTCGAACCAGCGCACGATCTCGGGCCCCGCCAGCTTGAAGGAGCCGTTGTGGTCGGCCTTCCCGTGGTCGACCACGGGGGCCTTCACGCCGTGGCGGGCCAGATCGGCCGCGCAGTTCACGGAGTTGGCGATCGCCACGTCCGTGTCACCGGACGCGCTGTGCAGCCGTACGGGCACGGCGGGCTTCCAGTCGCAGGTCCCGTCCTGCGCCTTCATCGCGGCCAGCAGACCGCCGTCCGGGTGCCGCAGCCGCTCGTAGAAGCCGTCGGTCAGCAGCTCCTTCACCGAACCGGGGAGCCTGGTGACGATGTCCTCCTCGGTGTGCCGGGTGTCGAAGAGTTCCTCCACGTAGCCCGCGTGGGGCTGCCGGAATGCCTCGGCCGGGTCGTCGTAGATCGGGTGCAGCCGGTTCTGCGCGGTGAGGAAGTACGCCATGTAGAAGACACCGCTGATGTCGTTGACCCGGCCGTCGAGCAGGGCGGGCACCTCGGCGCCCCGCAGGTCGTACGGTCCGGCGACCGGGGCGAGCGCCCGCAGCCGGAAGTGGCGGTCCGCGCCCCGCGCCAGTTCGCGGCCCAGCGCCATGGCGACCTGGCCGCCCTGCGAGAACCCGGTGCCGTACACGTCCCCGGTCAGCGGCCTGCCGAGCGAGCGTGCGGCGGTGCGGGACGCCCGCAGCATGTCGAGCGAGGCGGAGACGGAGGAGGCCGTGTCCATGTACGGGTGGAGGCCGGGGCCCTTGCCGAGCCCGAGGTAGTCCGGGGCGGCGACGGCACGGCCCGCGGCGGCGTGCAGATAGGGCGCGTACCGGCCGAAGTCCTCGGAGACGGAGGGCGCGTAGTCGCGGTGGACCATGGTCCCGTGCGTGTCGGCCACCAGGTCGAGCCGGCGCTCGCCGCCCTTGGGGAGCACCAGCAGCCCGGTGGCGGTGGTCGGCGCGCCCTGCGGGGTCACGGTCCGGTAGGTGATGCGGTAGCCCCGCACGCCGTGCCGGACGGTCGCCGGATCGATTCCGGCGCCCTTGAGGAAGGCGGCGACCTCGGCCCTGCTCAGGTCGGCGACGGGGGTGACCCCCAGAAGCTCCCCGCGGGCCGTGCTCTGCTGTGCCGCACGGGCCGGACGGGGTTCGGACGCCGCGACGGCCGGGGCGGCGGCGAGGGCCGTGAGGACGACCGCGGTGGCGGCGGCCAGGGACCGGCGGACGTGCCGGAAACGGGTGCGGGTCGTGGTGTGGGTCATGGCGACGACGCTACGGAGCGGGCGGGCCGGCGGGACATCCGACGGTCCCCCGGCCGGGGGGGGGGGGGGGGGGCCCCCCCCCCCCCGGGCCCCCGCCCCCCCCCGGGCGGGGGCGGGGGGGGGGGTGTGGGGGGGGGGGTGGGGGGGTGGGAGACACGTA
>NZ_JBHWFF010000022.1:0-95786 GCF_042733785.1 Streptomyces sp. NPDC059695 | reverse complement strand
GGGGGGGCTCCCCGGCTCGGGCGGTCGACCCGTATCGGGGTGGGGGTGGGGGTGGGGCTGGGGGCGGCCCGGCCCCGGGGGGGGGGGGCCGGCGGCCCCCCCCCCGCCCCCCCGGCCGGGGGTGGGGGCGGCCCCACCCCGGAATCATGGAATCCCCCCTGGACGGGGGCCGGCGGAATAGGCCTGTGGGGCAGGGGGGTTGGCCGGAACATGCAACGTGATCCGGAACGGTCGGGCGCCATCCATCCCCTGCTGGCGGGACGGTTCAGCCCGTACCAGTTCGACCCGTCGGGCGCCGTCGACGACCGTTCCCTGGGTCTGCTGCTCGAAGCGGCGCGGTGGGCGCCGTCGGCCGGGAACTCGCAGCCGTGGGGGTTCTTCACGAGCCGGCCGGGCGAGGAGGGCCACGAGCGGGTGGTCCGCCACCTCGCGCCCAGCTCGGCCCGGTGGGCGACGAACGCGGGGCTGCTGGTCGTCACGCTGACGCAACGGCATGTGGGCGACTCGGAGCTGCTGTACTCCGAGTTCTCGGACTACGACCTGGGCCAGGCCGTCGCCCACATGACGCTCCAGGCAGAGGCGCTGGGCCTCGCGTCGCACCAGTTCCGGGCCTTCGACCTGGAGGGACTGACGAAGGAGCTGGCGCCGAGCGCGGGTTGGGCGATCGTGTCCATGATCGCGCTGGGGAAGGCGGCGGGAGAGGCCCCGGAGGGCAGGCACCGGCGCAGCGTCGCCGACCTGCTGTCCGCGCCTTGGGCGCGGTAGCGCGCGGCCCGGGGGGGCGTGGGGCCCTGGGGGTGGGGCTGCTTCGTTGACTTCTGGTGGGACCGCACCCGAACGGCCACCGGAATCCCAGGACGCTCACCTTCCGTTGCTCCCCCAACAACAGCCTCGCAACGACCACTTGACCTCCATTCAGGTCGTACACCCGCTCCGTTACTGTGTGGCCCATGCAGGGGGAACCGGAAGACCAATCGAGTTCGGACAGTTTGCGCGGCAGCGGGGCAATGCCGCTGGAGTCGGGCGATCCTCGTCAGATCGGGGCGTTCAGACTGCTCGGTGTGCTCGGGTCCGGCGGCATGGGGCGGGTCTATCTCGGCGCCGTCCCGGGGAAGTTCGCGGCGGTGAAGCGGGTCCTTCCCGTGCTCGCCGAGGACCCCGACTTCCTCAGCCACTTCGGGCACGAGCTCGACAACCTGGCCCGGCTGCCGGCCGGCGCCAACACCAGGCTCCTCGCGAGCGACCGCACAGCGAAGCCGCCGTGGTTCGCGACCGAGTTCATCCCCGGCATCACCCTCAACGAGGCCATCCGCCTCAACGCCGGTCCGCTCTCCGGCGGCGCCCTGTGGCGGCTCCTCCGCGAGGCCGCCGCCGGGCTGCGGGTGGTGCACGGCGCCGCCATGGTGCACCGCGACCTCAAGCCGTCCAACGTGATGCTGACCGGCGGCGGCCTCTCGCTCATCGACTTCGGCGTGGCCCGCGCCGCCGACCAGAGCCGGCTGACCAAGACCGGCATGGTCATCGGCACGCCCGCCTACATGGCGCCCGAGCAGGCCGTCGCCGACCGGCAGCTGACCGGCGCCGCCGATGTGTTCGCCCTGGGCAGCCTGCTCCTGTACGCGGCGAACGGCCGGCCTCCCTTCGGGGACGGCTCCGGGCCCGACCTCCTCTACCGGGTCGTCCACGGCGAGCCCGACTTCGGGCGCCTCACCGAGGGCGACCCCGACCTCGCGGAGCTCGTACGGAAGTGTCTCGCCAAGGATCCGGCGGACCGGCCGACGGCCGACGAGCTGGTCGCGCTCACCGAGGAGGGCGCGGCGGGCGCCGTCTGGCCCGAGGCCGTCGCCGCGCGGATCGCCGCGCGCGCGGCCTTCGCCGCCGGGGCGCCGACCGCCGAGCAGCTCGAAGAGCTGGAGCGGACCGATCCGGCCCGGGACGTGGCGACGGCCGCGCTGACCCCGCAGGCCCCGAAGGAGCCCGCGACCGCCTCCCCCGACCCGCTGGCGGTCACCGGTCAGGCGGCCCCCGACACGCCCCGGTGGCGGCGGAACAAGCTGGTGATGTTCGCCGTGCCCGTCGTCGTGGCGACCGGCACCACCCTGACCGTCGCCCTCGGCCCGTACGAGATCGGCCGTCTGGGCGCCGCCCCCGAGGCCTCGTCGCCCCCGTCCTCGGTGGCCTCGCAGCCCGCTTCCGTACCGCCCTCGACGGGGACGGGGACGCCGTCGGCCAAGCCCTCGGCCAAGCCGTCCGGGAAGCCGTCGAAGAAGCCGCCGACCGGGTCGACCGCCCCGCCCGCCGACGCCTCCGGCGGCGGCGTCGCGGGGGGCGGCGGCACGCTGTCCGGCGGCTCCGGCGACGCCGGGGGCGGCTCCGTGACGGGTGGCGGTTCGAGTACGTCCTCCGGCGGCGGGACCACCACGTCCGGCGGTGCGAGCTCCTCCGGCGGCGGCTCCGGCTCGGGCTCCGGTTCCAGCTCCGGCGGCGGCTCGGGCTCCGGCTCCGGTTCCTCCGGCGGCACCACGACCCGTCCCACCCCGAAGCCGACGACCCACGCGCCCGCTCCTCCGCCGCCCACCAGCTCGACGCCCACGGGGACGTACTCCCTGAAGAACGCGTCCGACGGCACCTGCATGGGCGAGTACAACGCGGGCTACGGCGTCTTCGTCAACACCTACGACTGCGGTTCGGCGCAGGGCGGCAGGCCCGTCTGGTACGGCTGGACGTACAAGGCCGGCGCGAACGGCACCTTCCGGCTGGTCAACCGGCAGAGCGGCCACTGCCTCGACCCGAACGGGACCGTCGGCGGCACCGCCGCCGCCTGCGACGGCTCCAGCGACCAGTCGTGGCGCATCCAGGCCACGACGGCCAACGGGCGGACCCTCATGAACGTGGGCAACGGCCAGTGCCTGGTGGCCGGGCCCCCGTTCATGATGATGTCCACCTGCGACGCGGGCGATCTCCGTCAGCTCTGGCGGAACGTCTCGCCCGTCTGAGCGGCGCCGAAGACGGGGACGGCGACGTCCCCGTCCGGCCCCTCCCGGCGGAAGGCGACCTCCAGTTCCATCCCGATCCTGAGGTCCTCCTCCGGCACGCCCACGACCTCCGTCATCATGCGCGGCCCCTCGGCGAGGTCGACGACGGCCGCGACGTACGGCACGCGGTCGCCGAAGGGCGGGAGGTCGTTCCGGTGCACCACGGACCAGGTGTAGAGGGTGGCGCGGCCGCTCGCCCGCTCCCAGCGGACGTCCTCGCTCCAGCAGTAGGGGCAGAACTCGCGCGGGTAGTGGTGGGCGCGGTCGCAGGCGGCGCAGTGGCGCAGCAGGAGCCGCCCTTCGGCGGCGGCGTCCCAGTAGGGGCGGGTGAAGGCGTCGACGTCCGGGAGGTTCGCCGCCGGGGTGGCCGTCATCAGAAGAGTCCGATCGCGGAGTCGAGGGACCAGGTCTGCCAGGACAGGGCGAGGAGGGCCACGAGGGAGATGAGCGCCATCATCGCGTTCTGCCCCTGCTCGGCCCAGTCGTGGATCATCAGGACCAGGTAGAGGAGGTTGAGGAGGAGGCCGCCGACGAGGGCGACGGGGGTGAGGAAGCCGGCGATCAGGCCGAGGCCGAGGGCGAGTTCGGCGTAGACGACGACGTACGCCATGAGCTTGGGGCGCGGGGCGACGACGGTGTCGAAGCCGGTCTTCACGGCGGCCCATCTGTGCTTGCCGGCGACGTCCGCCGCCCAGGCGATGCCGGTGCCGCGCTCGAACCAGCCCTTCTTGTCCTTGTGGCGCCAGCTCTCCAGCCACCACAGGCCGAGGCCGATGCGGAGGACGGCGAGCCATTCGGCGCCGGTGAGCCAGACGGTCTGCATGCGGACCCTCCCGGTGAAGGTGATCTGACGGTACGTCAGTTCAGCGCAGACCGGCCCCGGCCGCAAGGGGTGGGCGCGGGCCGGGCAGCCCCGGTCGCGAGGGGCGGGCGCGGGCCGACCGGCGCCCCCGCGTGACCGATTCGCAACCGAAATCCCCTCTCGCCCGAGACCCACTGCGTGTACACGTCATTACGCTCAGCATTCATGGCCATCACACCCCCCGCACCTCCCGTCCACCCCGTGTACGTCATCGGCGGCGGACCCGGCGGGCTCGCCGTCGCCGCCGCCCTGCGCGCGCGGGGCGTCCGGGCCGTCGTCCTGGAGAAGTCCGAGGCCGTCGGCGCCTCCTGGCGCGCGCACTACGACCGGCTGCGGCTGCACACCACCCGGCGGCTGTCCGCACTCCCGGGCCTGAAGATCCCCCGCTCCTCAGGCCGCTGGGTCGCCCGCGCCGACGTCGTCCGCTACCTGGAGACGTACGCGGAGAAGCACGAGCTGGAGATCGTGACCGGCGTCGAGGTCCATCGGATCGAGCGGGACGGCGCGGAGTGGGTCCTGCACGCCACCGGCGGGCGGCGGCTCACCGGGCGCGCGGTGGTGGTGGCCACCGGCTACAACCACACCCCGCACCTGCCCGAGTGGCCGGGGCGGAGCACGTACGACGGCGAGTTCGTCCACGCGCGCGCGTACCGGAACCCCGGGCCGTACGAGGGCAGGGACGTGCTCGTCGTGGGCATCGGCAACACCGGCGCCGAGATAGCCGCCGACCTGGCCGACGGCGGCGCGGCCCGGGTGCGGCTCGCGGTGCGGACCGTCCCGCACCTCGTGCGCCGCACGACGCTCGGCTGGCCCGCCCAGCGCTCCGGCATCCTGGTGCGGCGCCTGCCGGTGGCGGTGGTCGACGGGATGGGCGCGCTGCTCGCCCGGTTCGCCGCGCCGGACCTCACGGCGCACGGGCTGCCCCGGCCGGACAAGGGCCTCGCCACCCGGCAGCGGGAGGGCGCGATCCCCGTGCAGGACGTCGGCCTGGTCGACGCGGTGCGCGCCGGGAAGGTCGAGGTCGTTGCGGCCGTGGAGGGCTTCGAGGGCGGGGAGGTCCTCCTCGCGGACGGCAGCCGGATCGCCCCGGACGCGGTGATCGCGGCGACCGGCTACCGACGCGCCCTGGAGCCGCTGCTCGGGCACCTGGACGTGCTCGACGGGCGCGGGCTGCCGGTGGCGCACGGGGCGCGGAGCCCGCGCGAGGCGCCGGGGCTGTACTTCACGGGGTTCACCAACCCGATCAGCGGGATGTTCCGCGAGATGGCCCTCGACGCGGAGCGGATCGCCCGCCGGATCGCGCGGACGAAGACCGGCTGACGGCCGGACCCGGGCGGGCGCGGCGGCGCCCCGCCACGGGAGACCCGGGACGGGGCGCCTGCCAGCCCCGGGGCCCGACCCGACCGGTCAGGGCCCGGCGCGACCGGTCAGAAGGCGCTGAGGCCCTTCCAGCCCCAGCCGATCTTGACCCGGGGCTTCAGACCGCCCTTGCCGTCACCGTCGTACCGCCACAGGACACCGGCGGCGTCGATCGCGATCACGTCGGGCGTGCCGTCCCTCCCCAGATCGCCGGCTCCGGTCAGGTTCAGGCCCTTCCAGCCGTGGCCGATCTTGTACCGGCCGCCGCGCTCGTAGCGGTAGAGGTCGCCGTTCGGGGCCTGGCCCAGGTAGGACTGGTAGCCGTTGGCCGAGAGCGCGCCGACTCCCGTGAGGCGGTAACCGCCGTAGCCCCAACCGGCCTTCTCGCGCGCCTGGAGGCCGCCCCGGCCGTCGCCCGCGTACCGCCAGAGGATCCCCGCGGGGTCGATCGCCAGCACGTCGGGGAATCCGTCGCCGGTGATGTCGCCGACACCGGTGAGCCGGAGGTCCTTCCACCCGGTGCCGATCCGCACCTTGTTCCCGAGCCAGCCGGAGTACTTCTCCCCGGGGAGCAGCCAGAGACCGCCGTCCGGCGCCTGGCCGATGACGTCGGGCAGGCCGTCGGCGTCGAGGTCGCCCGCGGCGGTGAAGCGGTAGCCCTTCCAGCCCCAGCCGGACTTCCGCCCGGGTTCGAGGACGCCCATGCCCGTGCCCGCGTAGAAGATCTGGTCGCCCGCGGCGTTCGAGGCGAAGAGGTCGGCGAGGCCGTCGGCGCTGTAGTCGCGGCGGAAGGTGCCGTGGGGGTTCCAGCCGCGCGGGGTGACCCAGGAGAGGTCGGAGGCGGTGGTGCCGGGGGCCGAGAGAACCTTGGGGGTGCTGCCGGGCGCGGCGGAGGCGCTGACGGTGGCCTGCTGCTCCGTGCCGCCGGAGAGGTAGGCGACGAGGGAGCCGTCGGGGGACCACTCGGGGAACATGACGTTCTGGTCGCGGGTCAGCGAGTACTCCCCGCCGCCGTCCAGGACGCGGGCGCGGACGTCGTACGACCCGTCGACGTAGGCCGCGAAGGCGATCCGGTCTCCGGTCGGGGAGAACGTCGGGTGCAGCCCCTGGGTGAGCGGCTGCGGGGCGCCGCCCTTGCGCGGGTCCCAGACGTGGACGGTACTGCCGCGCAGGAAGGTGACGCGTCCGTCCCAGGCGACGTCGACCTGGGTGTCCCAGGTCCGCTCCGGAGTGGCGAAGACGTAGTCGAGGCCGGTCCCGTCGAGGTTGATCCGCATGATGCGCAGCCGGTCGTGGCCCGGCTTGCCCCGGAAGCTCAGGTAGAGCTGCCTGCCGTCGGGCGTCCAGTCGAGGCCGTCGAGCCAGCCGTCCGGCTCGTCGACGTCCATGCGGACGGGGGTGGCGTTCCTGCCGTCGGCGTCGGCGACCCAGATGTCGCCGTAGCCGTCGTTGCTGATGAACGCCATCCGCAGACCGTCGGGCGAGTAGGTGACTCCGGTGATCTCCGCCGCGGGGAGTCCGCGTCCGCTCGGCACGAGGACGCGGCGGTCGCCGCCGTCGGCGTTGACCGTGACGATGCTGCTGTGGCGGACGCCGTCGACGTCCTTGTACTCAGTGAAGACCGCGCGGGGCTTCGGCGTGACGCCGGCGGCCTGCGCGGGTGCCGCCGTGACGCCGGCGAGCGCGGCGGACGAGGCCAGCACGGCCAGGGCCGTGCCGAGCGCGCGGCGGCGGCCGCGCGGTCCGGTGGTGCGGGTGCGGCTGGTGCGGTTCAAGGTCTCCCCAGGGCGGTGGCGGCGGACGCGGGCAAGCGCTGTCCAGGGGTGAGACGGCCCGGCGCACCGAAGGGTTGTACGAAGCCTTCCGGTCCCGGGCGGGCGCCGGGACGATCGGACGCACACCCCCGGATGGCGGCCGGATCCCGCTTTCGCACGCACACCCATTCCTGACTGAGCGTCAGTTCTGTAATCTGACTGATCGTCAGGTGTATACGGATGGGTGAAGGGCGGGCGACACACACATGCTTGGATCGACACACGGCACCTTCACCAACGATCTCCGCGCCCGCGTGGTCGCCTGCGGGGAGACGCCGAGGGACACCGTGCACGGCGTCACCGCCGTCGCCGGCGACGTGGACGTCAGCGGACGGCCGCTGCACGCCCCCGTCCCCGACCTCGACCGGTTCTTCCGGCCCGAGTCCGTCGCGGTCGTCGGCGCCTCCGACGCCGAGGGCCGCCCCAACACCGGCATCACCCGGCAGCTCCTCGCCTGGGCCGAGCGGGTCGGCGCCCGGCTCGTGCCCGTGCACCCGACCCGTACGAGCGTCTTCGGGATCGACTGCGTCCCGTCCGTCGGCGCGCTCATCGAACCCGTCGACCTGGCCGTCCTCCTCGTCGCCGACCCGCTGCCCGTCATCGAGGAACTCGCCGAGACCAAGGTGAAGTTCGCCGTCGCCTTCGCCTCCGGCTTCGCCGAGACCGGAGAGGCCGGCGCCGCCGCGCAGGAACGCCTCGCCGCCGCCGTGCGCCGCTCCGGGCTCCGCCTCCTCGGCCCCAACACCAACCTCAACGCCTTCGAGCGCTTCCGCGACGACCTCCAGGGCCCCGCCGTCGCCCTCATCACCCAGTCCGGCCACCAGGGGCGGCCCGTCTTCACCCTCCAGGAGCTCGGCGTCCGCCTCTCCCACTGGGCGCCCACCGGCAACGAGGCCGATCTGGAGACCGCCGACTTCCTCTCGTACTTCGCCGGGCGCCCCGAGGTCGGGGCCATCGCCTGCTACGTCGAGGGGCTCAAGGACGGCCGGTCCTTCCTCCTCGCCGCCGACCGGGCCGCGCGCGAGGGCGTCCCGGTCGTCGCCGTGAAGGTCGGCCGCACCGAGACCGGGGCCCGCACCGCCGCCTCCCACACCGGCAAGCTCACCGGCGCCGACCGGGTCGTCGACGCGGCCATGCGGCAGTACGGGGTGATCCGGGTCGACGGCCTCGACCAGCTCCAGGACACCTCCGCGCTCCTCGCCCGCGCGCGCCGGCCGCAGGCCGACGGGGTCGTCGTCTACTCCATCTCCGGCGGTACGGGGGCGCACTTCGCCGACCTGGCCACGGCGGCCGGGCTCGCACTGCCCACCCTCCACCAGGCCAAGCAGGACGAGCTCCACCAGTGGATCCCGGAGTACCTGAACGTCGCCAACCCCGTCGACAACGGCGGACACCCGGTGGGCGACTGGCGCGGCCGGAAGATCATCGACGCGATCCTCGCCGACCCGTCGGTCGGGGTGCTCATCTGTCCCATCACCGGCCCCTTCCCGCCCATGAGCGACAAGCTCGCCCAGGACCTGGTCGACGCGGCCGAGGCGACGGACAAGCTGGTGTGCGTGGTGTGGGGTTCGCCGGTCGGCACGGAGGAGGCGTACCGCACGACCCTCCTCGGCTCCTCGCGCGTCGCCACCTTCCGCACCTTCGCCAACTGCATCGGGGCCGTGAAGGCCTACCTCGACCACCACCGCTTCACCGCCGCCTACCGCTCCCCCTTCGACGAGGCGCCGCGCACCCCCTCCCCGTCCCTCCGCAAGGCGCAGGCCCTCCTGCGGCCCGGCCGGCGGCTCAGCGAGCACGCGGCGAAGCAGCTGCTGCGGGCGTACGGGATACGGGTGCCGCGCGAGCAGCTCGTCACCAGCGCCGCGGCGGCCGTCCGGGCCGCCGGGCTCGTCGGCTACCCGGTCGTGATGAAGGCCTCCGGCGCCCAGCTCGCCCACAAGACGGAACTGGGCCTGGTGAAGGTCGGGCTGACCTCGGCCAGCCAGGTCCGCGACGCGTACCGCGAGCTCACCGACATCGCCCGCTTCGAGGAGATCGACCTCGACGGCATCCTCGTCTGCCAGATGGTCGGGCGCGGGGTCGAGATGGTGGTGGGCGTGACCCACGACGAGCTCTTCGGGCCGACGGTCACGGTCGGTCTCGGCGGGGTCCTGGTGGAGGTCCTGAACGACACCGCCGTCCGCGTCCCGCCGTTCGGCGAGCACGAGGCCCGGTCGATGCTCGACGAACTGCGCGGCCGGGCCCTGCTCGACGGCGTACGGGGCGCGCCGCCGGCCGACGTCGACGCGCTCGTCGAGGTCGTGCTCCGGGTCCAGCGCATGGCCCTCGAACTCGACGGCGACCTCGCCGAACTCGACATCAACCCGCTGATGGTGCTGCCGCGCGGGCAGGGGGCGGTGGCCCTGGACGCGCTCGCGGTCTGCCGATAGGAGCTCCTGTGTCCGACGTGCTGCACACCGTCGAGAACGGTGTCTCGTGGATCACCCTCAACCGCCCCGAGGCGATGAACGCGGTCACCTGGGACCAGCGGGAGCGGATCATCGCCCTCCTCGCGGAGGCGTCCGCCGATCCTGACGTGCGCTGCGTGGTGGTGACGGCCACCGGGCGCGGCTTCTGCGCGGGCGCGGACCTGCGGGGCGCGCCGTCCACCGGCGACCGGGTCGCCGGGGACGTGGCGCGGATGATCCGGCTCGGCGCGCAGCGCTTCATCGGCGCCGTGATGGACTGCGAGAAACCGGTGATCGCGGCGGTGAACGGGACGGCGGCCGGGATCGGGGCGCACCTCGCGTTCGCCTGCGACCTGGTGCTCGCGGCGGACTCGGCCCGCTTCATCGAGGTGTTCGTACGGCGGGGCCTGGTCCCGGACGGCGGCGGCGCGTACCTGCTGCCGCGGCTGATCGGGCCGCGGCGGGCGAAGGAGCTGATGTTCTTCGGCGACGCGGTGGGGGCGGCGGAGGCGAAGGAGATGGGCCTGGTGAACCGGGTCGTCCCCGCGGACGAGCTGGCGAAGACGGCCCGCGACTGGGCCGAACGCCTCGCGCAGGGCCCGACCCGGGCCCTGGCCCTGACGAAGCAGCTGGTGAACGCGTCGCTGGACGTGGACCGTTCGGCCGCCTTCGCGGCGGAGGCGACGGCCCAGGAGATCAACATGACGACGCGGGACGCGCAGGAGGGGGTGGCGAGCTTCGTGGAGCGGCGGGAGGCGCGGTACGAGGGGAGATAGCCGCGCGCCCGCTCGCACCGGTGGTGGGGGCGGATGCCCGGTCTTCGGCGTGTCCAGGGCCGCCGACGGCTGTGGCGACGGGGGCCGTCGCGGCCTGACCGCTGACCGCTGACTGCTGACCGCGGACCGGATGGCGTGGTCGTCGTCCCCGAGGGGTTCCTATCTGACGCATCGTCAGTTTCAATGGACGGTGTGATGGGACACGCGGGGATGGCGGCCACCGCCGTCCGACACCTGAGAGCGGCCGGTGCACCGACGGCCGTCGAACCACTGCCCCGGCCCGCCCTGCGCGCGGTCCGGGAGGACGAGCGGGCGCCCGTCGATCCCGGCGAGTTCCGCCGGGTCCTCGGGCACTTCGCCAGCGGCGTCACGATCGTGACGGCCCTCGACCCGGACGGACCGGCCGGCTTCGCCTGCCAGTCCTTCGCCTCCCTCTCCCTCGACCCGCCCCTGGTCGCCTTCATGGTCGCCAGGACCTCGACGACCTGGCCCCGGATCGCGGCGGCCGGGACCTTCTGCGTCAACGTCCTCGGCGCCGGGCAGGGCCCGCTGTGCCGGTCGTTCGCGGTCAGCGGCGCGGACAAGTTCGCCGGCGTCGACTGGACCCCGGCCCCGGCCACCGGCTCCCCCCGGCTGACGGGCGCGCCCGCCTGGATCGACTGCGCGATCACCGCGGTCCACACGGGCGGGGACCATCTGATCGTGGTGGGGCGGGTGGAGTGCCTGGGCGCGGAGCGGGAGAGCGCCCCTCTCCTGTTCCACCAGGGCCGCTTCGGATCCTTCACCCCGTAGCCGCCCGTCCCGGGCCTCGCCCCGCCCGTTGTGGACCTTCGCCCCGCCCGTTGTGGGCAATCGTTCCGCTGGGGCGGAACGGGTGGGCACAACGGACGGCGCCCCGTGCCGGGCCTAGGCTCCCGCGCCCTGACCCGCACCACCTGGTGCGGCGTGCACGTGGTGCTGGTCCAGGCGCGGGACGCGGAGGCGCCGCGAGAAGGCGCCGTCCCGTGTGCCCACCCGTCCCGCCCCAGCGGGACGATTGCCCACACGGGCAGCGGCCCGAGGCGCCCACACGGGCGTGGGCGGAGGCCCACACGGGCAGCGGGGCACCGCCCCGCCGGGCGCGGGTACGGACGGGCGCCGGTGGCGTCACGGCGTGGGCGGGAGGGCGTCCGGTGTGCGGGGGACGCGGATCACCAGGGCCATCAGCGCCGCCGCCGCGCACAGCGCGCCCGAGGCGTACCAGACGACGTCGTACGTGCCGAAGACGTCCCGCGCCACCCCGCCCGCGAAGGCGACCGCCGCCGCGCCGACCTGGTGGGAGGCGAGGACCCAGCCGAAGACGATCGCCGAGTCCTCGCCGTAGTGCTCGCGGCACAGGGCGATCGTCGGCGGCACCGTGGCGACCCAGTCGAGCCCGTAGAAGACGATGAAGAACAGCATCGGGGGGTGGACCGAGGGCGCCAGGAGCATGGGGAGGAAGAGGAGGGAGACGCCGCGCAGGGCGTAGTAGACGGCCAGCAGGCGGCGCGGGGAGAAGCGGTCCGTGAACCAGCCGGAGGCGATCGTGCCGACGACGTCGAAGACGCCGATCACCGCGAGGAGTCCGGCCGCGGCCGTCACGGGCATGCCGTGGTCGTGGGCGGCCGGCACGAAGTGTGTCTTCACCAGGCCGTTCGTCGAGGCGCCGCAGATCGCGAAGGAGCCGGCGAGGAGCCAGAAGGGGCCGGTGCGGGCGGCCTTGAGGAGGACGGTCACGGCGCGCCGGGCGGCGCCGGTGACGGGGGCGGGCTTGTCGGCGTACTCCCCGCCGTAGGGGGCGAGCCGGACGTCCGCGGGGTGGTCGCGGAGCAGCAGCCATACGAAGGGGACGACGGCGAGGGCCGCCAGGGAGACCGTCACCGCGGCGGGGCGCCAGCCGTGGTGTTCGACCAGCCAGGACAGCAGCGGCAGGAAGATCAGCTGGCCGGAGGCGCCGGCGGCGGTCAGGATGCCGGTGACCAGGCCGCGGCGGGCGACGAACCAGCGGTTGGTGACCGTCGCGGCGAAGGCGAGGGCCATGGAGCCGCTGCCGAGGCCGACGAGGACCCCCCAGTAGAGGACGAGCTGCCAGGCCGCGGTCATCCACACCGTGAGGAGCGATCCGGCGGAGATGATCGTGAGGGCGACCGCCACGACCTTCCGGATGCCGAAGCGGTCCATGAGGGCGGCGGCGAAGGGGGCGGTGAGGCCGTAGAGGGCCAGGTTCACCGAGACGGCGAAGCCGATCGTGCCCCGCGACCAGTCGAACTCCCCGTGCAGCGGCTCGATGAGCAGGCCCGGCAGGGAGGCGAAGGCCGCGGCGCCGATGATCGTGACGAAGGTGACCGCCGCGACGAACCAGGCGCGGTGGACGCGGGGGGTGCGGGGCTGTCCCGCGGGGGCGAGGGGAACCGTCTCGGTTGTCTGGGCCATGCCATTGAGCATCCCGGTCCGCCCCGGGCCCGACCATTGGCCCGAATGACAGGTTTCCAAAGGATCGGGACACGGCCCTGTCCGCTCAGGCCCTCGGCAGGGTCCTGATCGGTCGCACCACCAGCAGCGCCGCCACCACGAGGACCGCGATGCCCGCCCCCGTGAGCAGGACCGTCTCCGTGCCGACCGCCGCGGCCACCGGACCCGACAGGGTGCGGCCGACGCCCATCATCAGGAGCGAGCCGGCCACGTCGTAGGCGTGCATCCGGTTGAGGGCCTCCTGCGGGACGTGCGTCTGGACCGAGGTGGACCACATGACCAGCCAGAAGGCGAAGGCCGCCCCGCCGATGAACTGGCCCGCGCCGAGGGCCGCGACGGGGGCGCCCAGGCCGAGCAGGAGCAGGTTCACGGGGAGGCCGGTGAGCGCCACCGCGCCCGCCGCGAGGGGCCGGCGCGGGCGGAGCCGTATCGCGAGGAGGCCGCCGACGGCGCTGCCGGCGCCGTTGACGGCCATGAGCACGCCGTACGCGGCCGAGCCGTGGTCCTCGGTGACCAGGCTCGCGGTGAGCGGCACCATGGGTCCTGCGACGGTCAGTCCGTACACCGTCCAGATGGAGATGACGCCCCAGAGCCAGCTCCGTGACCGGAACTCCCGCCAGCCGCCGACGAGTTCCGCGCCGAGTGAGTCGCGCCGGGCGGTGTCGGAGGGGATCGGGGCGAGGCGCATCAGCAGGAAGCAGACGGCGCTGACGGCGAAGGTGACCCCGTTGACCGCGAAGGCGGCACCCGCGTTCCACACGGCGACGAGCAGGCCGGCGGCGGCCGGTCCCGCCATGGTCATGAGGGCCTCGGCGACGCGCAGGACGGCGTTGGCGCGCTGCACGTCGGGGGCGATGCGGGGGATGGTGGAGGCGACGCCGGGCTGGAAGAGGGCGGCGCCGACGCCGCTGAGCACGGACAGGGAGTACACGGTCCACAGCGGTGGACTGCCGAGGGTGAAGGAGACGGCGAGGACCGCGGCTCCGGGCAGCCGGAGCAGGTCGGCGAGGATCATCATCCGGCGGGCGGTGAACCGGTCGGCGAGGACGCCGCCGAAGAGCACGAAGGTCGCGAAGGCGGCCGTCCAGCCGCCGAGGGCGTAGCCGACGGTGGAGCCGGAGTGGCCGGCCCCGAGGAGTCCGGCGGCGAAGGCGACCGGGACCATGCCCTCGCCGAACACGGCGACGCCCCGGGCGACGAAGAAGAGCCGGAAGTTACGGTTCCACAGCGCGGGCGGCTCGACCGGGGCGGGAATCAGCCCGGTGGCCTCAGACTTGTACGTGTTGTCCGTCACGGACAAGTAGAGCTACCAGCGTGTGGTCTGGACCACCACTGAATTTACGAAGGGGGCGCTGCCCGTGCCGTCGCCGCACCGCGTCGCCGTTCTCGCCCTGCCCGGCATCCTGCCCTTCGAGCTGGGCATTCCGCACCGCATCTTCGGCCGCGCGAAGGACCCCGACGGGCGGCCGCTGTACGAGATCGTGACCTGCGCCCCGGCGGCCGGTCCGGTGCGGACGGACGCCGACTTCTCGATCGTCGTCGAGCACGGCCCGGAGGCGCTCGCCACCGCCGACACGGTCGTGGTGCCCGCCTCGTACGAGCTCGGACCGGTCCACGACGAGGGCAGGCTCCCGGAGGACCTGGCGGCGGCGCTCGCGCGCATCCGGCCGGGCACGCGACTGGTCGCCATCTGCACCGGCGGGTACGTGCTGGCCGCCGCGGGCCTCCTCGACGGTCGCCCGGCCACCACCCACTGGGCGTCCGCGGAGCACTTCCAGCGCCTCTTCCCGACCGTGCGGGTCGACGCGGACGTCCTCTTCATCGACGACGGCGACGTCCTGACCTCGGCCGGAGTCGCCGCGGGGATCGACCTGTGCCTGCACATCGTGCGCCGCGACCACGGCACGGCCGTGGCCAACGACGTGGCGCGCAGGACGGTCGTCCCGCCCCACCGGGAGGGCGGCCAGGCCCAGTACATCGAGCGGCCCCTGCCGGAGGCCGGCACCCACACCACGACGACCGCGCGGGCCTGGGCGCTGGCCCGCCTCCACGAGCCGCTCCAGCTGCGGGACCTGGCGGAGAAGGAGGCGATGAGCGTGCGCACCTTCACGCGCCGCTTCCGCGACGAGGTCGGCATCAGCCCCGGCCAGTGGCTCACCCAGCAGCGCGTCGAGCGGGCCCGGCACCTCCTGGAGTCCACGGACCTGCCGGTGGACCGGGTCGCCCAGGACGCCGGCTTCGGCACGTCCCAGTCGCTGCGGGTGCACCTGATGAGCGCGATCGGTGTGACGCCGACGTCCTACCGCCGCACCTTCCGCACGGGGGCGGCCTCCGCCTGAGGGGCGCCGTCCGCCTGAGGGACGGCCACCGCCTGAGGCGGCCACCCGCGCGGAACGCGCGTCCCGCTCAGAAGGTCAGCACCCCCCGCGCCACCTTCCCCCGCTCCGCGTCCTCGGCCGCGCGGGCGAAGTCTTCCACGGGGTAGGTCCGGGTCACCAGCTCGTCGAGGAGCAGCGCTCCGGAGCGGTACAGCCCCGCGTAGAGGGCGATGTCCTTCTGGGGGCGCGAGGAGCCGTACCGGCAGCCCAGGATCGACTTGTCCAGGAACATCGCGGCGGGCGGGAAGCTCGCCTCCGCCTTCGGCGCGGTCATGCCGAGCAGGACCGCCTGGCCGTGCCGGTCGAGGAGGTCGATCGCGGTCCGGACGAGGCCCGTGTGGCCGACGCACTCGAAGACGTGGTCGGCGCCGGTGGGCAGGATCTCCCGTACGCCGTCGGTGGAGGTCAGGAAGTGCGTCGCCCCGAACCGCCGGGCCACCTCCTCCTTGTCCGGGTTCGTGTCGACGGCGACGATCGTCGGCGCGCCCGCGATCCGGGCGCCCTGGAGGACGTTGAGACCGATGCCGCCGGTCCCGATGACGACGACGGTGTCGCCGTGGGCGACCTTCGCCCGGTTCAGTACGGCTCCGACGCCGGTGAGGACGCCGCAGCCCATGAGGGCGGCGGAGGTCAGCGGGATGTCCCGGGGGATCTTCACGGCCTGCACGGCCTTGACGACGGTCCGCTCCGCGAAGGACGAGTTCGACGCGAACTGGAACAGCGGCTGCCCGTCGCGCGAGAACGGCTGCCCCGGCATCCCGATGGCCTTGCGGCACATCGTCGGCCGGCCCCGGTCGCAGTCGGCGCAGGCGCCGCAGTTCGCGAGCGTGGACAGGGCGACGTGGTCCCCGGGCACGACGTGGCCGACGCCCGGGCCCACGGCCTCGACGACCCCGGCGCCCTCGTGGCCGAGGACGACGGGCGGGGGGAACGGGATGGTCCCGTCGATGACGGACAGGTCGCTGTGGCAGAGCCCGGCAGCGGCGATCGCCACGAGCACCTCGCCGGGGCCGGGGTCCCGCACCTCCAGGTCGTCGACGACCCGGACCTGCTTCCCGTCGAAGACGACGCCTCTCACGATCCGTTCTCCTTCCCCGCGTTGGGGCGCTCGCCCGCGGCGGCGGCCCGGGCCATCTCCTCCAGGCGGGCCAGCATCGGCATGGGGTCGGTCCCCACGGTCCCCGGCAGGAAGTCCGCGATGCGCTCGGGGGTCCACGCGCCGCCCTCCGCGTATCCGGCGCGCAGCTCCCTCGGCTGGGCCCAGACCGCGATCTTCGGCCCGGCGATCGTGTACACCTGGCCGGTGATCCGCTCCTCGCGCGCCCGCTCGCTCAGCAGG
This sequence comes from Streptomyces sp. NPDC059695, assembly GCF_042733785.1. NCBI lineage: Bacteria > Bacillati > Actinomycetota > Actinomycetes > Kitasatosporales > Streptomycetaceae > Streptomyces > Streptomyces sp. NPDC059695. Next base: position 79,286 of record NZ_JBHWFF010000022.1, on the reverse strand, counting down.
TAGACGACGAGCGCCGCGACGTCCTCGGGCTCGCCGATCTCCTTGAGCTCCATGGGGACGTTCGCGGACATCCGTGTGCGCGCGACCGGCGCGACGGCGTTCGCGGTGACGCCGTACTTGTGGAGGCCAAGGGCCGCGCTCCGGACGAGCGAGATGATGCCGCCCTTCGCCGCCGAGTAGTTGGCCTGGGCCACGGACCCCTGGTGGTTGCCGCTGGTGAAGCCGATGAGCGTGCCGGTGCCCTGCCGGCGCATGACCGCGGACGCGGCCCGGAAGACGGTGAAGGTGCCCTTCAGATGGGTGGCGACGACCGGGTCCCACTCCTCCTCGGACATGTTGAAGAGCATCCGCTCGCGCAGGATGCCGGCGACGCACACGACCCCGTCGATCCGCCCGTACTCGGCGAGGGCCACGTCGACGATCCGCTGTCCGCCGGCCATCGTGGAGATGTCGTCGGCGACCGCCACCGCCGCTCCGCCCGCCGACTCGATCTCCTTCACCACGGACGCGGCGACCTCCGAGGTCGGCTCGCCGCCCTCGATGGACACGCCGTAGTCGTTGACGACGACCTTCGCGCCCTCCGCCGCGCACGCGAGGGCGACGGCGCGGCCGATGCCGCGCCCCGCCCCCGTCACGGCGACGACCTTGCCAGCCAAGAAGTTCCCCATGCCCGGCCCCTCCCGCAGTTTCTGACGGTCCGTTAGATTCGTTCGTCGTCAGGATTCTACGGTCCGTCAGATACCGGAAAACAAGACCCCGGAGGCCCCGATGTCTCTTCCCGCCGCCTTCCACGAGATCGCCGAGCGCGTCAACAACTGGGGCCGCTGGGGCCAGGACGACGAGATCGGCACGCTCAACCTCGTCACGGACGAGGTCGTGCGGGAGGCCGCCACGACCGTCCGCACCGGTCTGCGCGTCCCCCTCGCCGTCGACCTCAAGCAGGACGGCGTGCAGACCGGCATGATCCCCGGCCGGGTCAACCCGCTCCATGTGATGGTCCAGGTCAACCAGGAGATCTTCGGCCCCGGCACGGTCGCCACCAGCGACGACGCGGTGACCCTGGGCCTCCAGGCCGGCACCCACTGGGACGCCCTGACGCACGTCTCCCACTCGGGCCGCATCTACAACGGCCGCCCCGCCGCCTCGGTCACCCCGCACGGCCGCTCCGCGTTCAGCGGCATCCACACGGCCCGTCACATCGTCAGCCGGGGGGTCCTCCTGGACGTCGCCGCCGCGAAGGGCGTCGACCGGCTGCCGGGCGACCACGCCGTGACGCCCGAGGACCTCGACGAGGCGGCCGAGTTCGGCGGCGTGACGGTACGGGCCGGGGACGTCGTGCTCGTACGGACGGGGCAGATCCAGCTGTACCTGGCCGGGGACCGGCACGGGTACGCCTTCCCGTCACCGGGCCTCTCGGTGCGCACCCCGGAGTGGTTCCACGCCCACGACGTCGCGGCCGTCGCCAACGACACGCTCACCTTCGAGATCTTCCCGCCCGAGATCGAGGACCTCTGGCTGCCCGTGCACGCCCTCGATCTGGTCGAGATGGGCATGCTCCAGGGGCAGAACTGGAATCTGGAGTCTCTGTCCACAGCCTGTGCACAAGAAGGGCGCTACGCCTTCCTGCTCTCCGCGATGCCCGAGCCCTTCGTCGGCGGCACGGGAACACCGGTGGCCCCGGTCGCGATCCTCTGACACCCCGGACACCCCGGACACCCCGTACCTCCCGTGACGTCACGGACATCCCACGACGTCACGGACCCCCCGGACGCCCCGGACATCGCAGGACGCGCGGGACTCGCGCGGGCGGCGGCGCGCTCGCACGCGCCCCGAGCACGGCACGGCCCGCCGCCACCCGGCCGCGACCCGCACAGGCCGAGGGCGACGGCCCTCGGCTCCCCTCGCCACGAATCGCTCACCCCAGAGTGGGCAAAACGGAACGAATCGTCAACAGTGCACCCGTCCGGGCGACCGGACCACCGGCAACGGCGTCACGGGCGCGACCCGGTCGACCTCGCACCAGATGCTCTTGCCGACGCCCTCCGGCTGCCAGCCCCACCGGTCCGCGAGGCCGTCCACCAGCTCCAGGCCGCGCCCGTTGGTGTCGTCGCCCTCCGCGTGCCGGGGCCGTGGCGGGCGGTCGCTCGCATCGGCGACCTCGACCCGCACCCCGCTGCCCTCCGCGGGGAACAGCATCCGCAGCACGGCCGGGCAGCCGGTGTGCACCACGGCGTTGGTCACGAGTTCGGAGATGAGCAGCACCAGCGTGTCGGTGAGCGGCTCGTCGTCCCCTATGCCCGAGCCGGCGAGCCGCGACCGGGCCCACCTCCGGGCTCGTCCCACCTCGGCCGGGTCCGGCCCGACCTCCAACTGAACCTGAAGCACCTGCACCGCTCACACCATCCGAACCGGCGGACACACCTTTACGGAACGTGATTTCCTTGTGGGACAGCATGGTTGACGTACAGTCACCGCAACAAGCGCTTCGGGCATATTCCAGCGCGAAGGAGTACGCGTGGTCCATACTGTGCGACGCACGCTGCGGGGAGTCGAACGCCGGGCGCGAGCGGCGGGCAGTCCGGGTCGCGGGGCCGCCCCAGGGGCGACACCGGGACGATCCGGGCCATCGAGCACGCGCATCCCACGGAGCGTACCGGAGGCGGAGGCCGACTCCGGGCCGTGACGGCCCCGCCGAAGGACACAACCCGATATCGACATTCCGTGACGCCTCGCGCGCTCAGCGCTACAGTCCGGCGGCGACCGCCTCCTCGGCCCGGGCGGCCGGCATCCGCAGCTCGGCCCGCACCCAGGCCCGCTTCAGATGCAGGTGCACGTCGGCCTCCCAGGTGAAGCCCATCCCGCCGTGCACCTGGAGACAGTCCCGCGCGTTGCCGACCGCCGCCTCGTCGGCGAGCAGTTTGGCCCCGGCGATCTCGACGGGATCCCCGGTGACGGCGGCGGCCCACACGGCGGCGCGCGCGAGCTCGGTCCGCACGAGCATCCCGGCACAGAGGTGCTTCACGGCCTGGAACCCCCCGATGACCTGACCGAACTGGGACCGCGTCCGGGCGTGGGAGACGGCCGCGTCGGTGGTCGCGGCGGAACTGCCGACCTGCTCGGCGGCGGTGAGGAGCACCGCGTCCGCCACCGCGTCCGCCGTCTCCCCCACCGCCTCCGGCGCCGCTTCCCCGGACGCCGGCACCCGGTGCAGCGGCGTCAGCGGATCGACCGACCGCATCGGCACGGCCCCGGTGACGTCGCCGAGGACCACATCGGCCTCGTCCAGCCACGGCACCAGGCCCTCCGCCGCGGAGGTCACCACGACGGACCCGTCCGCCGCCCCCGGCACGGTCCCGGCGGCCAGGTGCGTCGCGACGAGCGGCCCCGGCAGCAGCACCCGCCCGGCCTCCTCGAAGACGAGGACGGCCTCGGGCCGCCCGAGCCCGACGCCCCCGTCCGGCTCCGGGAGCCGCAGCGCGAAGAACCCGGCCGCGCCCAGCTCCCTCCACAGCCCCCTGTCCAGGGACGGGGAGGGCGCGGCGACGGCCGCCCGCAGCGCCTCCCGGTCGAAGCGGCCCGCGAGAAGCTCCCGTACGCCTCGCCGCAGCGCCCGCTGGTCCTCCGTGAGGCGAAAGTCCATGACGGGTCACCGTCCCTTCGGCAGGCCGAGGATCCGCTCGGCGACGATGTTGCGCTGGATCTGGGAGGTGCCGGCGGCGATGGTGTACGAGAGCGAGGACAGCCGGTCGAGGGTCCAGTCGCGGCCGAGGTCGAGCGCGTCGGGGCCCAGGACGGCGGCGGCCGCGTCGTACAGCTCCTGGCGGGCGTGCGAGTAGTGCAGTTTGAAGACGGAGCCGCCGGCGCCGGGGACCCCGCCGGTGGCCTGGGCCTCGCTCACGTCGGCCTGTGTGAGGCGCCACAGCGCCTGGAACTCGGCGGAGAGCCTGCCGAGCCGGCGCCGCAGGACGGGGTCGTCCCAGGTGCCGTTCTTCCGGGCGGTGCGGGCGAGTTCGCCGAGGAGCCGGCGGCAGGCGACGACCTCGCCGACGAAGGCGGTGCCGCGTTCGAAGGAGAGGGTGACCATGGTGACGCGCCAGCCGTCGTTCTCGTCGCCGACGCGGTTCCCGACGGGCACCCGCACCTCGTCGAGGAACACCTCGGCGAACTCGGTCGATCCGGCGAGGGTGCGCAGGGGCCGCACGGTGACGCCGGGCGCGTCCATGGGCAGCGCGAGCCAGGTGATGCCCCTGTGCTTGGAGGGCGCCTCGGGGTCGGTCCGGACGAGGAGTTCGCACCAGTCGGCGACCTCGGCGTGCGAGGTCCAGATCTTCTGTCCGGTGACGACGTACGCGTCCCCGTCGCGGACGGCCCGGGTGCGCAGGGAGGCGAGGTCCGATCCGGCGTCGGGCTCGCTGAAGCCCTGGCACCAGACCTCGTCGCCGCGCAGGATCGGCGGCAGCCAGCGGGCGCGCTGGGCGGCCGTGCCCTCGGCGGCCACGGTGGGTCCGGCGTGCAGGAGGCCGACGAAGTTGGCGCCGACGTAGGGCGCGCCGGCGCGTTCGGTCTCCTCCAGGAAGATGAGGCGCTGGGTCGGGGAGGCGTCCCAGTGGGTGTCGGCCCATCCGGCGTCGTACAGGCGGCGCTGCCAGCCGCAGTCGTAGGCGCGGCGGGCGGGCCAGTCGAGCGGGTCGGGCCGCTCGGGGAGTCCCGGGAGGGTGGCGGCGAGCCATTCCCGCAGGCGGGCGCGGTAGGCCTCCTCCTCGTCGGTGCAGGAGAGGTCCATCAGACGATCCCCAGGTCGAGCATGCGGACGGCGTTGCCGCGCATGAGCTTGTAGACCGTCTCGTCGTCGAGGCCCCGGACGTGGTCGAGGGCGACCTCCTTGGTGTGCGGGAAGGTCGAGTCGACGTGGGGGTAGTCGGTCTCGAAGGTGGCGTTGTCGCGGCCGACGACGTCGAGCGAGGCGATGCCGTGCTTGTCGCGGAAGAAGCAGCAGAAGATCTGCCGGTAGTAGTAGGTGGAGGGCGGCTCGGGGACGATGTCGCGGACGCCGCCCCAGGCGCGGTGCTCCTCCCACACGTCGTCGGCGCGTTCGAGGGCGTACGGGATCCAGCCCATCTGGCCCTCGCTGTAGGCGAGCTTGAGGCGGGGGAACTTCACGAGGACGCCGCTGAAGAGGAAGTCCATCATCGAGGCCATGGCGTTGTTGAAGCTCAGGGAGGCCTGGACGGCGGGCGGGGCGTCGGGGGAGGCGGCGGGCATCTGGGAGCTGGACCCGATGTGCATGTTGACGACGGTGCCGGTCTCCTGGCAGACGGCGAAGAAGGGGTCCCAGTAGCCGGAGTGGATCGACGGCAGGCCGAGGTGGGTGGGGATCTCGGAGAAGGTGACGGCCTTGACGCCGCGGGCGGCGTTGCGCCGGATCTCGGCGACGGCGAGGCCGATGTCCCAGAGCGGGATGATGCAGAGCGGGATGAGCCGGCCGCCGCTGTCGCCGCACCACTCCTCGACCATCCAGTCGTTGTAGGCGCGGACGCAGGCGAGGGCCACCTCCTTGTCGTGGGCCTCGGCGAAGGTCTGGCCGCAGAAGCGGGGGAAGGTGGGGAAGCAGAGGGAGGCCTCGACGTGGTTGAGGTCCATATCGGCGAGCCGGGCCTTGGGGTCCCAGCAGCCGCGCCGCATCTCCTCGCGGGTGATGCCCTCCAGGGTCATGTCGTCGCGGTCGAAGCCGACGGCGGCGATGTTGCGCTTGTACGGGAACTTGAGGTCCTCGTAGATCCACCAGTCGGTGGGCGGGCCGTCGGGGTCCATCGTGATCTGGTACTTCCCGGCGACGTAGGCGAGCTCGCCGATGCCGGCGGTGAGGGGCCGGGGCCCGCGGTCGCGGTACTTCTTCGGGAGCCAGGTCTCGAAGAGGTGGGCGGGCTCGATCACGTGGTCGTCGACGCTGATGATGCGGGGCAGTTCCGGCATGGAGCCTTCTCCCGTTTCTGATGACCCGTCAGATCTGACGGGATCAGGCTAGCCCCGGACCCCTGGACCGACAAGCGCCGGACCTCTACGCTCACCGCACCATCTGACGGAACGTCAGCCAGGAGGAGTACGGGATGAACGAGACCGCACACGCCCTGGGCGAGTCCCGCACGCTCTGGGAGCTCGTCGAACGCCGCGCCGCCCTCACCCCCGACCGGCCCGTCCTCCTCCAGGGCGACCGCGTCCTCACCTTCGAGGGCCTGCGCGAGCGCGCCGAGCGCTGCGCCGCCGGTCTGTACGGCAGGGGGGTGCGCCCCGGCACCGTCGTCGCCTGGCAGCTGCCCACCCGCATCGAGACCGCCGTGCTCTCCTTCGCGCTCGCCCGCCTCGGCGCCGTGCAGACCCCGGTGATCCCCTTCTACCGGGACAAGGAGGTCGGATTCGCGCTCCGCGAGTCCGGGGCCGAGTACTTCGCGGTCCCCGGAACCTGGCGTGGATTCGACCATGCGGAGATGGCGCGCGGGCTCGGCGCGCGCGGGATCTTCGAGGCCTACGCGGACCTTCCGGACGGCGACCCCGCCGTCCTGCCTCCCCCGCCCGCCTCCGGCACCGACGTCCGCTGGATCTACTGGACCTCCGGCACCACCTCCGACCCCAAGGGCGTCCTGCACACCGACCGCTCGCTCCTCGCCGGCGGCTCCTGCCTCGCCCACGCCCTGCACCTGACGGACCGGGACGTCGGCTCGATGGCCTTCCCGTACGCGCACATCGCCGGGCCCGACTACACGGTGATGCTCCTGCTGTACGGGTTCCCGGCCGTGATGTTCGAGCAGTTCGCGCTGCCGGAGGCCCTCGACGAGTACAACCGGCACGGCGTCACCGTCGCCGGCGGCTCCACCGCCTTCTACTCGATGTTCCTCGCCGAGCAGCGCAAGCAGCCCGGGAAGCCCGTCATCCCCACCCTCCGCCTGCTCGCCGGCGGAGGAGCGCCCAAACCGCCCGAGATCTACCACGCGGTGCGCGAGGAGCTGGGCTGCCAGCTCACCCACGGGTACGGCATGACCGAGGTCCCCATGATCACGATGGGCGCCCCCGACGACACCGTCGACAACCTCGCCTCCACCGAGGGCCGGCCGCCCGCCGGCATGGAGATCCGGATCACCGGCGACGGCGAGGTCCGGCTGCGCGGCGAGGCCGTCTGCCGGGGCTACCTGGACCCGGCACAGACCGCCGCCGCGTTCGACGAGGACGGGTTCCTCGTCACCGGCGACGTCGGGCACCTCACACCGAGCGGCCACCTCGTCCTCACGGGCCGGATCAAGGACATCATCATCCGCAAGGGAGAGAACATCTCGGCCAAGGAGATCGAGGACCTCCTCCACCGGCACCCGGACGTGGGCGACGCCGCCGTCATAGGCCTCCCCGACGCCGAGCGCGGCGAGCGCGTCTGCGCCGTCGTCGAACAGCCCCCGGGCGCCGCCCCGCTCGCCCTTCCCCAGGTCACGGCCTTCCTGCGGGAGGCCGGGCTCTCCGTCCACAAGCTGCCGGAGCAGCTGGAGGTGGTCGACGCGCTCCCCCGCAACGAGACCCTGCGCAAGGTGCTCAAGTACCGGCTCAGGGAGCGCTTCGGCACGCCCCGGTGAGGGCCTCCGGCAGGTCCTCGTACACGTCGAAGAGACGGCGGACACCGAGCGCCGACAGCACCCGGTCGACGTGCCCGCGACGGTCGTCCCGCTCCTCGGGGAGGATCAGCCGCAGCCGCCCGCCACAGGAGCGGAGCAGCCGGCGCGAGGCGATCAGCACGCCGACGCCGCTGGAGTCGCAGAACCGCACGTCGGTCAGGTCGATCATCAGGTCGTGACGGCCGCCCGCGACGGCGTCGTGGACACGGCGGCGTATCCGGGGGGAGGTGACCAGGTCCAGCTCGCCCTGGACACGGAAGACCGTCCAGGGGCCGTGTTCGTCCTCGTCGACCTCGATCGTCGTCACATCCGCCGCCTCCCCCCTCGACGCGCCGCGAAACCTCCTGCGCGAGGGATGACGCTTTCCTTACCATCCGTATCCGCGTCAAGGGCGCACTTGCGGCAAACAGGAGTGCGTTGTCGCAGCGGCGCACTACTTTGGAGGAGAACCGGGACGGAGGGCCTCATGGCGACGGACACACCACCGCGCTGGGACCGCAGGATGCAGCAGCGGCTGGCACGCGGGGAGGCCGCTGCCCTCGGCGAGTTCTACGACCGGTTCGCCGCCCTGGTGCACAGCCTCGCCCACCGGGTCCTCGACGACGACGCGGCCGCCGACCAGGTCACCCGCGAGGTCTTCGGCCACATCTGGGAGAACCCCGACTCCTACGACCCGAAGCAGGGCAGCATGCGCGCGTGGGTCGCCAAGCTGACCCAGCGGCAGGCCGTGCACCGGCTGCGGCAGGCCGAGGCCCTGGCGTACGCGGAGACGGGACTCGGCTCCGTCGAGGAGCTGGAGCAGAAGGTGCGGCGGGCCACGGTCGCCGCCCGCGCCGACTACATCGTCACCTCCATGCCCGCCCCGCTGCGGGACGCCCTCGAACTGGCGTACTTCCAGCGGCGCGACTACCGCCAGACCGCCGCCGACCTCGGCGTCACCGAGGACGAGGCCCGCCGACGCCTGCGGCTCGGCCTCCAGCTGCTCTCCTCCGCGAACGCCCGGCCGCTCGAAGGGTCCTCGCCGCCGGGCTACGGACGGGCTCTGTGACCGCGCCGGACGGCGAGGCCGACGACGTCGCCCGCGCACCCCGGATACCGGGCCCGCGCCGGTCGGCCGACGACCACGCGGACCTGACGGCCCGGCCCCCGGAGGAGGCGGAGGAACCGGGCGTGGACGCGGAGGAGCCCGAGGTACCGGACCTCACCCACGACGTGCTCAAGTCCCTGCTCGGGGCCTGGGCACTTTCGGCGTGCTCGGCCGGCGAGACCAGGGCCGTCGAGGACCACCTCACCGGCTGCGCGCCCTGCGCCGACGAGGCCCTCCGGCTCCGCGACGCCGTCGCCCTCCTCCACGAGGACCGCGACCTGGACCTCGACCCGCTGCTCCGCTCCCGGGTCCTGGAGAACTGCCTGGGCCGCCGGCCCGCCCGCATCCCCGTCCCCGACTGGGTCACGCCCTACGACGCGGAGACCGCCCGGCTCGACGCGCTCCTGCGGGACATCGGCGAGTCCGAGTGGCACGCGCCGGTACGGCTCAAGTGGTACGAGGAGAACCGCGTGGTGCGCCGCAAGGCCACCGTCGCGGCGGTCATCGGCCACCTCTTCGCGGTCGACGGCCTGGTGTCGGCGGCCCTCGGCCTCGACGACCCGCTGGGCTCCGGAGTCCCGGAGCTCTCCCCGACGGAGCGGACCGAGGCGTTCTGGTCGGCCCTGGACCGGCCGCCGAACCGCTCCCTCCGGGGACCGTGGCGGGACCAGTCGCACACGCTGATCCGCACGGTCGCGTTCGCGGGGCGCGGGGTGGCGGACCTGACCGTGACGTACAAGGACTTCGCCCTCCCGCTCCAGGACTCCCTCCTGGAGCGGGCCTTCGAGTGCTGGCTGCACGCGGACGACATCGCGACCGCGGTGGCCTACCCGTACGCGCCGCCCAGCGGGCCGCACCTGCACGGCATGATCGACCTCGCCGCCCGACTGCTCCCCGCGGCCCTCGCCAACCGCCGCCGCACGGGTCTGGCGGGCCCCGCCAAGGAGCTCGTCGCGGCGGGCGCGGCGGGCCGCTCGCTCCACCTGGAGGTCGAGGGCGCGGGCGGCGGCCACTGGTACATCGCCCTGGACTCGCCGGCGGCGGTCGGCTCACCGGACCGGGCGGTCGCGCAGGTGGCGATGGACGGGGTCGAGTTCTGCCAGCTGGTGGCGGGGCACATCACCCCGGAGGAGGCGGCGGCGGGCCAGGACGGCGACCGCGAGGCGATCCGGGACGTGCTGTCGGCCGCGGCCTCCTTGAGCCGCCTGTAGCCCGGACCCGCCCGTTGTGGGCATGCGTTCCGCCGGGGCGGAACGGGTGGGCACAACGAACGGCGCCCTTGCCGGCGCCAGAGGCTGCTGAGCCCGGACCCGCACCGCCGGTGACAGCGCCCTGGTGGTGCGGGTCCAGGCGCGGAACGCGGAGGCGCCGCTTAAGCGCGCCGTCCCGTGTGCCCACCCGTCCCGCCCCAGCGGGACGATTGCCCACACGGGCAGCGGCGGCGGGCCCACACGGGCGTGGGCGACCGGTCCACGCGGGGCGTCGGGCGCGGGCTCGTGGAGGGGTTACGCGAAGACGACCGTGCGGCGGCCGTTCAGGAGGATGCGGCGTTCCGCGTGCCACTTCACGGCCCGCGCCAGCGCCTGGCACTCCACGTCCCGCCCCGTCGCGACCAGCTGGTCCGGCGTCACCTCGTGGCCGACCCGCTCGACCTCCTGCTCGATGATCGGGCCCTCGTCGAGGTCGGCCGTCACGTAGTGCGCGGTCGCGCCGATGAGCTTCACGCCGCGCGCGTGCGCCTGGTGGTAGGGCTTGGCGCCCTTGAAGCTGGGGAGGAAGGAGTGGTGGATGTTGATGATCCGCCCGGAGAGCTGCTTGCACAGGTCGTCGGAGAGGACCTGCATGTAGCGGGCGAGGACGACCAGCTCGACGTTCTCGGAGCGGACGAGGTCGAGGAGCTCGGCCTCGGCCTCCGCCTTGGTGTCCTTCGTGACGGGGATGTGCCGGAAGGGGATCCCGTAGGAGCCGACGAGCTCCTGGAAGTCGGTGTGGTTGGAGACGACCGCGACGATCTCCACCGGCAGCGCGCCGATCCGCGAGCGGAACAGCAGGTCGTTGAGGCAGTGGCCGAACTTGGAGACCATGAGCACGACCCGCATGGGCTGGTCGGCCCGGTTGATCTGCCAGTCCATGGCGTAGGCGTCGCCGACGGCGGCGAAGCTCGCCCGGAGCTTGTCGACCGTCACCGGGGCCTCGGCCGAGAAGTGGACCCGCATGAAGAAGAGACCGGTGTCACGGTCTCCGAACTGCTGGCTGTCCTCGATGTTGCACCCGGTGATGAAGAGGTAGCTCGACACGGCGTGCACGATGCCCTGCTTGTCGGGGCACGAGAGGGTGAGGACGTACTGGTCGGTCATCCCGTCAGCCTGCCACAGACGTCCCGCCGGACGGACGACCGTCCGCCAGGCGGAACGGCTCAGGACCGGGTCATGATATGGAGCACGTCGAGGGAGCGCGGGGGCGTGTCGGGGTCCTCGCCGTCGGCGTGCGCCAGGCGTACGTGTGCCTCGCGGGCGGCGCGTACGGCCTCGGGCCAGCCGGGGTGCTGGAGGTAGGCGGAGACCTGGGCGTCCGGGCCCACCTGGTGCATGATCCTCAGCACCCGGAGGACGGCGACGTCGACGAGGGCGGCCTCGCCGGAGTCCCGGAAGATCGAGCCGACGTACTTCTCGGCGGACCAGTTGTCGAGCCAGGTGTCCTCGACGAGGCGGTAGACGGCGTCGGTGACGTCGCCGTACCCCTCCTGGCCGGTGAGCCAGGTCGTCTCGTGGAATCCGGGGTCGGAGAGCATGTGCAGCGCCGAGCGCACGTTGCTGCGCCAGCGCCACCACGGCATGTCGTTGAGCGGCATGCCGCCCATGGTGGAGGAGCGACGGCCGCGACGGGAAGAGTTCACCGAACCGGAGACTGGACTGGGGACTGGACTGGACACGATTCGATCGTACGTTCCGTGTCCGACAAGCGGACTCACCCCCTCCCCATCCGGTCGCCGACCCCCGTAATTCACCTTCACGTCACCCTTCGTTGAACCGTGCTCACTCCCGCGTTACCCATGAGGCGGAAATGTGCATGCCCATGACCGGTAAGCGACTGATCTCACTCCTCGCGTACGTCACGACCGCGGCGACGGGAGCGTCATTGCTCACCGGTTGTGGCGTGCTCCCTGGGGCCACGGGGGGCTCCAGGGAGCCCGTCACGGTGATGACCTGGGCTCCGGACCAGACCCGCGCGACCAACATGCCCGGAATGCCCGCCATGGCGCAGACCTACGCCCGGTGGGTCAACTCCCAGGGCGGCATCGACGGGCACGAGCTGCGCGTCCTCACCTGCAACGAGCAGAACAGCGCGGCCGGTGCCGCCGCCTGCGCCCGCCGTGCCGTGCGCGAGAAGGCGGTGGCCGTCGTCGGCTCGTACAGCCAGAACGGCCGCGCCTTCATGGCCCCGCTGGAGGCCGCGGGGATCCCGTACATCGGCGGCTACGGCATCGCCGAGGACGAGTTCACGAGCCCGCTCTCGTACCCCGTCAACGGCGGCGTGGCCTCCCTCGTCGCCGGCCACGGCATGCAGCTCGCCGACTCCTGCGAGAGGGTCTCCCTCGTCCGCCCCGACACCACCGCCGGGGACAAACTCCCCGAGCTCCTCAACTCCGGCCTGCGCAGGGCGAGTCACCGCAGCGCCGTCGACATCCCGGCCATGGAGGACGCCGCCGAGTACACCCGGCAGGCCGGCCGCGCCCGCACCCGGGCCGGTGACGAGAAGGGCTGCGTGACCGCCGTCCTCGGCGAGCGCACCCAGACCTTCTTCGACTCCTTCCGCCGGCTCCCCGAGCAGGAGGGCAACCCCGGCGCGGTGCGGATCTCCTCGGTCCTCGGCAGCGTCGACCAGCCCGTCATCGACCGCACCGGCGGCCCGCACAGCCCCTTCGAGGGCGCGTTCGTCACCGGCTGGTACCCGGAGGCCGGCGACAGGAGCTGGGCCCCGATGCGCAAGGTCATCAAGGAGCACGCCTTCGCCGACAACCGCGTCGACCCGGCCGACACCGGTGTGCAGACCACCTGGATCGCGTACACGGTCCTCAAGGCGGTCGTCGAGGGACTCGACGAGGACACGATCACGGCCGGGCGGATCAGCCACGCCCTCGACCGGGGCGAGCGGATCGACACCGGCGGCCTCACCCCCAGCCTGCGCTGGAAGTACGAGGACATGCTCGGCGCCCCCGGCTTCACCCGGATCGTCAACCGCGAGGTGACCTTCCAGGTGGTGCGCCAGGGGCGGCTCGTGGCGCAGAAGCCCGGCTTCGTCGACGTCGGCGAGACCGTCCTCAGCGCCCCCTAGGGCCTGCTCAGAGCTGCGTCCAGCTCCGCTTCTCCAGGCCGTACTTCGCGGCGGTCGGGTTCCACAGCCCGGCCGCCGTCTTCTTGGCCCCGGTGGCCTCGCCGCTCTTCGCGTCCCCCGCGTTCCGCTGGCTGGTCGAGTGCGCCTTGCCGCCCTTGCAGGCCTTCTTCGCCTTCATCTGGTCGGCCCAGGCCGCGTAGTGGTCGTCGGCGGAGGCCGAGGCCTGCCAGGCCTTGGTGAGCGCCGCCGTCAGCGCCGCGTTGTCCGGGATCTTGTCGACGGACAGCGCCTGGAGCTTGGCGATCAGGCCCCGGCGCTGCTCGGCGGCGCCCCGCAGATCGCTCGCCGCCTGGTCGAGGTTCTTGCACTGGTTGATGGCCGCGACCGAGTTGATCACCGTCTCGCGGCTGCTGCTGCTCGTCGCGAGGAGCTTGCTGAGCTCCTTCGCCTGCGGCTCGGCCGGGTCGGCGGGCTTCTCCGCGGGCTGCTCGGCCGGGGCGGAGGGCGCGGCCGAGCTCGCCGCGACGTTCTCCCCGCTCGTCTTGGGGTCCTTCTTCTCGTCGCCGCCGCTGAGGAGCGCCCCGGCGCCGAGGCCGACGACCGCGCAGCCGACGACGACGGCGGCGATCAGCGCGACCGGCGACTTGCGGCGCGGCGCGGGCTCCTCGTCCTCGTAGTACGCGTCCCGGAACCCGAACTGCTGCTGCGGAGGCTGCTGCTGGTGGTGCTGCTGGTACGGGGCCGGGCCCGGCTGCGGGTAGCCCTGCGGCTGCTGGGGCGGCCGCGGGGCCTCCGTACGGAAGAGGTTGTCGAACTCGGCGGGCGGCTGCCGCTCGCCGGGCGTCTGCGCCGGTACGGGGGCGATGTACTGGGTCGCGTCCGAGGCACCGGCCGGACCGGGCCCCTGGTGGGCGAGCGGGCCCGTGCCGAGGAACTGGGTCGCCGACCCCCCGCCCTGCTGCTGCTGCGGCGGCACGGGGGCCAGGTGCTGCGTGGCCTGCATGTCGGCGGCGGCCGGGGCGCCGGGGCCCGGGTAGCCGTAGCCGGGCTGCGGGGCGGCCTGGGGGCCCGGGTAGCCGTACCCCGGCTGCGGGGCGGCCTGGACCGGCGGCATCCCGCCCTGCTGGTGCGGCATCCCCTGCACCGGCGGCATCCCGCCCGGGACCGGCGGGATGTGCTGGGTCGCCTGCATGTCGGCGGCGGCCGGGGCACCCGGCCCGGGGTATCCGTAGCCGGGCTGCGGCGGGGCCTGCTGCGGGGGTATCGGCGGCAGGTACTGGGTGGACTGCATGTCGGCGGCGGCCTGCGGCGCCTCCGGGGGCAGCGGCTGCGCGGGCGGCAGCGCCTGCCCGCCCGGCGGGCCGCCGGCGGGACCCCAGGCGCCGCCCCACGGCTGACCGCCGCCCTGCTCCGGACCCTGTCCGTTCTGCGTCACCGGGACTCCCACTGATGGACCAACCTACGGAATCGTCGGCTCACGCTACCGGGTGCCGACGCGGCTCCGCACACACGTGTGAGACCGGTTACACAAGCTGTTTACGAAACGGACGCGGGCGTCTACGCGGCGTACAGCTCCATCCGCGCACCGAACTCCCGCACCACCGCCTCCCCCGCGTACGGCTCCAGGCGCTCCCTCAGATCGTCCAGGTACTCCGCGCCCCGCGACGACCGCAGCGTGCCCAGAAGTTCGAGCGCCTTCGTGCCCGTCCGGCAGGCCTGCTCCACCTCCCGCTGCTGGACCTGCGCCGCGGCGAGCAGCGCGAGCCCGATCGCGCGCCGCCGCGCCCGCGACTTCGGGTGACCGGCGATCGACTCCTGTGCCGCCCGCGCCGCCGCCTCCGCCTGCCCCAGGTCCCGGTGGCAGTGCGCCAGTTCGTCCGCGAGGTAGGCCGCGTCGAAGTGGGCGATCCACGCCGGGTCGTCGCCCGCCGCCGGATCGGCCCGGTCGAGCGCCTCCACCGCCCGGCCCGCCGCCGAGTCGAAGGCCCGCACGTCGCCCATCAGGGCGTGTCCGCGCGCCTCCGCCGCGAGGAACATCGCCTCCGCGCGCGGTGGCACCTTCCCCCGCGCGCCCTCCTGCGCCGCCCGCGCCAACTGGGCGATCTCCCGGGGGTTGCCGAGCTGCGCCGCGAGGTGGCTCATCGAGGCGGCGAGCACATAGCCGCCGTACCCGCGGTCCCCCGCCGCCTGCGCGAGCCGCAGCGCCTGGATGTAGTACCGCTGCGCGAGCCCCGGTTCGCCGGTGTCCACCGCCATGTATCCGGCGAGCTCGGTCAGTCGGGCGACCGCCGCGAACAGCCGGCGTCCCACCGCCTCCCGGTACGAGCCGGACAGCATCCCCGACACCACGCTGTTGAGGTAGTGCACGACCACCGGCCGCACGTGGCCGCTGCCGAAGCGCCGGTCGAGGTCGACGAGCGCGGCCGTCATCTCCTGCACCGCCGCCACGTCCGCGACCCCGACGCGGGCCCCCGCCATCCGGGCCACGTGCGCGTCGGGACCCGTGATCAGCCAGTCCCTGCTGGGCTCGACGAGCGCGGAGGCCGCGACCGTCGAGCCGCTCAGGAAGTCCCGGCGTCCCACGTCGCTGCGCCACAGTTCGCAGACCTGCTCGATCGCGCCGGGCACGGTCGGCGCGAACTGGAGCCCGACCCCGGCGGCGAGGTTCCGGCCGTTGGCCATGCCGACCTCGTCGATGGTGACCGTGCGGCCGAGTTTGCGGCCGAGCGCCTCCGCGATGATCCCGGGCGCCCGGCCGCGCGGCTGCTGTCCGCGCAGCCAGCGCGCCACCGACGTCTTGTCGTAGCGCAGGTCGAGGCCGCGCTCCGCGCCGACCATG
Source organism: Streptomyces sp. NPDC059695 (assembly GCF_042733785.1). Classification (NCBI taxonomy): domain Bacteria; kingdom Bacillati; phylum Actinomycetota; class Actinomycetes; order Kitasatosporales; family Streptomycetaceae; genus Streptomyces; species Streptomyces sp. NPDC059695. The sequence goes on along the minus strand of NZ_JBHWFF010000022.1, from coordinate 63,370 downwards.
TTGACCCTGCGGGCGAGGCCGGCGTTGGAGCAGCCGGCCTCCTGGATGAGCGCCTGGAGCCGTTCGTTGAGCTGACGCGGAACGAGTGGCCTGGCTGCCATGAGTACCCCCTGAGGCCGTGCGGTGATCACGAGAGAACTGATCAATGCCCGGCGAATATGCCGTCAATGCAGATGTGAACACGCGAAACCGGACACGTCGGGCACACGGAAAGAACCCCCCGCCGCCGACGCCCCCCCACCTCTCCGTACCCACCCCCGCTTCCCGGCCCTCCGCGCGCCCCCGCCCGTGCACCGATGCGCCCCGCGTGCAGGATCGATGCGTCAACACGCCCGCCACGACGCCCGTAACCCCAGGTGACGGGGGGAGTTGTGCTCTCCGTGGAAGAGACCATGGGAGTCACGGAAGCCGCACAGATCCCCAAGCAGCGGGGTGAGCAGCTGCTGGACAGCGCCGTGCGGTACGCGGAAGAGCGGCACTGGGACGTGTTTCCCGGGACCTGGCTGGAAGCCGCCGAGGGCAGGGAACGCTGCTCCTGCGGCGCGGACGAGTGCGCCGTGCCCGGCGCCCACGCCGTCCGGCCCGACTGGTCGACCCAGGCGACGGGGAGCGGGGTGGGGGCGCGGCGGATGTGGTCGAAGACGCCGAAGGCGTCGATCCTGCTGCCGACCGGCCGCACCTTCGACGCGATCGAGGTGTCCGAGTCCGCCGGCTTCCTGGCCCTCGCCCGCATGGAGCGCATGGAGCTGACGCTCGGCCCCGTCACCTGCACCCCGGACCGCCGGATGTACTTCTTCGTCCTGCCCGGCGCCGCCACCAAGGTGCCGGACCTGGTCCGCAAGCTCGGCTGGGCCCCGGCCGCCATCGACCTCACCACGCGCGGCGAGGGCCACTACGTGGCGGCGCCGCCCACCCGGATCGGCGGCTGCGGCGCGGTGCAGTGGGCGCGGCGCCCCACTCCGGCGAACCGCTGGCTGCCGGACGCGGAGGAGCTGATCAGCGCGCTGGCGTACGCGTGTGGCCGGGAAGCGGCGGAGGCCAGGAGCCGTACGCAGTGACCTGGGGCTCCGGCCGGTCTCGCCCTTAGGGTGTCCCCGTAAGTACGGGGACGACCGAGAGGTTGACGGACCATGCCTGACCAGGCATTTGACGGAGCATTCGACAAGGCGGGCATCGCACCGGGGGAAGGTGCGGTGCCCGCCGTGCGCGTCGAGGGGCTGTGGAAGCGTTTCGGCCAGCAGATCGCGGTGAACGGGATCGATCTCGTGCTGCCCGCGGGCCGGTTCATCGGGCTCGTGGGACCCAACGGCGCCGGCAAGACCACGACCCTCTCCATGATCACCGGCCTGCTGCGGCCCGACCACGGGCGGATCCTCGTCGCCGGGCACGACGTCTGGGCCGACCCCGAGTCGGTCGCGCAGGTCAAGGCCCGCATCGGCATCCTGCCGGAGGGCCTGCGGCTCTTCGAGCGCCTCTCGGGCCGGGAGCTGCTCGCCTACAGCGGCCGGCTGCGCGGCCTGCCCGGCGCCGAGGTCGACAAGCGGGCGGCGCAGCTCCTGGACGTGCTGGACCTGACCGGCTCGCAGAACAAGCTGGTCGTCGACTACTCGACCGGCATGCGGAAGAAGATCGGGCTCGCCGCCGCGCTCCTCCACAACCCGGAGGTCCTCTTCCTCGACGAGCCCTTCGAGGGCGTCGACCCGGTCTCCGCGCAGACCATCCGCGGCGTCCTGGAGCGGTACACCTCCTCCGGCGCGACCGTCGTCTTCTCCAGCCACGTCATGGAGCTCGTCGAGTCGCTCTGCGACTGGGTCGCCGTCATGGCGGGCGGCCAGATCCGGGCGCAGGGCCCGCTCGCCGAGGTGCGGGGCTCGGCGTCCTCGCTCCAGGAGGCGTTCCTGGAGCTCGTCGGCGCGAACGGCCGCGCGGCGGCCGGGGACTCCCTGGACTGGCTGGGCGGCGGCTCGGGCGCCACGGGCACGGGCACGGGCGGTACGCAGCGATGAGCGCCACCGCCTCCCCCGTGGCGGCCGCCCCCGCGCCGTCGCTCACGTCCGTCTTCGTGCGCCTCAAGCTGTCGCTGCTGAAGAACGGGCTGCGGCAGTCCGGCGGGCGGACCGCCGCGTACATCCTGACGATCGTCTTCGGCGCGTTCTTCGCCGCCGGCATAGTGCTGGGCTTCGTCCTGCTCCGGGGCAACGACGACGCCGACACCGTCGCGATCCTCCTCACCGGGGCCCTCGCCCTGGCCTGGACGTTCATGCCGCTGTTCATCCCGAGCGGCGACGAGACCCTCGACCCCTCGCGGCTCGTGATGCTGCCGCTCCAGCCCCGGCCGCTGGTCCGCGCGCTCCTCGTGGCCTCCCTCGTGAGCGTCGGCCCGGTCCTGACCGCCGTCCTGGTCGTGGGCGCGGTCCTGGCCGTGGCGCACGGCGCGGCCGCCACCGTCCTCGCCGTCCTCGCCGTCCCGCTCACCGTGGTGACGTGCGTGGCGCTGTCCCGGGCCGTGGCCGCCGCCAACATCCGGCTCCTGACCTCCCGCAAGGGCCGGGACCTGGCCCTGCTGAGCGGTCTGATCATCGCGGTCGGCATGCAGTTCGTGAACTTCGCGGCGCAGCGCCTCGGCCGGTCGGGCGGCCTGGAGTCCCTCGAACCGGCCACGGCCGTCGTCGGCTGGCTGCCGCCGGCCGCCGCGATCGGCGCGGTCGACTCCGCGAGCCGCGGCGACTACGCGGTGGCGGCGGCCCGGCTGCTGCTCACGGTCGCGGTCCTCGTGGCGCTCGTGTACTGGTGGCAGCGGAGCCTGGTGCGGCTGATGGTCGAGCCGGACGGCTCCACGATCGGCGCGGCCTCGGACGCGGGCGCCAAGGAGAAGTCCGCCGGGTCGGGGCTGATCGCCCGGATCCTGCCGGGCGGACGCACCGGCGCGGTCATGGAGCGCAGCCTGCGGTACATCTGGCGCGACCCGAAGACGAAGGCCGCGTGGGTGACCTCGCTGGCCATCGGCCTGATCGTCCCCCTCTTCAACGCCTTCCAGGGCGGGGGCTCGATCTACTTCGCGTGCTTCGCCTCCGGCATGCTCGGCATGCTGATGTACAACCAGTTCGGCCAGGACAGCTCGGCGTTCTGGATGGTCGCGCAGACCATCTCGACCCCGGCCGACGCGTACGCCGAACTCCGGGCGCGGGCCCAGGCCCTGCTTCTGATCACGCTGCCCTTCACGGTCTTCGTGACGGGCGTGACGGCCGGTGTCCTCGGCGCGTGGCAGCAGTTCCCCGAGGCCCTCGGCCTGGCTCTCGGCCTGCTCGGCGCGATGGTCGGCACGGGCGCGCTGACCTCGGCGAGCTTCCCGTACTCGATCCCCCAGGACAGCGGCTACAAGAACGTCGCTCCGGGGCAGGGCGGCCTGGCCTGGATGTCGATCATGGGCGGGATGATCGTCGCGGGTGTGCTGTGCTCCCCGCTCATCGCCGCGACGGTCTACCTCCACGTCTCCGACCAGCAGTCGCTGCTGTGGCTGCTCCTCCCGGCGGGCCTGCTCTACGGCGCGCTCCTCACCTTCGCGGGCCTCAAGCTGGGCGCCCCGCGCACGGCGAAGCGCCTGCCGGAGATCCTGGCGGCGGTCAGCAAGGGCTAGCCGCCGCCAGGACGCGCGCGAGGGCGGCCCGGCCGGCCGGACCCCAGGTCGGCTTCCCGCCCGGGAGACCGCGATCGCCCGCGCGGCCGATGGCGATGAGCCCGGCCGCGCGGAGCAGGGCCCAGCCCCGGGCGCGGCGGACGGTGGCCCGGTCGGCCGTCCCGTACGCGTCGAGGAACGGCTCGGCCGCGCCGTCCGGCAGCAGTAGCCAGGCCGCCGAGAGGTCCGTCGCCGGGTCGCCCGCGCAGAGCTCGCCGAAGTCGAGCACACCGGCGAGGGTGCCGTCCGCGACGACGACGTTCGCCGGGTGCAGGTCGCCGTGCAGCCACACCGGCGGGCCCTGCGGGCCGGGGGCCGCGAGGGCGTCCTGCCAGACCCGCCGCACGGCCACCGGGTCGGCGTGCGCGGCCAGGAGCGCGAACCCCTCCTCGAATCCGGCCTCGAAGTCCTGGAGGGGCACGCCCCGGTCCGCGTTGGCGGGGGCGTCCGCGGGCGCCTCACGGTGGAGGGCCCGCAGGAAGCCCGCCAGTACGGCGGCCGCGTGGCCGCCCCGCGTGACGGGGGTGGCGTCGCCCGGCTCGCCCGGCACCCACCGGACCACCGTCCAGGTCCCGGGGAAACGCGCGGACGGCTCCCCGGCGCGGACGGGGACGGGGACGGGCAGCGGGAGCAACGGCGCCAGGTCCGGCAGCCAGCGGAGCTCCTTGCGCAGCAGACCCGGAGCCCGTTCGGTCCGGGGCATCCGTACGGCCAACTCGTCACCGAGCCGGCACAGTTGGTTGTCCCACCCGCCCGGGACCGGCCGGAGCGGAAGCTCCGCGAGGTCCGGGTGCTGGTCGTGGAGCAGCGTCCGCACCAGACCCTCGTCGTGCTCCATCGCGTCCCCCATGGTGTCTCTCCTCCGATCGACGGCCGGCTTGGAGCGTACGCAGGGAGAGGTCCCGCGCCCATCGAAATCCCGTTGCCGCGGTGACCGTCCCGCACGATCCTCGCCGCATGGACCTGTCACCGCCCGAGCACGGCCCCGACGCCCGCATCGACCTGGCCGACGGGCTCACGCTCCGCGCCTACGAGGGCGAGGCCGACCTTCCGGAGTACGTCCGGGTCGTGGACGAGTCGGTGGAGCACCTCCGCCCGTGGATGCCGTGGGTCGCCGAGCACGGCCCCGAGACGGCGGCCGCGTACCTCACTGGCCGGGCGGAGCTGTGGGCGCGCGGGGAGCAGTACAGCTACGCGATCGTGCTCGACGGGGCCATGGTCGGCTCCTGCGGGCTGCACCGGCTCGACGACACCCCGGACGGCACGATCGAGATCGGCTACTGGCTGCACCCGTCGGCCACCGGCCGGGGCCTCGCCACGCGCGCCGCCCGCGCCCTGGTCGAGCAGGCGTTCCGCCTGCCGGGCGTGACGGCCGTCGAGATCGTCCACGACGTCGCCCACCACGCGAGCGCCGCCGTCCCCTCCCGCCTCGGCTTCGACGGCGGCCTCCGTCGCGCCCACGCGCCCACGGCCCCCGCGGAGACGGGCGAGGACCGGGTGTGGCGGCTGGAGCGAGGCTGACGGGCCCTGGACGACGGTACGTTCTCCGCTGCCGCAGACACCCGACGGGAGACCGCCTTGCCGATACGCACGAGAACGGCCCTGCTGCTCACCCTCGCTCTGACGGCCGGTGGCCTCACCGGCTGCTCGGCCCTCGCGGGGTACGAGGACTGCGAGGGCAGCGAGGAGCGCGTCCGGGCGCTGGGGGCGCTGGCGATCCTCGACAACCCGCCCGGGAAGGCCACCCCGCCCCGGGGGTACGAGAAGGTCGACGCGGGCTGCTGGGACGACAGCGGCGACGCCTGGGTGTACGCGAACCGCGCCTACGCCTTCCCCGGCACGCCGGAGGAGGTGCTCCGGCACTACCGGACGGCGGCGCCCCGCGACGGCTGGCGCCCGGGACGGACCCGCCCCCCGGCCCACGGGGAGACGATCGACCTGTGCTTCACCCGCGACGTGGACGGCACCCCGACGGTCCTGACCGTCCACTCCCTCACCCGCGAGTCGTTCACCTCGGCGGGCGACGCGTTCCCGCCCGAACTCGCCACCGGCTCCGGCTTCGGCATCGAGGCGACGGCGGACGCGGCGGGGGCCCCGACCGACTGCGAGGGCTGACGGCTCAACCTTCCCCGTCCCCAGCGAGTCTGAAGGAGTGACAGGCACGCGGGGGAAGGAAGGCCGTCATGGACGAGGTGCTGGTGAGGGCGATCGGGTGGGTCGCCCGCGGTGTGGGGTACGCCCTGGAGTTCGTCGACCTGCGCATGGCCTACGACGACGTCCGCCGCGACGTGCGACAGGCTCGCAAGCGGCGGGCAGGCCGCACGGGCTGACGGCCGGGAAGCGGTGGGCCGAGCCCGTGCGTGCCGCTCGTGCCAGGATGCGGCGATGATCCGCCACTCGCTCGTCCCCGCAGTCGTCCCCGCAGGCCGGATGGCCCAGGCGGAGCAGCCGGTGTTCGGACTTCCGTGCGGCCTGGAGCTGCGGCCCTGGCGCCTGTCCGACGCGGACGCCCTCCTGACCGCCGGCCAGGATCCCGACGTTCGCCAGTGGAACCGCCTGCTGGTCGGGACACCGGACGACGCCCGCCGGCGGATCGAGCGCATGCACGAGCGGTGGAGGGCCGAACTCAGCGCGATCTGGGCCATCGCACGGCCGGGCGGTGAGGCCCTCGGACTGATCGGGTGGGGCGACATCGACCTCAGCGGCGGCAGCGCCGAGATCGTCTACTGGCTCCTCCCCTCGGCGCGCGGGTCCGGCGTGGCGGTCGAGGCCACGCGACGCGTCAGCGCATGGGCCCTGAACGACCTCGGCCTGCACCGCCTCCGGCTGTGTCACTCCGTGGCGAACCCGGCGTCCTGCCGCGTCGCGGTCAAGGCCGGGTTCTCCCTCGAAGGCACCATGCGCAGCGCCCTGCTCCACGCGGACGGGTGGCACGACGAGCACCTCCACGCCCTCGTCCAAGGGGACGTCTGACCGCCGGCCGGTCAGGCCACGGCCGGGATCACCCGGCGGCAGCAGCGGAATCGGCCAGCACCTCTTCGACGCGACTGCGCCAGGAGGGCCGCTCTGCGGGCTCCTTGGGCTGGAATCCGGCCGCCTGGCGGGCCCGTTCCATGCGGCAGTCGCCGCAGTGCGTCTCGTCGCCGACCGGCCGGAAGACGTGCTCGTCGCCGGGCCCCTCGCAGGTGACCAGGGCGGGCCGGGCCGTCTCGGCCGGGCTCTCCTCCGGTTCCTGCGGCGACAGCGGGACCGGGAGCTTCACCGTCAGCCGGTGCCGCAGGAACCCGACCGCCGACCGGACGCCGCCCCGGGGCAGATGGGCCGTCAGGGCGTGCCGCAGGTCCGCCGCGGACACCCCGCGCCGGAGCCACTCCGCCGCCGCCTCGGCCAGCCCCCGGGCCTCCCGGACACCCAGCAGCAGATCCCGGTTCTGGTGCCGGAGCGACAGCAACAGGCGCTCGGCCTGGGCGACTTCGGGAGCCGCTTCGGACGGGGCTTCCGGAGCGGGATCGTCCGCTTCCGGCTTCGGCGCCGGCTCTTCGGTGGGTGGGTGGGGAGAGGTCTTACTACCCAGGTCTTCGTCTACCGGTAGTTGGGGTCCGGCGCGCCGGGGTTCCCGATTTCCGGTGGCCGGTTCACCGACATCCGGCGACCCGGCCGGAATCCCGTCCCGGGCCGCGCGAGCCTCTTCACTCGTCAGGGTGACGTTGGAGAGCAGCTGCGTGGTCATCCAGTACCCGCGCCCGCTCTGGAACTTCCACTCGTGCAGGAACCCGCACGCCACCAGGCACTCCTTCGCCCGGTGGTACGCCCGGGGCCGCATGCCCAGGTCGGTGGCGTGCTCCCCGAGCGGCTTGGCGCTCGTGGTCTCGGGGAGGCCCTGGACGTAGATGAGGAGGAGCTTCGCGTCGCTGTTCAGACGCGGATGACGCACGACACCGTTCGAAACCCTCGTGAAGGACTGAACGGGAGCGATAACATGCCGAAGCATTTCTGGTGGACCTCTAGCTTCCACTGGAGTGAAGGTCCCCGGGTCATGGTGTTGCCGCACCACCGGGGACCGCTCCGTTTCTCACGGAGCGTGATGATGTGCTTACCGTAGCGCACACTTCACCGTGCGATGCAACAACTCCGGCTCTACGAACGGATCTTCGAACGTCGGCCGGGACCGCCAGTCGAGCGGCCAGGTCACCCCGTGCAGCGCCGGAATCCCGACGAACGCCTCACCCCGCCCGTTCCGGCTCAACGCCCGCGCGGGGGCCGGCCACGCGTGCGCGGCGGCGGTCTGCGGCGGGAGCAGGAAGTAGTGGTTCCGCTCCCCCGTCGCCGCCCGGACGATCGGCCCGGCCTGGAAGTCCGTGAACGACATCAGCCGGTACGCCACGTCCTCACCGAGGAAGCCCCCGATCCGCACGGCGTCGAAGTGCACCCCGGCGTGTCGGAGGGCATGACCGGACGCGGGTACCCAAGAGGGCGCGTCACCAAACGAGTTGCGCTGATTCATGCGCTCAGCGTGACGGGGCGTGGTGTTCTGTGACCAGGGACACAGTCGGGTTGTGCAGGACTGTGCACTCGGGGAGGTCGAGTGTGAACAAAGAGAACACGGGCAACGTGGGCGCCGCCAAGGCCTTCGGCACCCTGCTGCGCTTCTACCGAGAACGGGCGGGCGTCTCGCAGGATGCTCTGGGCCAGAGGACCGGATATTCCAAGTCCCAGGTGGCCATGATCGAGCGCGGGCAGCGGCGTCCGAGGGGCAGATTCGTCGAGCTGGCGGACGGGATGCTCGGTGCACAAGGTGCACTTCTGAAGGTGGCGGAGGAAGCGACAACGAGTGGTGTGGCCGCCTGGTTCGAGGACTACCTTGAGGAAGAGGCCAAGGCGGCGGGCATCCACATGTACGAGAACCACCTGATCCCCGGGCCGTTGCAGATCGAGGACTACGCGCGAGCCGTCTTCCACAGCGCCGTACCGGCTCTGGAGGACGACGACATAGAGGCGTCCGTAGCCGCACGCCTCAAACGGCACGAGCTCTTCTTCCGCAGACCAGCTCCCCTGGTGACATTCGTCCTTGAGAAGGCGGCGCTCACCAAGCCGCTGGGCGGGGAGGAGGTGCTCAGGAAGAACCTGCTCCACATCCGCGAGCGCGCTGACCTGCGGAACGTCACCATTCAGGTGATGCCGGAGGACCGGTGGACCCACGCCGGGCTCAATGGGCCCTTCATCCTCCTGGAGACCGAGCAGCGCCGTAACCAACTCGTCTATGTCGAGGGACAGGGCGGCAGGTACTTTCTCAGCGAACAACCGGACGTGGGGGATGTCTTCGCCCGATACAGCACCCTGCGGGCGCAGGCCTTCAGTCCGGAGGACTCAGTACAACTCATCGAACAGGTGGCACGAGAGCTATGAGCACCGACCTCGACTGGTTCAAGAGCAGCTACAGCGGCGACCAGGGCGGCAACTGCATTGAGGTCGCCACCCGCCCCGACGCCATCCACATCCGCGACTCCAAAGACACCGCCCTCCCCTCCTTCGAGGTCTCCCCCGCCGCCTGGGACGCCTTCGTCTCGGCCGTCTGACGCGCGAAGGGCCTCCACCCGCCGGGGTGGAGGCCCTCCTTGCCCAAGGATCAGAACGCGTTCAGGCGCATCCAGTTCTCGTCCTCCGGGGCGCCCGCGTAGAGCGCGCCCGTGCCCTTGCCGGGGTAGAGGACGAGACAGCCCACGCCCCGGCATCCCTCGCCGACGTAGCTGCTGTTGGAGAGGGTCGCGAGGTCGTTCCGGCCGTCGGCGTTGAGGTCGCCCAGGGGGAGGAACGAGGCCATCGCGTTCCAGCCGCCGGAGCCGATCAGCACGCGCGCGCCGACGCCGCCGGCGGCGGTGCCCGGGTAGAACCAGAGCCTGCCGTTGGCGGCCTCGCGGGCGATCAGGTCGGGCCGGTTGTCGCCGTTCATGTCGCCGGGGCCGACCAGCGCGTTCATGGTGTTCCAGCCGCCGCTGCCGATGAGCTTGCGGGCGCCGAGGCCGCCGGCCGTGCCCGGGTAGAGCCACAGCTTGCCCGTGGACTTCTCGACGGCGAGGAGGTCGGAGCGGCCGTCGCCGGTCAGGTTGCCGAAGGCGGTGACGTGGTTCATCGCGTTCCAGCCGCCGGAACCGATCAGCTTGCGGCTGCCGAGGGCTCCCGTACCCGTGCCCGGGTAGAGCCACAGCTTGCCCGTCGCCTTCTCGCGGGCGACGACGTCCTCGCGGCCGTCGCCGCTGAAGTCACCGTGCCGGGTGAGGGTGCTCATGGCGTTCCAGCCGCCGGTGCCGACCAGGCGGCCGGTGTTGTCGCCGGGCAGGAACCAGAGGCGTCCGGCCTCGTCGCGGACGATGACGTCCGACTTCCTGTCGGCGTTCATGTCGCCGAAGCCCGCCGCCTTGGGCGCGGTGTACGCCGCCCACGCGGGGTAGGGCGGCAGGACGCACTCGCGCTCGGTCGGGACGAACTTCACCGAGCTGACGGAGTTGCCGCCCGGGCCGCCCCACTCGGTGCCCGCCGGGTCCGGGGGAAGCACGGCGGCGCCGGCGTCGTCGCCGTAGTTCGCGCCGTCGTACAGGCAGGCGTACTTGTTCGTGCGGTTCACGACCGAACGGAACGTGTTGTCCCACGTCCCGAGCGTCGCCCGGTTCACGTTCGTCTTGTACATCGTGCCGGTGCCGTTGTCGGACTTCCAGGCACAGAAGTAGCCGGACGGGCAGTCGCGGATCGCTGCCTGCGCCGGTGCCGCGCCCGTGCCGAAGAGGCCGAGCGTGGTGAGCCCCAGCGTCGTGGCCACCGTGGCCACGCGCCGCAGCATGGAATTGCGCATCGAGTTCCCTCCCCACGGCGCGGAGACCTGCTGCTCGACGCGCCGTGGGAGGGACCGTATCGCGCCGTGTCCGATTCCGTGCCGTCAGGGGGTGAGAACGCCGTTCAGGAAGGGCTCCACGGCCTCGCTCCAGGCCTCCGGGTGGGTGTAGTGGAGGAGGTGGCCGGCGTCGGGGATCTCCGCGTACGCCCCGTGGGGCAGGACCCGGACCATCTCCTGGGCCTCCGCGCGGCCCAGCTCGCCGTCGAGGCCGCGGACCACGAGGGTGGGGCAGCGGACCTGCGCGAGGGAGTCCCAGTGGGCGTCGTGGACCCAGGTCTCGCGCGAGGTCAGCATCTGCTCCGGGTCGAAGACCGGACGCCAGCCGTCGGGGTGCTCGGTCATCACCTCGGCGTAGAACGCGCCGCGCGCCGGGTTCGGGGTCTCCACCCAGGGGTCCTCGTCGCCGAACCAGCGGTGGACGGCCTCCAGGGACGGGAAGGGCGCGGGCCAGCGGCGGAACCAGTCCTGCCAGGCCCGCTGCGAGGCCGCGCCGAGGGCCGAGGCGCGCATGTCGCAGATGACGAGGGCGCGGACCAGGTCGGGGCGCTCGGCGGCCAGCTGCCAGGCGGTGAGGGCGCCCATGGAGTGGCCGACGAGGGTGACCGGGCCGAGGCCGAGCTGCTCGACGACGGCGGCCGCGTCCGCCACGTACGCCTCGCGGGTGAAGGGCCCGGCCGCGGGCTTCTCGCTGGCGCCGTGGCCGCGCTGGTCGAGGGCGACGATCCGGTGGCCGCCGGTGAGGCGGCGCACGGCGGGGGCCCAGTGCCCGGCGTGGCCCATCAGACCGTGGAGGAGTAACACTCCGGGCGCCGGGGCCTGGGGGGCCGCCTGCGGGGCCCGTGCGGGACGGGGGACGGCGTCGGGGCCGGGCCGGGCGCCGGGGCGCGCCGCCACGTCCTGGCCGGTCCGGGCGCCCGGGCGGGCGGCGTCCGGGCCGGGCTGGGGAACGATCCCGCGGCCGGCGGGCCCGGACGGGCGCTCCCCGGTTGCTCGGCTGCCGGGCCCGGCCGTGTGGTCCCAGGCCGTCAGCCGGACGCCGTCGGCCCCGGTGAGGTCGAGTCGTCGCGCCATGGATCCGGCACCCCCTCTCTTCCGTCGAACCTCGCCAGACTATCGAACTCGCATTCGAAAATGCGCTCCTGCCGCACAACACCCCTCGTTCGAGTGACAGGGCTCAAGGATTGACGCGCGCTGCCGAGGGGAGATCTTGAGCGGGAGGCGGACCACTCGGGGAAAAGGGGTCCGAAGGGAATGACCTTGAGAGCTCGGGGCTCCAGGTCAGCACAGGGGAGGACAGGCCCCGGCGCCGGAAGGCGCCGGGGCCCTCTGTCGTCCGTAGCCCTCATGGCCCCACCCCCTCCACGCCCGGCTCCCACCAGCGTGGCACGACGAGGGCGCGGGCGTGGCGATTCCGGCGTAAAGCGGGGCGCACGACAGGTTGTTGGGCCGCCGAGGCCGATCCGATGCGGCTTCGTGATCCGGAGCCGTACAACCGGATCACGCCCGCACGGGTCCACGGGCGCGCTGTCACCCCGCAGCCGCTCGGCCTGTGGGGCGCCCTCGCCCCCTGCCCCTGCCCCTGCCCCTGCCCCGGAACGCCGGAAGGGGCGCCCTCCCGGGCGCCCCTTCCTTCCGCACTGCTCAGCGCTTCGCGACGAACACGTGCGCCGCGACCTCCGCGTCCAGCTCGGCCGCCTCGCCGCTGCTGCCCACCAGGACACCGCCCGGCGACTCCGACACCGACACCACCGAGCCGGGCTGCACGCCCGCCCTCCGCAGCGTGTACATCAGCTGGGCGTCCGTCTGGATCGGCTCGCCGATCCGCCGCACGACCACCGTCTTGCCGCCGCTCGCGTCCAGGTCGGCGAGCGACACCATCGAGTCGTCGAGGAAGGCCTCGGCCTCCGCCTTCTCGCCCAGCTCCTCCAGACCCGGGATCGGGTTCCCGTACGGCGACTCCGTCGGGTGACGCAGCAGCTCCAGGACCCGCCGCTCCACGGCCTCGCTCATCACGTGCTCCCAGCGACAGGCCTCGGCGTGGACCTGCTCCCACTCCAGGCCGATCACGTCGACGAGCAGGCACTCCGCGAGGCGGTGCTTGCGCATGACCCGGGTGGCGAGGCGGCGGCCCTCCTCCGTGAGCTCCAGGTGGCGGTCGCTCGCCACGGCCACCAGGCCGTCGCGCTCCATCCGCGCCACCGTCTGGCTCACCGTGGGGCCGCTCTGGTCGAGCCGCTCGGCGATCCGGGCACGCATGGGGACCACACCTTCTTCCTCGAGCTCGAGGATGGTGCGGAGATACATCTCCGTTGTGTCGATCAGTCCGGACATACGTGCCCCTCGATGAGTCGTGCGCTGGCCCTGCCCCAATTCTGACGCATCGGACCGACAAGCGGGCCGCGCCGGGGTGAGGCGGTATTGACAGAGCAATGGTCCAGACCGCACCGTGATCGGCGACCGCGACGAGAGCCACCACCGGAGCACGACGAGAAGGAGCCCCCGCGATGGGCGAGAGCAAGCTGGCCGGACAGTTCTTCGACGCCGCGATCGGCCTGCTCCAGCAGGTCCGCGACGGGGACTCCGCCGAGATCGCCGCCGCCGGCGCCGCGATCGCCGAAGCCGTCGCGCACGGCAACCGGCTCTTCGCCTTCGGCGCGGGACACTCCTCGCTCGCCGCCCAGGACGTCGTCTACCGGGCCGGCGGCCTCGCGCTGATGAACCTGCTCGCCGTCCCCGGCGTCGTCGGCGTCGACGTCATGCCCGCCACCCTCGGCTCCGCCCTGGAGCGGGTCGACGGCCTCGCCGGAGCCGTCCTCGACTCCTCCCCCGCCAAGGCCGGCGACGTCCTGATCATCATCTCGCTGTCCGGGCGCAACGCCCTGCCCGTCGAGATGGCCATGAACGCCCGCGCGCTCGGCCTCACCGTCATCGGCGTCACCTCGCTGGCGTACGCCACCGAGACGAAGTCACGCCACGTCTCGGGGACGTACCTCAAGGACCACTGCGACATCGTCCTCGACTCGAAGATCGCCATCGGGGACGCGGAGCTCACCCACGAGGGCATCGAGGCGCCCTTCGCGCCCGCCTCCACCGTCGTCACCAGCGCCCTCATGCAGGCCACCATGGCCGCCGCCGCCGAGGAGCTCGTACGCCTCGGCATCGAGCCGCCGCTGCTGCGCTCGGGCAACGTCGACGGCGGGCACGAATGGAACGGCCGCGTGATGAGCGAGTACGCCGACCGGATCTTCTTCCGGCACTAGGCGGTGCCGTCGAACGGCGCCCCTACGCCACGGGGTGGGCCCGCCGCCCGCGCCTCGGGCGCAGCTGGCTCACCCCGATGAGCACGATGCCGGCGAACTCCACGCCGTTCCCGGCGAGGGCCGGCCAGGGGTGGCTCGACAGGCCGTCGGGGCGGCCGGCCAGGACGAAGTAGGTGGCTGCCATGTACAGGAGCCCCACGCCGGCCAGCGCGGCGCCGACGCCGTACAGCCGGGGTCGGCGCACCCACCGGCGCGTAGGGCGCATCACCCACCCCGTACGGAACGCGATCACGCCCAGCACGGTCATCGCCACACCCAGCGGCACGAGCGCTCCCAGAATCCACGCCAGCACGACGACCCCCCAGGTCTCTCGAACGTGGGTCCATCGTCGCCCCGGCGCCGGGGGCCGGCCATGCCGGAACCCGGCAACGATCGGCCCCCTTCCCTGCCGGTCAGGCGCGGTCCATGACCTGGGTGACGCGGGTGAAGCCGTCCGCGCCGTGCCCCCGGTCCACCGCCCGCGCCGCCAGCGCCCGGGCCGCGCGCATCACGCTCGCGTCGATGCCGTGCGCCTCCGACGCGTGCACCACGTGGTCCATCGTCGACACCGCCGAGGTCAGCGGATTGCCCTCGCCCGAGTACGAGCCGCCGTCCACGTCCTCGGCCCACTCCTGGAACAGCGGCGGCAGGATCGCCCCGATGCCCTGGGCGAACGGCGCGAGCTCCCGCGCCGGGATCCCCTCCGCGCGGGCCACCGCGAGCGCGTGCACGTACCCCGTCATCGACGTCCAGAAGATGTCGAGCAGCGCCACGTCGTACGCCGCCGCCCTGCCGACGTCCTCGCCGAGGTGCGTGTGCGTGCCGCCCAGCGCGTCGAGCACCCGGCGGTGCTCGCCGTACAGTGCCGTCGGCCCGCTGTGCAGGAACACCCCGGCGGGCGTCCCGATCGTCGGCGTCGGCGTCATGATCGCGCCGTCCAGGTAGCCGACGCCGTGCTCCGCCGCCCAGCGGCCGGTGTCCCGGGCCCGCTCCGGGACGTCGGCGCTCAGGTTCACCAGGGCCCGGCCCTTGAGCGCGTCCGCGACGGCCGGCCGGCGCAGCACGGAGTCCGTCGCGTCGTAGTTGACCATGCAGATCACCGTGAGCGGGCTCGCGGCGACCGCCTCCTCCGCGCTCGCGGCCAGGACCGCGCCCCGCTCGACGAGGTCGCCCTCCCGGCCCGGCGTGCGGTTCCACACGGTGGTCCGGACCCCGGCGTCCAGGAACGCGCCGGCCAGGGCCCGGCCCATCGGCCCGAGCCCGAGAACGGTGACCGAAAGACGCCCGTCGGAAGAAGACATGAGGGAACTCCCTTGCGCATACGTGAGATACAGAGATGACCGGAGAAGGAGAGGGACCGCGCATGACACGCCTGAAGGCCCAGGACACGGACGTCTGCGGCGTCACCGCCGCGATCGCCGTGATCGACGGCAAGTGGAAGACGTCGCTGCTGTGGCTGCTGGAATCCGGCCCGCACCGGCCCGGCGAACTGCGCCGCAGGATCCCCGAGATCAGCGAGAAGGTGCTGACCCAGGCGCTGCGGGAGATGGAGACCGACGGGCTCGTGCACCGCGAGGTGCACGACGTGCTGCCACCGAAGACCGTCTACTCGCTGACGGCGTTCGGGCGTGAACTCTCCGAACTGCTCGGCCCCTTGTCGGACTGGGGCCACCGCCGGATCGACCGGCTGACGGAGACGCGGGCCGCCTCCTGAGGCCCTGTCGCTCCCTCTCCGTCCCGGGCCACCACCAGGTTCTCCCGGGCGCCGGGCCCCGACAAGTACCCACAAAAAAGTGGGTGTACGGGGGGGCCGGGGCCCTAGGCGGGCTCTGCCGGGCCGAGGGCCAGCTCCGCCGCCACCCGGGACGCCACCGCCTCCGCGTACACCACGTCCTCGCGCTCGAAGGGCTTGCGGCAGGCCGCGCGCAGGAACGTCAGGACGCCCAGCGTCCGGCCCCGGGAACGCAGGACCACGCACAGGGCGTGCGCCGCGTCCCCCGGCCACTGGTGGGCCTCCGCCCACACCTCGGCGGTCCGGCCCGCGCTCGCCCGCACCGTGCCCACCCGGTCCCAGGCCTGGAGCGCCGGATGCCTCGGCCCGTACCGCAGCGGGATGCCACCGCCCACGACGGGCGAGGACGGGCCGGGGGCGCCGCCCGCCGGGGTGGCCAGGGCCCGGGTGAGGCGCCGCTCCCCCGCCGGACGGTCCACCAGGGCGTGGTCGGCGAACCCGGCCAGGACGAAGTCGAGCAGGACCGTCGCCGCCTCCACCGCGTCCTCGCACTCCGCGGCCGCCGCGCCTGCCCGGTGCAGCTGGCTCCACCGGAACCGCAGCCGGTCCGCCGCGCGCGCCGCGAGCCGCTCCTCGGTGACGTCCTGGAACAGCCAGGCCACGCCCAGCGGCACCGGCTCCTCCGCCATCGGCGACGACAGCAGCAGGAAGCCGCTGCGCCAGCACCGGCGCCGCTCCTCCCCGGCCGCACCGAGCGTCACCCACACCTCGGCGGGCGCGGGCGGCGTGCCCTCCGCCAGGACGTGCTGGAGGGCCGCCTCCAGCTCCTCGGCGCCGTGCGTGACGACGTCACCCAGCGGCCGCCCGAGCAGGGCCGTGCGCCCGGTCCCGAAGGCACGGGCCGCGTGGGCGTTGACCATGGCGGGACGCAGATCGGCGTCGACGAGGACGACGCCCCAGGAGGCGTCGTCGAACAGGGCCTCGCTGAGGGCCACCGAACGCTCCAGGTCCAGCTGGACGTGGACCTCGCTGAACGCGCAGTACACCCCCGCCGGGCCGCCGTCCGCGCCGCGCACACCGGCGGCCTGGCTCCGCACGAGGACCCGCCCGCCGTCCTTGCGCAGCAGCACGAACTCGTGGACCTGCCGCCCGGGGCCCTTCATGGCGCCCATCAGCCGCCCCAGGGTCTCCTCGGCGTCGGCGCTGCGCGCCGCCCACCCCTCGAACCCGCGCCGCCCGACCGCCTCCCCGGCGGACCAGCCGAGGATCCGCTCGGCCTCCCGGTTCCAGTGCGTGACCGTCCCGTCGGCGTCGAACGCGCAGAGCGCGGCGTCCATCCCGTCGAGCAGCGCGGCCAGCAGATCGGCCCCCGCCCCCGGGACGGACACGGCGTCGCTCGTGGCCCCCGTGAATGCACTCATCCAGGCACCCCCCATGCTGGGACCATTCAACTGGAACGTGACGCAGGGCACACCCCCGTTCCGCGAAGTTCCGTGAAGTTCCGCGGACCGAATAAATGGGTTGAGGCCCGTGCGGGCGCTTCCTAGGGTGGGGGTACACGCGAAAGGAGGTGATCCGAAAACATGATTTCTTTTCGGACTCGTGAGGTGACTGCGGGCTAAGGCCTGCCAGTCGCACTCTGTGCACCTCGGCAGGCCTTCTGCCGAACACCAACGCAGTCACCCGACCCGTGAGTCGCCGGCAGTCCGGCCGGCAGGCTCCGTCCGAACCTAGGCGGACGGTGCCAAGACTCACGGGTCGCCTGCGTTTCCGGGCTCCGTCAGGGCGCCAGGCGTTCCACGTGCCAGGTTCCGGACGGGTCGTGGACGTAGCGCAGGCGGTCGTGGAGGCGGTTCTCGTGGCCCTGCCAGAACTCGACCGTCTCCGGGACGACGCGGATGCCGCCCCATTCCGGCGGGACCGGGACCTGTTCGGCCTCCGGGTAGCGGGCGGCCAGTGCCTCGTAGCGGGCCAGGAGGTCCGCGCGGGACGGGATCACCTCGGACTGGGGGCTGGCCCAGGCGCCCAGCTGGGAGCCGTGCGGGCGGGTGCGGAAGTAGGCGACCGTCTCCTCACGGCCGACGCGGACCGCGCGGCCGGTGACGATGACCTGGCGGGCCAGCGGATGCCAGGGGAAGAGCAGCGCGGCGTACGGGTTGGCCGCCAGCTCCTTGCCCTTGCGGGACGCGTAGTTGGTGAAGAAGACGAAACCGGCCTCGTCGTAGTGCTTCAGGAGGACCGTCCGGGAGGACGGGCGGCCGTCCGGGGTCGCGGTCGAGACGATCATCGCGTTCGGCTCGTGGATCGCCGGGTTCGCGGCGGTCTCCTTGAACCAGCGGGCGAACTGGCCGATCGGTTCGGGCGCGAGCTCGGCCGCGGACAGCTCCGTGGTGCGGTACTGCTCGCGCATGTCGGCGGGATCCAGGGCGTCGGTCACAGGGCCATCCTGCCGCAGCAGCCCAGTCTGCCCGGCACCACGGGGCGCTAACCCTCTCTCGCCGAATCAGCGCAGTGTGCCGGATGTCACGCTTCCCCGCATCATCGGAACCGTACAGACTCTTCGGCTGGATGACTGTTGATTCTCCACCATCGACCAACACGGTTGATCGATCATCGATAGAGGAGCCGCCTGATGTCCGACTTCGTACCCGGGCTCGAGGGAGTCGTCGCGTTCGAGACGGAGATCGCCGAACCCGACAAGGAGGGCGGCGCCCTCCGCTACCGCGGGGTCGACATCGAGGACCTCGTCGGCCACGTCTCCTTCGGGAACGTCTGGGGCCTGCTCGTCGACGGCGCGTTCAACCCGGGCCTGCCGGCCGCCGAACCCTTCCCGATCCCCGTGCACTCCGGTGACATCCGGGTCGACGTGCAGTCCGCGCTCGCGATGCTCGCGCCCGTGTGGGGCCTCAAGCCGCTCCTCGACATCTCCGCCGAGCAGGCCCGCGACGACCTCGCCCGCGCCGCCGTCATGGCCCTGTCGTACGTCGCGCAGTCCGCGCGCGGCCAGGGCCTCCCGATGGTCCCGCAGAGCGAGATCGACAAGGCCGAGTCCGTCGTCGAGCGCTTCATGATCCGCTGGCGCGGCGAGCCGGACCCGAAGCACGTCAAGGCCGTCGACGCCTACTGGACCTCCGCAGCCGAGCACGGCATGAACGCCTCCACGTTCACCGCGCGCGTCATCGCCTCCACCGGTGCCGACGTGGCCGCCTCGCTCTCCGGAGCCGTCGGCGCCATGTCCGGCCCGCTGCACGGCGGCGCGCCCTCCCGTGTCCTCGGCATGATCGAGGAGATCGAGCGGACCGGCGACGCCACCGCGTACGTGAAGCAGGCCCTCGACAAGGGCGAGCGCCTCATGGGCTTCGGCCACCGCGTCTACCGCGCCGAGGACCCCCGCGCGCGCGTGCTGCGCCGTACGGCCAGGGAGCTGGCCGCGCCGCGCTTCGAGGTCGCCGAGGCCCTGGAGAAGGCCGCCCTGGAGGAGCTGCACAACCGCCGCCCCGACCGGGTGCTCGCGACGAACGTCGAGTTCTGGGCCGCGATCGTCCTGGACTTCGCCGAGGTCCCGGCCCACATGTTCACGTCGATGTTCACGTGCGCGCGGACGGCCGGCTGGTCCGCGCACATCCTGGAGCAGAAGCGGACCGGCCGCCTGGTGCGCCCCTCGGCGCTCTACACGGGCCCGGGCCAGCGGAACCCGCGCGAGATCGAGGGCTACGAGGACATCACCGGCTAGTTCCGGCAGCCGGTGGCGCCTGGCGGGCCCGCACAGCCCCGCCAGGCGCCACCGGCGCGTCCGGGCCCCCGGCCGCTAGACCAGCTGGGCCTGCTGGTCCTGGGCGAGCAGCAGGTCCGCGTGGTGGCGGGCCGTCGTCAGCGGGTGGGCGCGGAGCTTGCCCTTGAGCTCGTTGCGGCCGTACTCGGCGAACAGCGGGTTCGCCGGGTCGGTCGTGACGCCGGGCGCGCGGTCCGCGAACGGGAACTCCAGCGGTGCGATCCGGGCGTCGAGGCGCGGGTTGTAGAAGAACGGCACGGAGAACCGCTCCGTCGCTCCGGGCGGCGAGACCACCCGGTGGTTCGTGGCGACCAGGTACCCGTTCGTGGCGACCTCCAGGAGCTCGCCCAGGTTCACGACGAAGGCGCCCGGCAGCGGCGGCACGTCGTGGAAGTCCCCGTCCTCGCGCTGCACCTGGAGCCCGCCGACCTGGTCCTGGAGCAGCAGGGTGAGGAAGCCGTAGTCCTTGTGCGCGCCGACGCCCTGGTCGTCGCCCTCGCCGCTGCTGCCCGGGTAGCGCACCAGCTTGAGGTGCGGGTGGGCGCGGGGGCCGAAGATGTCGTCGTAGAAGTCCGCGGGCGCGCCGATGGAGGTGAGCAGCTCGCGCAGGAGGCGCTCGGCGACGCCGCTGAGGCGGTCGATCCAGTGCAGGGCGGCCGTGCGGAGCTCCGGGAGCGCGGCGGGCCACTGGTTGGGGCCTTCGAGCCACCAGTACGGGGCTTCCCAGGGGGCCGGTTCGCGCGCGGGGCGCTCGGCGCCGATGTCGAGCTGGTCGCGCCAGTCGCGGGCGCCCGCGGTGCGCTCGTCGCCGATGCGCGTGTAGCCGCGGAAGTGCGGCGAGTTGATGTTGTCGAGGGCGAGCCGGTCGGCCTCGGGCAGGGCGAAGAAGGCGTGCATGGCCGAGGTGAGGGCCTGGGTCTCGGCCTCGGTGATGCCGTGCCCGATGAGCTGGAAGAAGCCCACGTCGTGGGCGGCCGAGTGGAGCTGCGCGTGGAGCAGCCTCCGGGCCTGGGGATCCCGGTCGGCCGCCGAGAGATCGACGATCGGGAGCTGCGAGGGGTACGAGCTGTTCGTCATGGGTGCATCCGCGGGGTGTACGGGTGCCCGGGGCGGCCGCCAAGGGTGGGGCGGGGGCCACGGGTGCCGGTCGGCTGGGGCTCGGACGAGGGACCGCAGGGGTGTGGAGTGGTACCCCGGAAGGTCAGGCGGAGCGGCGACAGCCCATGCTCGTGACGCGGACGAAGTCCACGTGGCGACGGCGTACGAGCAGGAGCATGGAGTCAGCGTACTGCGGCGCCGCGCGGGCGACTGTGGTGCGCGTCACGTCCTGGCGGGGATGGCTCAAAGTCTGTTCGAAGTGGCGTGCGCGCGAAGATCGCCGCCGCGGGCGGCCAGTACGCGCCGACCTTCTCGTCGCGGCATCCCCTCGCAGGAGGATGTCCCTGCCCCGCCGCACCTCGCGGGGCGCCCGCGGGCGGGCGGCCGCTCCGGGCGTCCGGGCGCCACCGGGCGGCTAGTCGCTCCCCGGCGTCGGGGCGCTCAGCGCCTCGTTCACCAGACGCGCCCACTGGGACACCACCCGTTCCCGGCGGGCGCGGTCGTCCGTCAGGAGGGTGGCGAGGCCCAGACCGCGGGCCATGTCGAGGAGGCCCTGGACGGTCTCCCGGACGCCCGGGCGGGATTCGTCGGCGCCCAGGACCTCGACGGCGATGCGGTGGGACTCGCGCCCGACGCGGGCCTCCAGCTCGGTGACCCGCTCGCGGAGCTGCTCCTCGCCGGAGGCCGCGACCCACAGGTGGAGCGCGGCCCGGAAGAGGGGCCCGGTGTAGAGGCCGACGAGGGCGGCGACGGCCTGCTCGCGGTCGTCCGTGCGGACCGCCCGGAGAGCCTGTGAGCGTTCCTCCGCGACGTACTCGACGGCGGCCGTGAACAGGTCCTCGCGGGTGGGGAAGTGGTGCTGGGCGGCGCCCCGGGAGACACCGGCCCGCTCGGCGACGACCGAGACCGTGGAGCCCGCCCAGCCGTGCTCGGCCAGGCAGGACACGGCGGCCTCCAGGAGCCGCTGCCGGGTGGCGCGGCTCCGGTCCTGCTTGGGGTTCCGGTCGGGCTTGGGCGCGGTCAGAGCCGCCATGCGGGGTCCCGTCGTTCGAGGAAGGCCGTCATCCCCTCGCGCGCCTCGGCGGAGGCGAAGAGCGTGGCCGACCTCTGCACCAGGTCCTCCGCGTCGCGATCGAAGGTCTCCAGGACTCTAGCGGTGACCAGTCGTTTCGCCTCGCGCAGGCCCTGCGGGGAGGCGGCGCGGAGGGAGTCGAGGATGCCGGGGAGCTCCTCGTCGCCGGCCGTCACGAGGCCCAGGGCGACCGCCTCGGCGACGCCGAACCGCTCGCCCGTCAGGTAGTACCGGGCGGCCGGGCGCGGTTCCAGCCGGGGGAGCAGGGTGAGGGAGACGACGGCGGGCGCGACCCCGATCCGTACCTCGGTGAGGGCGAAGTCGGCCCCCTCCCCCGCGACCACGAGGTCGGCGGCGCCGAGCAGGCCGAGGCCGCCCGCGCGGGTGTGGCTGCCGGCGGTGACGTGGGCGACGACCGGCTTCGGCAGCTCGACGATCTGCCGGAGCAGGTCGACGAAGGCGTACGGGCTGGGCGGGGCCTTCAGGTCGGCGCCCGCGCTGAACGTGGACCCGGTGTGGCCGAGGACGACCGCGCGGACCGCGGGGTCCTTGCCGCAGGCGGTGAGCGCGTCGGCGAGCTCGGTGACGAGCGGCGCGGAGAGCGCGTTGCGGGTGGCCGGGGAGTTCAGGGCGAGCGTGCTGATGCCCCGCTCCTCGGTGACGTCGACCAGGCTCATGCGCGCTCCCTCAGTTCCCTTCGGAGGATCTTCCCTGACGCTGCCCGGGGGACGGCGTCGACGAACTCCACGCTGCGGACCTTCTTGTACGGGGAGACGCGCGCGGCGACGTGCGCGACGACCTCCTCGGCGGTGAGGCCGGGCGCGGTGGGCCGGCGGACCACGAAGGCCTTGGGGATCTCGGTGCCGTCGGCGTCGGTGACGCCGATGACGGCGGCGTCGGCGATGCCCTCGTGGGCGAGGAGGAGCGCCTCCAGTTCGGCGGGGGCGACCTGGAATCCCTTGTACTTGATGAGTTCCTTGACGCGGTCGACGACGAAGAGCCAGCCGTCCTCGTCGACGCGGCCGACGTCGCCGGTGTGCACCCAGCCGTCGGCGTCGATCATGGCCGCGGTGGCGTCGGGCCGCCCGAGGTAGCCCTTCATGACCTGCGGCCCCCGGATGGCGATCTCGCCCTCCTCGCCCGGAGCGGCGTCCTGCGCGGGGTCGTCGAGGGACAGGATCCGCATCTCGGTGGAGGGCAGCAGCCGGCCGACGGTGCCGGGCGGGGGCGCGGGGGCGTCGAGGGGGACGACGTGGGTGCCCGGGGACAGTTCCGTCATCCCGTACGCCTGGCTGACCGGCGGGAGGCCGAGCCGCTTCGAGCAGGCCGCGGCGAGGGCGGCGTCGAGGGGGGCGGCGGCGCTGACGATGTATTCCAGGGAGGACAGGTCGTAGTCGGCGACGAGCGGGTGCTTGGCGAGGGCGAGGACGATCGGCGGGGCCACGTAGAGGCCGTTGATGCGGTGCTTCTGGATGGCGCCGAGGAAGGTGTCGAGCTCGAAGCGGGGCAGGACGACGACGGTGGCGCCGGAGCGGAGGGGGGCGTTCATGAGGGCCGTGAGCCCGTAGATGTGAAAGAAGGGAAGGACCGCGAGGATCCGGTCGCCCGGGCCCATGGGGACGACGGGCTCCAGCTGCGCCAGGTTGGTGGCGATGGAGGCGTGGGTGAGCATCACGCCCTTGGGGGCGCCGGTGGTGCCGGAGGAGTACGGGAGGGCGGCGACGTCCCGGTCGGGGTCGACGTCGATCTCCGGCACGGGGTCGGTGGAGCCGAGGAAGTCCTGGAGCGACCGGACGCCCTCGCCGTCCCCGGCCCGGTCGCAGACGAGGATCTCCACGATCCCGCCCGCGAGTTCGGCCGCCGCGCGCGCGGCGGCGAGCAGCGGGGAGACGGTCACGATCCACCGCGCGGACGAGTCCCTCAGCTGTTTCGCGAACTCCTCGGGCGTCGCGAGCGGGTGCACGGTGGTCACGGAGGCGCCGGCGCGGGTGGCGGCGTAGAAGGCGACCGGGAAGAGCACGGTGTTGGGGCTGTGCAGGGCGAGCACGTCCCCCTTCCGCACCCCGGCCCCGGCGAGTCCGGCGGCGACGCGCCGGTGGAACGCGTCGACCTGTCCGTAGCTGAGGGCGAGCTCCCCGGCGCCGTCGACCAGGGCGGGCGCGTCACCCCACTCGGCGGCCCGCCCGAGGACGGCGTCGTGGATGGGGAGGGAGACGGTCGGGACGGCTTCGTACGCGCTGTGGAACACCATGCAAGCCCCCTGGAGAGAGGTGGGAGTGGTGGAAGACGGTCGCCAGGATCGCGCGGAGGGGAACGACTTGGGGAGACCCTGTCAGGCACCCGTAAAACAATCAAGCATGCCTGCATGTTATGAACGGGCCCTCCCGGCGAGGCGCCGCGGCGGGTTCCGGAGCCCGGATTTCCGCTCCCCGCACCGCCGTTCGGCGGTTAGCCTGCGATCATGGTCTTCAAGCGCCTTCTGGGCATGGGCGGCATACCGCTCGAAATCGACACCCTCGTGCAGTCCGGCCCCGCTCGGCCGGGTGGTGTGCTGACCGGGGAGCTGGTCCTCCGCGCGCCCGACCGCCGCATCGAGGTCAAGTCGATCTGGCTGCGGCTCGTGACCGACGCACCGGTGGCCCACAAGGGCGACGGCGACGGCGCGAGCGGCGACGTCTTCGACTACCCCACCGTGAGCGGGCACTTCACGCTGGAGAAGGGCGAGGAGCGACGGCTCCCCCTCCGCCACCGGCTCAAGTGGGAGACCCCGCTCACCGAGGTGAAGGGGCAGCGGCTCGGCGTCCACCTGGGCATCCACACCGAGGTCGAGGCCGAGGGCGTCAAGGCGCAGACGGACGACGACCTCGTGCACATCACCGCCCTGCCGCTCCACGAGGCCGTCCTCGACGCCTTCGCGGCCGAGGGATACGCCCTCCGGGGCTCACGCATCCACAACGGGAACATCCCCCGCACCGAGTACCACGTCTACCGCGCCCAGGGGCTCCTGCTCGTCGACGAGCGGCCCGGACAGGGCCGTCCCCGACAGTTGGAGCTGCACTTCCACACCAACGCGGTCGGCTGCGAGATCTTCCTCCGCGAGGCGAAGATCGACGAGCGGTACTGGAAGGACAAGCCCCCGGCCCGCCGCTTCGTCGCCGCCCACCACGACCTCGGCCGGGTGGACTTCGGCGAGGCGGTCCGGCAGTGGATCGACGAGGTCGGCCGCACCGACGGCAGCCACCCGACCAGCGACTACGAGGACTGACACGACGCGCCGGGGCGACGGAAGGGCGACCCCGGCGGCTGACGTGGCCGCGGCGGGCCGCCCCGCTCAGTACGACTTGGGCAGGCCCAGCGTCTGGTGGGAGACGAAGTTCAGGATCATCTCCCGGCTGACCGGGGCGATCCGGGCCACCCGGGCCGCCGTGACCAGCCGGGCCAGGCCGAACTCCTTCGTGAGGCCGTTGCCGCCGAGGGTGTGGACCGAGGTGTCGACGGCCCTCACACAGGCCTCCGCCGCCGCGTACTTCGCCATGTTCGCGGCCTCGCCCGCGCCCATGTCGTCCCCCGCGTCGTAGAGGTTCGCGGCCTTCGCCATCATCAGCCGGGCCAGTTCGAGCTCGATGTGCGCCTGGGCCAGCGGATGCGCGATGGCCTGGTGGGCACCGATCGGGGCCTTCCACACCTGGCGCTCCTTCGCGTACTTCACCGCCTGCGCGAGGGCGTACCGGCCCATGCCGATCGCGAAGGCCGCCGTCATGATCCGCTCGGGGTTCAGGCCCGCGAACAGCTGGAGGAGGCCCGCGTCCTCGTCGCCCACCAGCGCCTCGAAGGGCAGATGGACGTCGTCGAGGGTCAGCTCGAACTGCTTCTCGTTCGCGTCGAGTTCCATCTCGATGTGCCGCCGCCCGAAGCCGGGCGCGTCGCGCGGGACGACGAACAGGCACGGCTTGAGGCTGCCCGTGCGGGCGTCCGAGGTGCGGCCGACGATCAGCGTCGCGTCGGCGATGTCCACGCCCGAGACGAACACCTTCCGGCCGTTGAGGACCCAGCCCTCCTCGGTGCGGGTCGCGGTCGTCGTGATGCGGTGCGAGTTGGAGCCCGCGTCGGGCTCCGTGATCCCGAACGCCATCGTCCTCGACCCGTCCGCGAGCCCCGGCAGCCAGGCCCGCTTCTGCTCCTCCGTGCCGAAGCGGGCGATGACCGTGCCGCAGATCGCGGGCGAGACGACCATCATGAGCAGCGGCGCTCCCGCCGCGCCCGCCTCCTCCAGGACGACCGACAGCTCGGCCATGCCACCGCCCCCGCCCCCGTACTCCTCGGGCAGGTTCACGCCCAGGTAGCCGAGCTTGCCGGCCTCCGCCCACAGCGCGGCCCGGTCGAAGCCGGGGCCGTGCCGGTGTCCCAGCGCGGAGACGGCGGCGCGGAGCGCGCTGAGCTCTTCGGTCTCGATGAGGGTGCTCATGCGGGGACTTCCTCCTGTGCTTCGGTCTGTACGACGGCGAGCAGGGCTCCGACCTCGACCTGGCGGCCGGGGGCGGCGTGGAGCGCGGTGAGCGTGCCGGAGGCGGGGGCGATGACGCGGTGCTCCATCTTCATGGCCTCCAGCCAGAGCAGCGGCTGTCCGGCGGTGACCCGGTCGCCGACGGCGAGGCCGTCCGCGACCCGGACGACGGTGCCGGGCATCGGGGCGAGCAGGGAGCCGGGCTCCTGGAGATCGGCGGGGTCGGTGAAGCGGGGGCGGACGGTGAGGCGGTGGGCCCCGGCGTGGACCGTGTCCCCGTACGCGGTGACGTCGAAGTGCCGGACCACGCCCGCGACTTCCAGGCTCACGCGGTCCGGTGCCGCCGCCACCACCCGCACGCCCTCCGGGGACGTGACCTCGTAGCCGCCGCCCCCGGCCGGCCGGTAGCGGACCTCGTGGTCGCCGTACGTCCTCGTCTCGTCCTGCGAGCGCACGTTGCGCCAGCCGCCGCCGAACCGGCTCGTGGCGGCGGACGCCCCGGCCAGGGCGGCGGCCACCGCGGCGTACGCGCCGCCCGGCGCGGGCGCGGTCAGCGCGGTCAGGTTCCGGTCGTAGAAGCCCGTGTCGAGGGCTTCCGTCCCGGCGTACTCGGGGTGTTTCAGGGAGGCGACCAGCAGGTCCCGGTTGGTGACGGGGCCGTGCACGACGGCCCGCTCCAGGGCGTGGGCGAGGCGGCGCAGCGCCTCCTCCCTGGTCCCGGCGTGGACGATCACCTTCGCGAGCATCGGGTCGTAGTGGACGCCGATCGTGTCCCCGGAGGCGTACCCGGAATCGACCCGCACGCCCGCGGGGGTCTCGAAGCGGTGCAGGACGCCCGTCTGCGGCGCCCAGTCCCGCGCCGGGTCCTCGGCGTAGAGCCGGGCCTCGACCGCGTGGCCCCGGGGGGCCGGGGGCTCGGGCGGCAGGGCCCGGCCCTCGGCGACGGCCAGCTGGAGAGCCACGAGGTCGACGCCGTACACCTCCTCGGTCACCGGGTGCTCGACCTGGAGGCGGGTGTTCATCTCCAGGAAGTGCGCCGTGGGGGCGGAGCCGAGAGCCTCGGGGGCGTCGGCGACCAGGAACTCGACCGTGCCCGCGCCGACGTAGCCGACGGACTTCGCGGCGCGGACGGCCGTGTCGAGGAGACTCGCCTCGAGCGCGGCGGGCAGGCCGGGCGCCGGGGCCTCCTCGATGACCTTCTGGTGCCGGCGCTGGAGCGAGCAGTCACGGGTGCCGAGCGCCCAGACCGTGCCGTGCGCGTCGCACAGGAGCTGCACCTCGACGTGCCGGCCGTTCTCCACGTACGGCTCGACGAACACCTCGCCGTCACCGAACGCGCTCGCCGCCTCCGCCGACGCCGCCCGCAACTCCCCTTCCAGATCAGCCATGTCGCGGACGATGCGCATGCCGCGGCCGCCGCCGCCCGCCGCCGCCTTCACCAGGACGGGCAGGTCGGCCACGGTGACGTCCTCCGCCCGGAGGGGCGCGATGCCGAGGAGCTCCTTCGCGCGGGTCTTCGACGCCATCGCCTCGATCGCCGCCGGCGGCGGGCCGATCCAGACCAGGCCCGCGTCGGTCACGGCGCGCGCGAAGTCGGCGTTCTCGGAGAGGAAGCCGTAGCCGGGGTGGACGGCGTCGGCGCCCGCCGCGAGCGCCGCCGCCACCACCAGGTCGCCGCGCAGGTACGTCTCCGAGGGCGTCGCCCCCGGCAGCCGTACCGCCGCGTCGGCCTCCCGGACGTGCAGCGCGTCCGCGTCCGCGTCGGAGTACACGGCGACGGTGGAGATGCCCAGCTCACGGCAGGTGCGGAAGACCCGGCAGGCGATCTCGCCCCGGTTCGCGACCAGTACGGTCAGAATCATCAGTGCCTCACATTCGGAAGACGCCGAAGCCGCCGCGCGCGCCCTCGACCGGTGCCGTGTGGATCGCGGAGAGGCACAGTCCGAGGACCGTGCGGGTGTCGCGGGGGTCGATGACGCCGTCGTCGTAGAGCCGCCCCGACAGGAACATCGGCAGCGACTCGGACTCGATCTGCGCCTCCACCAGGGCGCGCAGCCCGGCGTCGGCCTCGTCGTCGTACGGCTGCCCCTTCGCGGCGGCGCTCGCGCGGGCCACGATCGACAGGACGCCGGCGAGCTGCTGCGGCCCCATGACGGCGGACTTGGCGCTCGGCCACGCGAAGAGGAAACGCGGGTCGTACGCCCGGCCGCACATGCCGTAGTGCCCGGCGCCGTACGAGGCGCCCATGAGGACGGAGAGGTGCGGGACCTTCGAGTTCGACACCGCGTTGATCATCATGGCGCCGTGCTTGATGATGCCGCCCTGCTCGTACTCCCTGCCGACCATGTAGCCGGTGGTGTTGTGCAGGAAGACCAGCGGGATGTCGCGCTGGTTGGCGAGCTGGATGAACTGGGCGGCCTTCTGCGACTCCGCGGAGAACAGGACGCCCTGCGCGTTGGCGAGGATGCCGACCGGGTAGCCGTGCAGCCGCGCCCAGCCCGTGGTCAGCGAGGTCCCGTACAGCGGCTTGAACTCGTCGAAGTCCGAGCCGTCGACGATCCGGGCGATCACCTCGCGCGGGTCGAAGGGGGTCTTCAGATCGCCGGGCACGACCCCGAGCAGCTCCTCGGGGTCGTACTTCGGGGGCTCGGCGGGACCCGGGTCGCCGTGGTGCTTGCGGTGGTTGAGACGGGCGACGATCCGGCGGGCCTGGCGGATCGCGTCGGCCTCGTCGACGGCGTAGTGGTCGGCGAGCCCCGAGGTCCGCGCGTGCATCTCGGCACCGCCGAGGGACTCGTCGTCGCTCTCCTCCCCGGTCGCCATCTTGACGAGCGGCGGGCCGCCCAGGAAGACCTTCGACCGCTCCCTGATCATCACGGCGTGGTCGGACATGCCGGGGACGTACGCGCCGCCCGCCGTCGAGTTCCCGAAGACCACGGCGACCGTGGGGATGCCGGCGGCGGAGAGGCGCGTGAGGTCGCGGAAGAGCGCCCCGCCCGGGATGAAGATCTCCTTCTGGGAGGGCAGGTCCGCGCCGCCGGACTCGACGAGCGAGATGACGGGCAGCCGGTTGGCGAACGCGATCTCGTTGGCGCGCAGCGCCTTCTTCAGCGTCCACGGGTTGGAGGCGCCGCCGCGCACGGTCGGGTCGTTGGCGGTGATCAGACACTCCACGCCCTCGACGACCCCGATGCCGGTGACGAGCGAGGCGCCCACCGTGTAGTCGCTGCCCCAGGCGGCGAGCGGCGACAGCTCCAGGAACGGGCTGTCGGGGTCGACGAGCAGCTCGATGCGCTCGCGCGCGAGGAGCTTGCCGCGCGCCCGGTGCCGGGCCGTGTACTTCTCGCCGCCCCCCGCGAGGGCCTTGGCGTGCTCGGCGTCGAGGGCGGCGAGCTTCTCCAGCATGGCCGCCCGGTGGGAGGCGTGGTCGGGTCCGCCGGTGTCGAGGGCGGAGGCGAGGACGGTCACTGGAATTCCTCCGGGGCGTCGGACGGGAGGGTGGTCGGGGCGTGGGGCAGCTCGGCCGTCGGGGCGTCGGACACCTCGGAGGTCCTGGCGTCGGGCAGCGGGGCCTCCGGTACGTCGGGCAGCAGGGCCTCCGGTACGTCCACGTGTCGGGAGCGGAGCCATTCGCCGAGGGCCTTGGCCTGCGGGTCGAAGCGGGCCTGGGAGGCGACTCCCTCGCCGAGGATCCCGGCGATCGTGAAGTTCACCGCGCGCAGGTGCGGGAGCAGGTGCCGGGTGACGGTCAGGCCGGCCGTCTCGGGGAGGAGTTCCCTGACCTTCTCCACCGTGAGGGCGTGCGCCAGCCAGCGCCACTCCTCCTCCGTGCGGACCCACACGCCGACGTTGGCGTCGCCGCCCTTGTCCCCGCTGCGGGCCCCGGCGATCAGACCGAGCGGCGCCCTCCTGGTCACGCCCCCGGGGAGCGGCGGCGGAAGCTCCGGGTCGGGTACGGGTTCCAGGGCGCGGGTCCTCGGGGGCGCGGGGAGCTCCCGGCGGGTCCCGTCGGGGAGGACCGCCGTGTGCGGGACCTCTCCGGCCGCTGCGTACGCCGTCTCGAAGACGCCGTACGGAGCGCCCTTGCCGGGCGGGGCGGTCACATGGAATCCGGGGTAGCTCGCCAGCGCCAGTTCGATGGCGGCCCCCGTGACGGCGCGGCCGACCTTCTCCGGGTCCCGGTCGCGGACGACGAGGCGGAGCAGGGCGCTCGCGGTCTCCTCGGTGGCCGCGTCGGGGCGGTCGGTGCGGACCAGCTCCCAGCGGATCCCGGCGGGCGGGTCCTTCGCGAGGGCGTCGAGGACCTGCTCCCGGAGGAGCTCCGCCTTGGCCTCGACGTCGAGGCCGGTGAGGACGAAGACGACCTCGTTGCGGAAGCCGCCGAGCCTGCTGAGGCCGACCTTGAGGGTCGGCGGCGGGGCCTCTCCCCGCACGCCGTCGATCCGGACCCGGTCGGGGCCCTCCTGGGTGAGGCGGACGGTGTCCAGCCGGGCGGTCACGTCGGGGCCCGGGTAGCGGGCGCCCGCGGTCTCGTAGAGCAGCTGGGCGGTGACCGTTCCCGTGTCGACGAGGCCCCCGGTGCCGGGGTGCTTGGTGATGACCGCGCTGCCGTCGGCGTGGAGTTCGGCGACGGGGAAGCCGGGGCGGCGCACGTCATGGCCGCGGAAGAAGGCGTAGTTGCCGCCGGTGGCCTGGGTGCCGCACTCCAGGACGTGCCCGGCGACGACCGCGCCCGCCAGCTCGTCGTACGCCTCCGGGCCCCAGCCGAAGTGCCACTGCGCGGGCCCGGTGACCAGGGCCGCGTCGGTGACCCGGCCGGTGACGACGACATCGGCGCCGGCGGTCAGGCAGGCGGCGATGCCGGCGCCGCCGAGGTACGCGTTCGCGGCGAGGGCGCCGTCGCGGGCGGGCAGCCGGTCGCCCTCCACGTGGGCGACCCGGGTCGGCAGACCGAGCTTCGCGGCCAGGGCGCGCAGGGCGTCGGCGAGCCCCGCGGGGTTGAGCCCGCCCGCGTTGGTGACGATGCGGACCCCGCGCTCGTGGGCGAGGCCGAGCCCCTCCTCCATCTGCCGCAGGAACGTCTTCGCGTACCCGGCCGCCGGGTCCTTGAGCTGGTCGCGGCCGAGGATGAGCATGGTCAGCTCGGCGAGGTAGTCGCCGGTGAGGACGTCGAGTTCACCGCCGGTGAGCATCTCGCGGACGGCGTCGAAACGGTCGCCGTAGAAGCCGGACGCGTTCCCGATGCGGAGGGTCACCGGGCCCCCTCGGGGGCGCGGCCCGCACCCGCCGGACCCGCGAAGGCCTGGGCGATGCCGAGCCAGCGCCCGGCGTCCTCGCCCTCGGCGACCAGGGCCGTGTCGTCGCGGTGGACGCGCTGGGTGACGAGGAGGCAGAAGTCGAGGGCCGGGCCCGTCACCCGCTGGGCGGCGTCCTCGGGGCCGTACGCCCACACCGTGCCGTCGGGGGCGTCGAGTTCGACCCGGAAGGGCTCGGCGGGTGCCGGGACGCCCCGGACGAGGAAGGCGTAGTCGCGGGCGCGGTGACCGATCCAGGCGACGTGCCGGAGCCGGGCCGTGGGCGTCCGGACGATCCCCAGGGCGTCGGCGACGTCCTGGCCGTGCGCCCACGTCTCCATCAGCCGTGCGGTGGCCATGGCCTGAGCGCTCATCGGCGGCCCGTACCAGGGGAACCTGACCCCGGGCGGGACCGCGCGCAGGGCCTCCTGGAGCCGCTCGCGGCCGGTGCGCCAGTGGGCGAGGAGCTCGGCGGGCGGCAGCTTCGCGCCCTCCTCGGCACCCTCGTCGACGAAGCGGTCGGGCGCGGCGAGGGCCTTCTCCGTCTCGGCGGCGAAGGCCTCCGCGTCGGTGGCGGCGAGGAGGGCGGCCCGGTCGGTCCAGGCGAGGTGGGCGATCTGGTGGGCGAGGGTCCAGCCGGGCGCGGGGGTCGGGGCGCCCCACTGCTCCTCACTCAACTCTCCTACGAGACAGTCGAGTTCCGCACTCTCGTCACGCAGGTCGTCGAGGACGACGACGGGGTCGGACACGGGGCGCTCCCCTCGGGGGACGGGCGGTCACGGGCCTTCGCGGAGGAGCATGCCAGCGCGACCAGAAACAATCAAGCGTGCTTGCTTTAGTTTTGCCGGGTCCTGGCGACGTTCCGCCGTCCGTCGCGAGCGGCGCCCACCGCCGCGTGGGCTCGTCCGGGCGCGGCCCGCACCGGGGGTCATCCCGGAGAGGTACGGCGGGGCCCTCGGGGGCGCCTTCGGGATGACGGGAAATCGTGCTGCGCGGGGCCGTGTGGGACCCGTCCCCCCTCCTAGCGTGGAGGCCATGTCGTCACTGCTCACCTTCACCCTCAAGGACTTCAGGGCGCAGCTGCGCCGTCTCGTGCTGACCGGTTCGGCCGTCGCCGTCGGCGTGGCCTTCCTCGTCCTCTCCGTCGGCGGCGCGGGCGCCCTCGTCCAGTCGTACGAGCAGTCCGCCGCCGCCGACGTCGGTGACGCCGCCGTCCAGGTCGTCCCGGACGGCGCCGAGGGCACGCTGCCCACCGGCGCGGCTTCGGCCGCCGCACGGGTGCCGAAGGTGACGTCCGTGGCGGAGCGGCTGGCGGGCCGCGCCCACGTGATCGCCCCCTCCGGCCGCCCCCTCGACGACCGCGCCCTCGTCACCTCGATCGCCGCCGACCCCGCCCTGCGCTGGCAGCGCCTCGACTCCGGGCGCTGGCCCGAGGGCCCCGGCGAGGTCGTCCTCGACCGGGAGAGCGCGCGACGCGCCGGCGCCCGGCCCGGCGGCACCGTGCGGGTGACGAAGGCCGACGGCGGCACGGCGGACGTCCGGCTCACCGGACTCCTCGACACCTCCGCCTCGCAGGCGCTCGGCTCACAGCCCGCGATCGGCGTGCCGTACGCGCAGGTGAGGACGTACGCCACCGGGGTGCGGGCCACCAGCCTCGACCTCTCCGTCGCACCGGGCGCGGACGCGCTCGCGGTGGCGAAGGCGGCCAAGAAGTCCCTGGGCGGCGGGGTGTCCGCGTACACCCACGACGGAGCCGTGGACAACGCCCTGCGGAGCGGCAGGACGATGTACGCGATCGTCCTGACCGCCGCCCTCTCCTTCGTCCTCATCGCGATGGCCGTGGCCCGCATGGTCGTCACCCACACCTTCTCCGTGGTCCTCGCCCAACGGGCCCGCCAGCTGGCCCTGTTGCGCTGCGTCGGCACCGACCGCGACCAGCTCCTCCGGATCATCCGCCGCCAAGGCCTCCTGCTCGGCGCGCTCGCCTCCGCGGGCGGACTCGCGGCGGGTGCGGCGGCCTGCGCGCTCGGCACGGCGGTCGTCAACGGGTTCGCCGGCCTCGGACCGATCGAGGTCTCCCTCCTGCCCGGCCCCTGGACCTTCGGCCTCGCCGGGGCGTTCGGGGTGCTGCTCACCCTGTGGGCCGTCCGCAAGCCGGCGCGCGCGGCGGCCGCCGTGCCGCCGGTCGCCGCGCTCGCAGCGAGCGGGTCCGCGACGCTGCCGGAGCCGGGCAGCCGGGCCGTCCGGGAGGCGGTGTCGGTGCTGATGCTCGTCGCCGGCGCCGGGCTCCTCGCGCTCGGCGCGCTCGGCGGCTCGCCGCTCGCGCTCCTGGCCGTGACGCTCGGCGCGATCCTCACGTTCTTCGCCGTACTCCGGTACGCCCAGCACCTGTTGCCGCCGCTCGTCGGCCTGCTCGGGCTCGCGCTCCGGCGCCCCTTCGGCACCGTCGGCAGACTGTCGGTGCAGCAGCTGCGGGCCAACGCCCGCCGGACCGCGGCCGCCTCCTCCGCGATGCTCGTCGGCGTGACCGTCGCCGTGTCCGCCGTGACCGCGATCGGGGCGACCCAGGGCGGCCTCGACCGCATGCTCGCCGACCGCATGCCGGCCGTCTTCGCCCTCGACACGGACGCCGCCCGGGTGCCCGACGACGCGATCGCCGCACTGCGCGCCGCACACGGCCTGACCGTCACCCCCGTCCGTACCGCGACCCTCACCGTCGACGGCCGCAGGACCGTCGTCGCCGCCGCCGACCCCGCCGGGCTCAACCCTGACGCCGAGGGCGTCGGCGCGGCCCGCGCGCTCCGGGACGGGGAGGCGATCGGCCTCTCGCGAGGACCGGAGCTGAACGTCGCGGGCACCCGGCTCACGACCGTGACCGGCGCCGCGGCCCTCCCCCTGTCCCTGTACCCGGAGGCCACGGTCTACGTCACCGGGGCCACCCTCGACCGGCTCGCGCCGGACGCCGCCGTCGCCACCGTGCTCCTCAACCCCGCCGGGGACACCGACCACGACACGGCCCGCGCGGCCGTCGACCGCGCGCTCACCGCGCACCCGGAGATCCGGATCGCCGACACCGGGTCCGACGCCGACCTCATCCGCTCCCTGCTCGGCCGGATGATGCTGGTCGTCACCGTCCTGCTCGGCTTCTCGATCGCGATCGCCGCGCTCGGCGTCGCCGCCACCCTGATGCTGACGGTGGAGGAGCGCACCCGTGAGTTCGGGACGCTCCGCGCGATCGGCCTCGCGGGCGAGCAGCTGCGCCGGATGCTGACCCTGGAGTCGGTGCTGCTCGCCCTCACCGGGGCGCTCGGCGGAACGCTCCTCGGCCTGGTCTACGGGACGCTGGCCGCCCGCTCCGTCCTGGCGGGCCACGTCTCGCCCCTGGAGGTGCTGGCCTCCTCGGGCGGCACGGCACTCACGATCCTCGGCATCCTCGCGGCCACGGTCCTCACGGGCGTCGCGGCCTCGGTCCTGCCGGCCCGCCGGGTCCGCAGGATGGTGGTCGTGGACGCGCTCCAGGCGGCTTAGGGCCAGGGCCGCGGCTGAGGGCTCAGGCCTTCTTCCTCCTCCGTACGAGCGAGGCCAGGGCCGTCACGGCGACGACGAGGAGGAGGGAGCGGAAGGGGAGGAGGGTGTCGGGGGCGTCGTCGATCAGGTCGATGCCGTTCCCGACGGCCGTGATCCAGGCGACCGTCCCCACGAGCACCATCGGCCCCACCCGGCGCTCCCCGGCGACGAGCATCCCGATCCACAGGACCAGGGGCATGACCAGGAAGGTGTTGATGAGCGCCGTGGTGAACGCCTGGTCGGCGGAGTAGCCCGGCCCGGCCCCGAGCGTCGAGGCCGCCTGACCGGCGAACGACAGGTAGAGCGTGTCGGACAGGATCAGGTGCGCGGCGGCGACTCCGAGGGTCGAGACGATCAGGGCCTTGAGGAGCCGGGGGCCGAGGGGAGTGGGTGCGGACGGTGCCATGCGTCCTGACTATACGCACGCTGTATACGCAGTGTGTATAGACCCCTCGACAGACCCCTCGACAGACCCCTCGACAGACCCCGCGGCCGCCCGCCCGGAGGCCGCGCGCGCCGCCGGTGAACGGGTCGCACCACGGGCGGGACCCCCGGGCCGACCGGCGGCGATGACGGCGCGGCTAGGCGGCGGCCCGGCGGGGGCGGGGGACGAGCTCGCCACCGCAGTTGGGGCAGACGCCCTCCATGGCGTCGGCGCAGGGCACGCAGAAGGAGCACTCGTACGTACAGATCCGCGCGGGCCCGTCCACCGTCAGGACGGCCGTCTCGCAGCGCTCACACCGGTCTCGCATCTCCAGGGCCACGGTCGGCTCCCCCTCCTCGTACGGCTGGAACGCCACCATGATCCACACCGCCCGGCGCCCCCCTCAACAGCCCGGCGGCCAACGATCGAACGGATCGGGTCAGCGCCTGACCAGGCAGAACGGATGCCCCGCGGGATCGGGCCACGTCGGCGGGCGGTGGCCGGCGACGCGCCGGTCGCCCAGGGACCGGCGGACATCCGACCGGTCGGGCCGGACGGCGCCCGGCCCGACCGGAAGGGCAGGCCTAGGAGGCCTCCGCCCCGGCCCGGCGGGACTGGGTGCGGACCGCGCCCATGCTGGCGCCGATGACCAGGGCGATCGCGAGGGCGTCCGTGACCGACAGCGCCTGGCTGAGGACGAGGAAGCCGGCCGCCGCCGCGATGGCCGGCTCCAGGCTCATCAGGATCGCGAAGGTCGGCGCGGGCAGGCGGCGCAGGGCGAGGAGTTCCAGGGTGTACGGAAGGACCGAGGACATCAGCGCGACCGCGAGGCCCAGGCCGATCGTCGACGGTACGAGGAGCTTGTCGCCCGCCTCCGCGATGCCGAGCGGCAGACTGAGGACGGCACCGAAGGCCATCGCCAGCGCGAGCCCGTCCGCCTGCGGGAAACGACGGCCCGTCCGCGCGCTGAAGACGATGTACGCCGCCCACATCGCGCCCGCCGCCAGCGCGAAGGCCGCGCCGACCGGGTCCAGGCGGTCGAAGCCGCCGCCCCCGAGGAGCACCACGCCGCCGAGGGCGAGCCCGGCCCAGAGGAGGTTCATCAGCCGGCGCGAGGCGACCACCGAGAGGATCAGCGGGCCGAGGACCTCCAGCGTCACGGCCGCACCCAGCGGAATCCGGTCGGCGGCCTGGTAGAAGAGGATGTTCATGCCGGCCATGGCCGCACCGAACGCGACGATCGTCCCCCAGTCCGCCCGCCCGTATCCCCGGACCTTCGGCCGGCAGACGATCAGCAGGACCAGGGCCGCGAGCACCAGCCGCAGCGTGACGACCCCGAGCGCGCCCGCGCGGGGCATCAGGAGGACGGCGACGGCGGAGCCGAACTGCACGGACAGCCCGCCGGTGACCACGAGCGCGACGGGCCCGAGCCGATGGCCGGACGCGGCCCGGGCCGCCCCCGGCCCCGCCGCGGCGGCCTCGGGCGCGGCGACCGCCGCGGCGGCCGGGGCCATCTCCTTGACCGGACTGTCCACCGACGGCTCCTTCACACGCGCAAGTTCACTGAGTTGGACCCCCAGTCCAGAATAATGCACCCCCGTCCGGACCACAGCCCGGTTTCCCCTCCCACGCTACGAGCCCCCGCGCGGCACCGGAAATGCCGATTGCGCTGCGGTTATGCTCCAGACGCATGAGCATCGAGCTGCGCCACCTCCGCTGCTTCCTCGCCATCGCCGAGGAAGCCAGCCTCACCAAGGCGGCCGCCCGGCTCCACCTCACCCAGCCCGCCGTGTCCCGCACCCTCGCCGCCCTGGAACAGCACCTCGGCGCCCGGCTCGTCGACCGGTCCACCCACCACCTCGCGCTCACCGCCGAAGGCCGCGCCTTCCAGGACCGGGCCGCCGCCGCCCTCGCCGCCTTCGACGCCGCCGTCGACCCGGCACGGCTGCGCCACCGGCCGCTGCGCCTCGGGCACGCCTGGTCGGCCTTCGGGCCGTACACCACGCCGCTGCTCCGGCGCTGGCAGCGCACCCACCCCGAGACCCCGCTCGAACTCCTCCGCATCGACGACCGCACCGCCGGTCTCGCCCGCGGCGAGGTCGACGCCGCCCTGCTCAGGGGGCCGGTGGACGCGCCCGGCCTGGTCACGGAGGAGCTCGCCACCGAACACCGGGTGGCCGCGCTGCCCGGCGACCACCCGCTCGCGGACCGCCCCCGGCTCACGCTCGGCGCGCTCGCGGCCGAGACGGTCGTCCTCAACACCGTCTCCGGCACGACCACCCTCGCGCTCTGGCCGCCGGACGCCCGCCCGGCGGCCACGCTCACGGTCGCCAACACGGACGACTGGCTCACGGCGATCGCCGCCGGCCGCGGCATCGGCGTCTCCTCCGCCTCGACCGCCGCGCTCCACCCGCACCCGGGGGTCACCTACCGCCCCCTGCCCGACGCACCCCCGCTCCCCCTGGTCCTGGCCTGGCGCGACGCCTTCCCGCACCCGGCGACGGGGGAACTGGTCACGATGGCGCGGGAGATCGTGAGGGAGGCGGAGTAGGACCTACAGCCCCTCCTACCGCCCCTCCCCCAGCCCCTCCGCCAGCAGTTCCGCCACGTGTCGTCCCCGGTGTTCCGTCAGGTCCGCGATCTGGGTGCGGCACGAGAAGCCGTCCGCCAGGACCGTCGGGTGCTCCGCCGCCCGGAGGGCCGGCAGGAGCTGGTCCTCCGCGCAGGCGACCGACACCTCGTAGTGGCCCGGTTCGAAGCCGAAGTTGCCCGCCAGGCCGCAGCAGCCGCCCGCCAGCTCGCCCGCCAGGCCCGCCCGCTCCCGCAGGCGGCGGTCCGCCGCGTCGCCCAGGACCGCGTGCTGGTGGCAGTGCGTCTGGCCGGTCACCGGCCGGTCCAGGCGCGGCGGGGTCCAGTCGGGCGCCAGCGTCTCCAGCCCCTCCGCGAAGGTGACCACCGACGACGCCAGGCGCGCCGCCCGGGGGTCGTCGGGCAGCAGTTCCGGCAGGTCGGTCCTGAGCGTCGCCGCGCACGAGGGTTCCAGGACGACCACCGGGCCCGTCATCTCCCCCGTCACGTCGAGCGTCCGCAGCATCACCTTCCGCGCCGCCGCCAGCTGCCCCGTCGACACGTACGTCAGCCCGCAGCAGACCCGCCCCGGCGGCAGTTCCACGCCGAGGCCCGCGTCCTCCAGGACGCGGACGGCCGCCTCGCCCACCTCGGGCGCCAGGTGGTTCGTGAAGGTGTCCGGCCACAGGGTGAGCGCCGGCGGGCGGTTCGAGGCGCGTTCGGCGAACCAGGACACGAAGGACCGTTCCGCCACCCTCGGCATCGTCCGCTCCGGCGTCACCCCGGCGAGGCGCGCCGCGAACGGCAGTGCCATCGCCGCGTTCAGTCCCCGCCCGAACCGCGCCAGCCACCCGGGGAGCCGCCCCATGGTCCAGTGCGAGCGGGGGCGCGCGAAGGGCCGTCGGGCGTAGTGCCGGTCCAGGAACTCCGCCTTGTACGCCGCCATGTCGACGCCCACCGGGCAGTCGCTGCGGCAGCCCTTGCAGGACAGGCACAGGTCGAGCGCGTCCCTGACCTCCTCCGAGCGCCAGCCGTCGGTGATCACCTCGCCGAGTGCCATCTCGTGCAGGAGCCGCGCCCGGCCCCGGGTGGAGTGCTTCTCCTCCCCGGTCGCCCGGTACGAGGGGCACATCACGCCCGGGCCGCTGCTCGGCCCCTCCACCCGGCACTTCGCGACGCCCACGCATCGCGCGGCGGCCCCGCCGAGGCCGGCTCCCACGCCGAGGCCCTCTCCGGCCGCCGCCCCGACCAGCGGCAGCCCCGCGAAGCGGAGTCCCGAGTCCAGCGGCTTCGGCCGGACCAGCATCCCCGGGTTCAGGCCCCCGTCCGGGTCCCACACGTCCTTGACCGCGCCGAAGAGCCCGACCAGCTCGTCCCCGTACATCCGGGGCAGCAGTTCGGCCCGCGCCTGCCCGTCGCCGTGCTCCCCGGAGAGCGAGCCGCCGTGGGCGACCACGAGGTCGGCGACGGCCTCCGAGAAGCGGCGGAAGTCCCGTACGCCCTTACCCGTCCACAGGTCGAAGTCGATCCGCACGTGCACGCAGCCGTCTCCGAAGTGCCCGTACGGGACTCCCCGGAGGCCGAAGTCCGCAAGGAGCGACCGGAATGCGCGGAGGTACGCGCCGAGCCGCGCCGGCGGCACCGCGCAGTCCTCCCATCCCGGCCAGGCGTCCCCGCCCCCGGGCATCCGCGTCGCCGTCCCCGCCGCGTCCTCCCGGATCCGCCACAGCGCCCGCTGCCCGGCCGGGTCCCGCACGACGGCGGCGTCCAGCGCGTCCGCCGCCCGGACCAGGCGGGAGGCCTCCCCCGGGCCGTCGGTCTCGCAGAACAGCCACGCCCCGCCCCGGGGCAGTCCGGACGCGCCCCGTACGAGATCGGCGGCCATGCCCTCGACCGTCAGCGGCCCGTACGGCAGGAGTCCCGCCGCGGCGTCCGCCGCGGCGCTCTCGTCCGCGTACCCGAGGACCACGAGGACCGGCTCGGCGGGCAGCGGGACGAGGGCCACGGTCGCCTCCGTCACCACCCCGAGCGTCCCCTCGCTGCCGCAGAAGGAGCGGACCACGTCCACGCCCCGCTCGGGGAGCAGCGCGTCGAGGGCGTAGCCGGAGATGCGGCGCGGCAGTCCGGCCGGGTAGCCGGTCCGCAGGAGGGCGAGGTTGCGGTCGACGAGGCCGAGGAGTCCGGCGGGGGCGCCCTGCCCTCCGCGCCCCAGCGTCAACGCCGTGCCTCCGTACGTCACCACGTCGAGCGAGCGCACGTTGTCCGCCGTGGTGCCCCAGGCGACCGAGTGCGCCCCGCAGGCGTTGTTGCCGATCATGCCGCCGAGGGTGCAGCGGCTGTGCGTGGACGGGTCGGGTCCGAAGGTCAGTCCGTGCGGGCGGGCCGCCGCCCGCAGCCGGTCCAGGACGAGTCCGGGGCGGACGACGGCCGTCCGCGCGGCGGGGTCCAGGGAGACGATCCCGCCCATGTGCCGTGTGAGGTCGAGCACGACGCCGGTGCCGGTGGCCTGGCCTCCGATCGAGGTCCCGGCGCCGCGTGCGACGACGGGGGTGGTGCCGTGCGCCCGGCACACCTCCAGGGCGGCCGCGACGTCGGCGGCGTCGCGCGGTGCGACCGTACCGGCCGGGACGCGGCGGTAGTTGGAGGCGTCCATGGTCGTCAGGGCTCTCGCGGTGGCGGAGAAGTCGACGTCTCCGGCGACGGCGGCGCGCAGGTCGGATGCCAGTCCGGACGGGTCTTCCTGGTGTCTTCCCACAAGCCCAGGATGTCTCAGTCCTCGTCTCATCGGGCGGACATCCGGCGACCGGCCCCTCCCCGACCCGATACTCTCCGCCTCGTGGCTGAGATCCGGATTCCCGCTGACATCAAGCCCGCCGACGGCCGTTTCGGCGCGGGCCCCTCCAAGGTGCGTACGGAGGCGCTGGACGCCCTGGCCGCCACCGGCACTTCCCTCCTCGGCACGTCCCACCGCCAGGCTCCGGTCAAGAACCTGGTCGGCGAGGTACGTACCGGCATCTCCGACCTGTTCTCGCTGCCCGAGGGCTACGAGGTGATCCTGGGCAACGGCGGCTCGACCGCCTTCTGGGACGTCGCGACCCACGGTCTGATCGAGAACAAGTCGCAGCACCTCACCTTCGGCGAGTTCTCCTCCAAGTTCGCGAAGGCCGCCAAGCTGGCTCCCTGGCTTGCCGAGCCGACCGTGATCTCCTCCGACCCGGGCACCCACCCGGAGCCGGTGGCCGAGGCGGGCGTCGACGTCTACGCGTACACCCACAACGAGACCTCCACCGGTGTCGCCGCCCCGCTGAAGCGGGTCGCGGGCGCCGACGAGGGCGCGCTCGTCCTGGTCGACGCGACCTCCGGC
Organism: Streptomyces sp. NPDC059695; assembly: GCF_042733785.1. Lineage (NCBI taxonomy): Bacteria > Bacillati > Actinomycetota > Actinomycetes > Kitasatosporales > Streptomycetaceae > Streptomyces > Streptomyces sp. NPDC059695. The sequence continues at coordinate 22,111 of NZ_JBHWFF010000022.1, read as the reverse complement.
GCGGGCGGCCTCCCGGTCGACATCACCGAGACGGACGTCTACTACTTCGCCCCGCAGAAGTCCTTCGCCGCCGAGGGCGGCCTGTGGCTCGCGGCCTTCTCCCCGGCCGCCCTGGAGCGGGCGCAGCGGATTCACGCGTCCGGCCGTCACGTCCCGGAGTTCTTCTCGCTGCCGACGGCGATCGACAACTCGCTGAAGAACCAGACGTACAACACCCCGGCGCTCTCGACCCTGTTCCTGCTCAACGAGCAGCTGAAGTGGATCAACGGCCAGGGTGGTCTCGACTGGGCCGTGGCCCGGACGAAGGAGTCCTCGGACGCGCTGTACGGCTGGGCCGAGGAGTCCAAGTACGCCTCGCCGTTCGTGACGGACGCGGCGAAGCGCTCGCAGGTCATCGGCACGATCGACTTCGCGGACGAGGTCGACGCGGCGGCGGTCGCGAAGGTGCTGCGCGCCAACGGGATCGTGGACACCGAGCCGTACCGCAAGCTGGGCCGCAACCAGCTGCGGATCGCGATGTTCCCGGCGATCGACCCGGCGGACGTGCGGGCCCTGACGGCCTGCATCGACCACGTCATCGAGAAGCTCTGACCCCTGCGGTCGCAGGGAGGGCCCGGCACCGGACGCATCCGGTGCCGGGCCCTTCGGCTATCCCTTCCTCAGCAGGCGTTTGACGCCGACCACGAGGACGGTGGCGCCGGCGAGGACGAGGAAGCCGGTGGTGACGTTGCCCTGGTCGCCCCCGGCGGCGGGCGCGGAGGGGGACTTCGGCGCGCCTCCCGGTGTGTCCGTCGGCTTCCCCGAGGGGGTCCCGGAGGTGCGGTCCACCCGCACCACCCGGCTGTTCCTCCCCTCCGAGCCGAACATGAAGGCCGAGCCGTCCGGGGTGTAGGTCACCGATTCCGCCTGGCCCTGGAAGGGGGCGCCGACGGCCGTGCCGCCGTCGCCGAGGCGGCCGTCCTTCCAGGCGTACTCCTTGGCGCTGAAGTAGCCGCGCAGGACGATCCGGTCGCCGTCCGGCGAGAAGGCGCCGTCGGTCACCCACGGCACCTCGTCGACGCGCCGGAAGACGTTCGTGCCGGACGTGGAGAGCCGCTCGGGGCCGGCGTACAGGCCGCCGCCGTCCTCGTTCTTGCTGGCGATGTACACCCGGCCGGTCTTCGGATGGACCATCAGGGCCTCGGCGTTGCGGGCTCCGTCGGCGTACTTCACGACGTACTGCTCGGCCCGTACGGTCTGGTCCTTGAGGATCTCCGGCTCGGGGAAGCGGTAGATCCAGACGTGGTCCCAGGAGCCGTCGAGGTTGTCGCCGATGTCGCCGACGTAGAGGTCGCCGTCCGGGCCGACGGCGATCGCCTCCATGTCGCGGGGGGTGCCGACGCCGGCCATGGTCAGGGTCGCGACGGTCTTTCCCGTACGGGAGTCGATGCCGTAGATCAGGGGCGCGTCCTGGTCGTTGTGCGTCCAGTAGATCCCCGGGTGGGCGCGGCTCGCGGCGAGGCCGCTGGACTCGGTGATCCGGGAGTCCTCGATCGTGAAGTCCCGGTCGGGCTGCTGTCCTTCGGCATGGGCGTGGGCGGCCGGGAGCAGCACCAGGGCGGCGGCCGCGCCGAGGGCGCACAGAGCAGATCGCATGGGATCAAGCGTGCCACGGCCCCCGGAAACGCCGGGGACCGAGCGCGCCACGGCCCGAGGGAATCCCGCTTGACCTGCGGGGAAGGCGCTGCCATGGTCGCGCCCATGCCTTCTTTCTCCGCTCCCGACGGGACCCTGCTCGCGTACCACGTGTCCGGTTCCGGCGATCCGCTGGTCTGCCTGCCCGGCGGCCCCATGCAGGACTCCGTCTACCTCGGCGACCTCGGGGGGCTCGACGCGCACCGCACCCTGATCCGGCTGGACCTGCGGGGCACGGGTGCCTCGGCGGTGCCGGAGGACCCGGCCTCGTACCGCTGCGACCGGCTCGTGGAGGACGTGGAGGCGCTCCGCGCGCACCTCGGTCTGGACACGGTCGACCTCCTCGGGCACTCGGCGGGCGCGAACCTGGCCGCGCTGTACACGGCCCGGCATCCGGAGCGGGTGGCCCGGCTCGTGCTGCTGACGCCGGGCACGGCGGCGGTCGGCCTGGAGACGGACGGGGAGGAGCGGCTCGCGGCGGCACGGCTGCGGACCGGGGAGCCGTGGTTCGCGGAGGCGTACGTGGCCCTGGAGGACCTGACGGCGGGCCGGGGGACGGCGGAGACGTTCAAGGCGGTGGCGCCGTTCTTCCACGGGACCTGGGACGAGGCCGCGCGGGAGCGGAACGCGGAGATGGACCGGCAGCGGAACGTGGAGGCCGCCGGGGTCTACGCGAGCGAGGGCGCCTTCGAACCGGAGGCCACGCGCGCGGTGTTCGCGGAGTTCGGCCGTCCGGTGCTCGTGGTGGCCGGGGAGGGCGACGCGAACACGCCGGTGCCGACGGCCACCGCGTACGCGGGTCTGTTCCCGGAGGCCGAGTGCGCGGTCCTGGCGGGCGCGGGGCACTTCCCGTGGCACGACGACGCGGAGTGGGTCACGTCGACGGTCGGCGCGTTCCTGGACCGCTGACGGTGTCCCGTGTCCCGGATCACGTCGCAGGTCCGGGACCCGGTCCGCGATGATATGACCATGCGTTTTCTGTTCGTCGGCGACAGCATGACCATCGGACGCGCCGGCGACTGGACCTGGCGTTACCGCATGTGGGAGCACCTGGAGGCGACGCTTCCCGGCGGGTACGAGATCGTCGGCCCGCGCTCCGGCCTGTACGACCCGGCCGTCGACGCGCCGGCCTCGGAGGCGTATCCGGACCCGGCGTTCCCCGCCGCGGCCCGGCGGCATCTGGCGGGCTGGGGCGAGGGCTGGCTGCACATGGCGCCGGTGATCGGGGAGACGGTGGCGGCCACGGGGGCGGAGGTCCTCCTGGTCTCGCTGGGCCTGATCGACCTGGGCTTCTACACGAACTGCGACCAGACCGAGGAGAACGTCCGGGCGTTCGTGGCGGCGGCCCGGGCCGCGAACCCCCGCGTCCGGGCCGTCCTCCTGCCGGTCATCCCGAACGTCCGGGCCGGTTACGACGCCGCGTTCGCCGCCGAGTGCGCCCGCTTCAACGAACTCCTCGCGAAGGCGGTCGCGGACCTGGACACGGCCGCCTCGCCGCTGCTGCTCGCGTCCGTTCCGGAGTCGTACGACCTCCGGGCGGACACCTACGACGGCACGCACCCCGGTCCGTCCGGGGAGCGGAAGCTGGCCGCCGCGTTCGCCGGCGCGATGCACCAGGCGTGGGGGCTGGGCGGCCCGTACGCCTGCGCCGTGTGACGGGTCAGGCGGCGCGGGTGAGGCGGTTCGCGAAGGTCGACAGGGTGTACGCGCCGATGCCGAGGACGACTTCCAGGGCGTTGCGGCGGGTGTGTCCGGCCTTCTCGAAGGCGGCGAGGTCCTCGTCGCTCACGGCGCCGGAGGAGGCGAGCACCCGGAGGGTGAACGTCCTTACTGCGGCGAGGCGTTCGGCGTCGGGGGCCGGGCCGAGGCCGGCGAGCTTCGCCTCGTGCATGTCGACGCAGAGGTGGCACTGGTGGCGCTCGGCGACGGTGAGGACGACGGTCTCGCGGGAGTGCGGGTCGAGGGTGGTGGACTCGAAGATCGCGCTGAGCCTGAGGAAGCCGTCGAGGGTCTCCGGGGACTCCTTGAGGAGGGCGACGGCGGCGGCGGTGCGGCTGGACATGTCGAGCGGTGCGGACAAGGCGATTCCCCCGGTACGGACGGACTAGAATGGACAACATGGTTGACCATGTCGTGGGGGAAAACGTAAACCAGGTTGTCGATATGGGCAAGGGGGTGCCCGTGCACGACACGCCCGGGTACGAACTCCCCCTGCTCCTCTTCGGCGGCTTCCGCACCCTCATCGACCGGCTCCACGCCCGCCTCGCCGACGAGGGCCACCCCGACCTGCGCCCCGCCTTCGGCTTCGCCATGCAGGCCGTCGGCGCCCGGGGCGCCACCGCCAGCGACATCGGACGCCGCCTCGGCGTCTCCAAGCAGGCCGCCGGCAAGACCGTCGACCGGCTGCTCGCCGCCGGCTACGCCGAACGCACCGACGACCCCGAGGACGCCCGCCGCAAACTCGTCCGCCTCACCCCGCGCGGACACGACGCCCTCGCCCGCTCCGCGGCGATCTTCGACGAGCTGCGGGCGGAATGGGCCGCGGCCCTCGGCGCGGACCGCGTCCGGGACATGGAGGCGGCCCTGCGGAACGTCGTCCCCGCGGAGACGGCGTTCCGCCTGGACGCCACCAGCTGGCTGGGCGGACCCTGACCGGGCGCCGCCCCGCCCGCCGTCGGCGGACCGCGACCGGCCCGCCGCGGCCGCCCGTCACCAGGCGAAGGCCTCCGGGGACGGACCCGGCCCGGGGAAGATCTCGTCCAGGCCGGCGAGCAGCTCCTCGCTCAGCTCCAGCTCCAGCGCGCGCAGCGCCCCGGCCAGCTGCTCCGGGGTGCGCGGCCCGACGATCGGACCCGTGACACCCGGACGGGTGAGCAGCCAGGCCAGCGCCGTCTCGCCCGGCTGGAGACCGTGCTTGTCGAGCAGGTCCTCGTACGCCTGGAGCTGCGCCCGCGCCGCCGGGTCGGCGAGCGTGGCCGCCGCGCGCCCCTCGGTGCGCCGCTTGCCCTCGGCCTCCTTCTTCAGGACGCCGCCGAGCAGACCGCCGTGCAGCGGCGACCAGGGGATGACCCCGAGGCCGTACTCCTGCGCGGCCGGAACGACCTCCATCTCCGCGCGCCGCTCGAAGAGGTTGTAGAGGCACTGCTCGCTGACCAGCCCGACCGAGCCGCGGCGGGCGGCGATCTCGTTGGCCTGGGCGATCTTGTAGCCGGGGAAGTTGGAGGAACCGGCGTACAGGACCTTGCCCTGCTGGATCAGCACGTCGACGGCCTGCCAGATCTCCTCGAAGGGAGTGGCCCGGTCGACGTGGTGGAACTGGTAGACGTCGATGTAGTCCGTCCCCAGCCGCTTCAGGCTGGCCTCGACGGCCCGGCGGATGTTGAGCGCCGAGAGCTTGTCGTGGTTGGGCCAGGCCTCACCGTCGGGGCCCATGTTCCCGTAGACCTTGGTGGCGAGGACCGTGCGGTCACGACGGCCGTCGCCCTGGGCGAACCAGGAGCCGATGATCGACTCCGTCCGCCCCTTGTTCTCCGCCCAGCCGTACACATTGGCGGTGTCGAAGAAGTTGAGCCCCGCGTCGAGGGCGGTGTCCATGATGGCGTGACTGGTGGCTTCGTCCGTCTGCGGTCCGAAGTTCATCGTCCCGAGGACGAGTCGGCTGACCTTGAGTCCGGTGCGTCCGAGCTGCGTGTACTCCATGGACGTCAAGCCAACTGCTTCGAGCGCACTCGAAGCAAGAGGCTTCCCACAGCATGGGCTGGGCGGGTACTGGGGGTTACTGGCCTGCCAGCGAGGCCACCGCGATGATCGCGAACATCAGTACGAGCACACCGGCCATGATCCGGTTTCGGGTCTTCGGGTCCACCCCACGAGGTTAACCCGAGCGCCCCTCCCGCCCCTCAAGGGGCCAGGCGGCGACCGTCTCGTACCGGGGCCGCTCGCCCCGCACCCCGCTCACCGGGAGGTTCGACCGGACGAGCGCCAGCTCGGTCACCTGCCAGCGCGCGCCCTCGACGGCATCCAGCTCCTCCACGAAGGAGCCCAGCGGCACGCCCTCGCCCCGCGCCCGGCCGACGGTCAGGTGCGCCCGGTAGCCGCGGTGCTCGTCCATCGGGACCCCGGCCCGGCGCGCGGCGGCGTCCGACCGCTCGGCGAGCAGCCGCAGCGTGTCCAGGTCCCCGGCGACCCCGGCCCACAGCGCCCGCCGCCCGAAGTGACCACCCCCGTGCAGCCGCAGCGAGAACGCCGGCGTCCGGTGCGCGGCCCGCTCCAGACGCACCCGCAGCTCGGGCAGCAGCTCGTCCCCCACCTCCCCCATGAAGGCCAGGGTGAGGTGCCAGCCGGGCCGCGAGGTCCAGCGGATCCCGTCCGCGCCGGGCAGCCGGTGCAGCCGGTCGACGACGCGTCCGAGCTCGTCGAGACGGTCCCCGGGCGGCACGACGGCGGCGAAGAGCCTCATGGGAGCAGTGTGGCAGGGGGCGGGGCGGCCGGGCGGATCAGGAGACCTGCCGGACGGTGCCGCCGCCCCAGCTCTGCCCCGTGCCCGCCTCGGTGGAGGAGCGGGGCCTGAGCGGCACCTTCCAGTCGCCCGTACCCGCGTAGAAGTAGGCCGCTCCCGTCGCCGTCCGGGCGTACACGTCCGGACGGCCGTCCTTGTTGCCGTCGCCGATGCCGACGATGTCGGCGTACACGTTCCAGCCGCCGCCGATCGCCGTCCGGGGCGCGAACGTGCCGTCGCCCTTGCCCAGGTACAGCCAGAGCTTCCCGCCCTTGTCGCGGGCGACGAGGTCACCGGCCGCGCCGCCGCCGATGTCGCCCGTGGCCGTGAGCTGGTTGTAGATCCCCCACCCGTGACCGATCTTCCTCCGCCCCTCGAAGGGCGCCGTCGTGGAACCCGTCGCCCTGTACAGCCACAGGTCGCCGGCCTTGTCCGTGGCGACCAGATCGGGACGTCCGTCACCGGTCAGGTCGCTGCCGCCGGTGAGCTGGACGTACGTGTTCCAGCCACCGCCGATCCGCACCCGGGACTCGTAGCCGACGCGGGTCTGGCTGCCGGTGCCGCGGTGGAGCCAGAGGGCCCCGTCACGGTCGCGGGCGACCAGGTCGGCGGCGTTCGAACCGGCGATGTCGCCGACGGCCTCCACCTGGTCGTAGATGTTCCAGCCGCGCAGTCCGGAGACGTTCCTGTCCAGGGGGACGAGCCGTGCCGTGGCGTCGTCCCAGCGCGTGCCGATCGGATCGAGGTAGCCGTTCCCGTCCCGCGCGACCAGGTCGGGCGCGCCGTCGTCGTCGAAGTCGTGCGCCTTGGGGGACCGGGTGACGGTGAGGGTGCCGGAGACGGTGACCGACGGCATCCCGTTCCACGGCCGGGCGGTGACCGTCCAGTCGTACGCGCCGTTGGGGGCGGGCCTCGGGCTCCACTTCTCCAGCTCGCCGGCCCAGTCGAGACCGAGGGATCCGTCCGGGAAGGCGCCGGAGCCGGACGCGGGCCGGACGACCGTCTCGAACGCCTCCCACGAGCCCTTCCGCTTCAGCCGGACGGTGAGGTCCGCCCGCGCCGTGGAGAACTTCCAGGACAGGCGCGTCCTGGCGACGCCGTCCAGGTCGACGGTGACCGGGGCGCCCCCGACGTACGCCAGGGGGGTGGCGCCGTCGCCGGGTTCGCCGGTGGAGGCGATCAGCTCCGCCGACGGCTGCCCGTCGGCGGAGGCCGCGACCCGGTAGACGCCCGCCCCGTGGGCGGCGCTGGTACCGAGGACGAGGAAGGTGCCGTCGGGGCCCTGGACGGCGTCGGTCGCGTGGTCGAGGAGCTTCACCGTCGACCCGTCCTTCAGGGAGCGGGCCGAGAACGCGTGCCACGGAGTCGCGTTTCCGGTGGTGGCGCCCCACAGGAACCAGTCACCGAGCAGACCGCCGGTGATCGAGGCCGCGTCGTCGGCGCCGAGCGGTGTCCGCACGACGTCGGCCTGCCCCCGCACGGCCGTGGCGAGGAGCAGCGCGCCGCCGGTGCGCTCCGTCCAGGCCACCCGGGTCGGGGAGAGGAAGCCGGCATACGGCCAGCGGGAGCCGGGGTCGACCGGATAGCGGCCCGTCTCCCGCCCGGTGGCGACGTCGACGACCACGTACTCCTGGTAGCTCAGCGCGAGCGCCGTGCCGGGCAGGGTGCCGGGCAGCCACGCGGGATCGTAGTAGCCGTCGCCCACCACGCGGACGGTGTTCCTCCCGCCGGTCACATCGACCAGCTTCAGCTTCCGGCCGTCCGACACCAGGAGCGTCGACCCCACGGCGCCACCGAGGAACCCGAACGTCTCCCGGCCCGCCGACAGGTCGAGGACGACGGGCGCGGCGCCGGTCGCCATGTCGTGCACCTGCACGGTGGAGGTGTAGATCACCTCGTCCCCGGGGTTGTTCACCTCGTGCGCGACCACGACGACGTCCGAGCCGGGTCCGCCGCCGAGGACGTAGTCGCCCGCGCGCTCCTCGATGACCTTCGACACCCCGTCCGCGTACCGGGTCCAGCGGGCACGGCCGTCGGCGTCCTCCGAGAGGAAGCCGGTCTTCCCGGCGTTGACCAGCCGGCCGCCCGAAGCCAGGAACGGGACGGAGACCGGGGCCGCGGCGGCCGGAGCGGTCACGGCCGTGGGCGCCGCGGCGGCGGCGGCGGCCGGGACGAGGAACGGGCCGGAGGCGACGACGGCCAGGACGACCCCCACCGCCAGCGGGACACGACGACGAGACAGAGCGGTACGCACGGTGTGGTCCTCCCCCAGCGATCCCTTGACGATCCCTTTGCGCCCTCTACGACTCCCGCTCGCGCCGAAGGGTTGTACGACTAATCTCACCGGGATGAAGATCCGGAAGGGCGGGGCGGAGGACCTCCCCGCGATACTCGCGATACTCGACAGCGCCGTGGTGTGGCTCAACGGCAAGGGGATCACCGCCCAGTGGGGCACGGAGCCGTTCTCCGGGCGGGCCAAGGCGGTGGAGCAGGTCGAGCGGACGATGTCCGAGGGCGATCCGTGGATCGTCGAGATCGACGGCGTGCCGGCGGGCACGATGACGCTGACGCCGCACCCCGGCCAGTACGTCGCACCGGCCGGGGAGCCGGAGGTGTACGTCCGGCTCCTGGCGACGGACGCCCGCTTCCACGGCCACGGGGTGGGCGCGGCCCTCCTGGCCCACGCGGAGGCGGAGACCCGGCGCCAGGGGGTCTCGCTCCTCCGGGTGGACTGCTTCGCGGGCAGCGAGGGCCGCCTGATCGCGTACTACGAGGGCCAGGGCTTCACGCGCACCGAACCGTTCCGGGTCGGCGACTGGCCGGGGCAGGTGCTGGAACGGCGGTTCTGAGGGGGTACGGGGCGCTCGCCGCGCCCCGTACCCGCACCGCCCCGGCCGTCAGGCCGCGGTCACGAGCCGTTCGCGCGCCACGAACCGGACCTGCGGGTGTCCGCGGTGCCAGCCCATCGCGACCTTCAGGCCGCCGACCCGGGCCAGGACCAGGCCCACCACGACCGCCGCCGCGAGCGAGATCACGCCACCCGTGGCGAAGCCGACGCGCGCGCCGTAGGTGTCGGTGACCCAGCCGAGGAGCGGGGCGCCGATGGGCGTGCCACCGGCGAAGACCATCATGTAGAGGCTCATGACGCGCCCCCGCATGGCCGGGTCGGTGGCCATCTGGACGGCCGAGTTCGCCGTGATGTTCACCGTGAGGCCGATCATGCCGATGGGCACGAGCAGCAGCGCGAACAGCCAGAACGCGGGCGACAGGGCCGCCGCGATCTCCAGGACGCCGAAGACGGCCGCGGCGATCACCAGCATCCGCAGCCGGGTGGAGCCGCGGCGGGCCGCGGCGAGGGCGCCCACCAGGGAGCCGGCCGCCATGAGCGTGTTGAGGAAGCCGTACGCGCCGGCGCCGACGTGGAAGACGTCGCCGGAGAAGGCGGTGAGCCAGATCGGGAAGTTGAACCCGAAGGTCCCGACGAAGCCCACGAGGACGATCGGCCAGATCAGATCGGGCCGCCCCGCCACGTACCGCAGGCCCTCCCGCAGCTGGCCCTTGCCGCGCGGTGCGCGCTCGACCCGGTGGAACTCGGCGGGACGCATGCGCAGCAGGCCGACGATGGGGCCGAGGAAGAAGAGCCCGTTGAGCAGGAAGGCCCACCCGCTGCCGACCCCGGCGATGAGGACACCGGCCACGGCGGGACCGATGAGCCGCGCGGACTGGAAGTTCGCGGAGTTCAGGGAGACGGCGTTGCGGAGCTGGTCGGGGCCGACCATCTCGGAGACGAACGACTGCCGGGCGGGGTTGTCGACGACGGTGACCATGCCCAGCAGGAAGGCGATCAGGTACACGTGCCAGACCTGGATCGACCCGGAGAGCGTGAGGACGGCGAGCGCGAGGCCGCACAGTCCGAGGGCGGCCTGGCTGACGAGCAGCAGGCGCCGCTTCGGGTAGCGGTCGGCGATGACGCCGCCGTACAGCCCGAAGAGCAGCATCGGCAGGAACTGCAGGGCCGTGGTGATGCCGACGGCGGCCGCCGAGCCGGTGAGGCTCAGGACCAGCCAGTCCTGGGTGATCCGGGCCATCCACGTACCGGTGTTGGAGACGATGGCTCCGGTGAAGAACAGCCGGTAGTTCCGGATCCTGAGCGAGGAGAAGGTTCCCCCCCGCCCACGGGTGTCGAGGGTGGGTTTGTGGACGGGTGCGGAGTCTGCTCCGGGTCCCGTACTCAAAGTGCGTCGCCTCCTTGGCGCATGGATTACAGGTGGGCGAGCTTCTCCAGGACCGGGGCGGCCGCGCGCAGCTTCGCCCATTCGTCCTCGTCCAGCCCTTCGGCGAGGGTGGCCAGCCAGGCGTTCCGCTTGCGGCGGGATTCCTCGAGCATGGCCTCGGCCTGCTCCGTCTGGCTGACGACCTTCTGCCGGCGGTCGTCGGGGTGCGGCTCCAGCCGGACCAGTCCCTTGGCTTCGAGCAGCGCGACGATGCGGGTCATCGACGGCGGCTGGACGTGCTCCTTGCGCGCCAGCTCGCCGGGGGTGGCGGAGCCGCAGAGCGACAGGGTGCCGAGCACCGACATCTCGGTCGGGCTGAGCGACTCGTCGACGCGCTGGTGCTTGAGGCGTCGGCCCAGTCGCATGACGGAGGAGCGGAGCGCGTTCACGGCCGCGGCGTCGTCGGCGGTGCCGTGGGACAGATCTGGCATGTTTGTTAGCCTAACTCATTACTCTGTCTAAATACCAACAGGAACGGGCGGACGTCACGCGCATCACACCCCTCCCTCCCGTGCGGGGCGGCAGCACGGCACGCGCCAGATCACGCTTCGGCATCCATGTATCACCCAAACGAGTGAGGCGGATCCGGAAAGTGACGCAAAGGAGCCCCGGCTGCCCCGACCCTGAACGGCATGGGATCGACAGTGCTCAGCCTGCGCATCGACGGTGAGCTGCTCGACCGGCTCAGGAGTCACGCCGCGAAAAGAGGAATGAGCGTCCAGGACTACGTGGCCCGGACGCTCATTCGCGAGGATTTCGACGAGCGGTTCAAGACCGCGGTCGACGAGACGGAGAGGTTCTACGGTCCGGCCTGCGGTTCCCCCGCGGCCGAACCCGGCGATCACGTGAGGCCGAGCGCCGGCATCGCGTAGTAGAAGACGAAGACCGCCGACACGATGTACATGGCCACCGGGACCTCACGGCCCCGGCCGGCCGCGAGACGCAGCACGCTGAAGGCGATGAAGCCGATGCCGATGCCGTTCGTGATCGAGTACGTGAACGGCATCATCACCATGGCCAGGAACGCCGGCACCGCGATGGTGTAGTCGCTCCAGTCGATCTCCTTGACCGACCCGGCCAGGATCAGGAAGCCCACCGCGAGCAGCGCGGGGGTCGCCGCCTGCGACGGCACCATGGTCGCGAGCGGCGTGAGGAACAGCGCCACCGAGAACAGGGCACCGGTCACGACCGAGGCGAGACCCGTGCGCGCGCCCTCGCCGACACCGGCCGTGGACTCCACGAAGCAGGTGGTGGCGGAGGAGGAGGTCGCGCCGCCGGAGGCGACCGCGAGGCCGTCGACGAGGAGGACCTTGTTGATGCCGGGGAAGTTGCCGTCCTTGTCCATCAGCTTGGCCTCGTCGCCGACGCCGAGGATCGTGCCCATCGCGTCGAAGAAGCAGGACAGCAGGACGGTGAAGACGAAGAGGACGCCGGTCAGCATGCCGACCTTGTCGAAGCCGCCGAAGAGGCTGACCTGGCCGACGAGGCCGAAGTCGGGCGAGGCGACGGGGTTGCCGGGCCACTCCGGGGTCGTGAGGCCCCAGGACGGGACGGTCGCGACCGCGTTGATCACCATGGCGACGATCGTCATGACGACGATCGAGATCAGGATCGCGCCCGGCACCTTGCGGATGATCAGGGCGAGGGTGAGGAGCGTGCCCAGGATGAAGACGAGGACCGGCCAGCCGGTGAGGTGACCCGAGCCGCCGAGCTGGAGCGGGACGGTGGTGTGCGCGGCGTCGGGGATGCGGGAGACGAAGCCCGAGTCGACGAGGCCGATCAGCATGATGAAGAGGCCGATGCCGATCGCGATGCCCTTGCGCAGGCCGACCGGGACCGCGTTCATGACGCGCTCGCGCAGGCCGGTGGCGACGAGCAGCATGACGACGAGGCCGGCGAGGACGACCATGCCCATGGCGTCCGGCCAGGACATCTTCGGCGCGAGCTGGAGCGCGACGACCGTGTTGACGCCGAGGCCGGCGGCGAGGGCGATCGGGACGTTGCCGATGACGCCCATGAGGAGCGTCGAGAACGCCGCCGTGAGGACGGTCGCGGTGACGAGCTGGCCGCCGTCGAGCTGGTGCCCGTACATGTCCTTGGCGCTGCCGAGGATGATCGGGTTCAGCACGATGATGTAGGCCATCGCGAAGAAGGTGGCGAAGCCGCCGCGGACCTCGCGGGCGACGGTCGAGCCGCGCTCGGAGATCTTGAAGTAGCGGTCGAGGCCGGAGACCGGGTGTATCGGGCTCTCCGGGGGCGTGGCCTTGGCGGTGGCCGTCGTGCTCATGGGGGTTCCTCTTCGGAGGTTCTGAGAAGTCCTTTTTGGCGGTTCATACGAATGGAACCCGCCAGAGGCAAACCGTTTCAGTATGAACACATGAACGAGCGGGAGTCCATCTCCGCGCGTAGACCCGAAAACACGCCACCTAGACTGGGCCCCATGGCGAAGTGGACACCGAAGCACGAGGCACCCGAGCCCCTCGAAGGGCCCGTCGTCGCCACCATCACCGGCGGAACGATCCTCTGGTTCGTCCTCTTCCTCGTCCAGGTCCCCTTCTACGGCTGGTTCGACGACCGGGACCTCACCTGGTGGGTGTGGACCTGCCTGGCCGGAGCGGGACTCGGCCTGATCGGCATCTGGTACGTACGGAAGCGGGACGCGGCGATCAAGCGGCACGCGGCGGCGCAGGCGGCCGGGCCGGCGCAGGCCCCGGGGACCCCCGAGGCGCGTCCGGGCACGTGACACCGTCCCGGTGGACGACACCGTCCGGGCAGGTGGGACCAGGGGACGATTCCCCTCCTCCCCCGGTCTGATCTTCGCCCTTCTCGGCAGGTGAACGGCCGAATCCGGCCGTACCGTCGAAACCATGACTCAGCGGGCGCAGATCGACACGGACGGCGGCGGAACGGGGACGACCGGGCCACCCGTCGTGCACCGCCCCGCCGGACTGACCTCCGCCGAGGTCGCCGAACGCGTCGCGCGCGGCGAGGTCAACGACGTCCCCGTACGGAGCTCCCGCTCGACCAGGGAGATCGTCCGCGCGAACGTCTTCACCCGCTTCAACGCGATCATCGGCGTGCTCTGGGTGATCATGCTCGTCGTCGCGCCGATCCAGGACAGCCTCTTCGGCTTCGTGATCGTCGCGAACACCGGCATCGGCATCGTCCAGGAGCTCCGCGCCAAGAAGACCCTCGACGGGCTCGCCGTCATCGGCGAGGCGAAACCCACCGTGCGGCGCGACGGCACGGCCGCCGAGATCTCCACCTCCGAGATCGTCCTCGGCGACCTCATCGAGCTGGGCCCCGGCGACAAGGTCGTCGTCGACGGCGAGGTCGCCGAGGCCGACAGCCTGGAGATCGACGAATCGCTCCTCACCGGCGAGGCGGACCCCGTGGTGAAGAAGCCGGGCGACCGCATGATGTCCGGCTCGTTCGTGGTCGCCGGCGGCGGCGCGTTCACCGCCACCAAGGTCGGCCGCGAGGCCTACGCCGCCCAGCTCGCCGAGGAGGCGTCCCGCTTCACCCTGGTCCACTCCGAGCTGCGCACCGGCATCTCCACGATCCTCAAGTACGTGACGTGGATGATGATCCCGACCGCCCTCGGGCTCGTCATCAGCCAGCTCGTGGTCAAGGACGACAACGTCAAGGACGCGATCGCCCGCACCGTCGGCGGCATCGTCCCGATGATCCCCGAGGGCCTCGTCCTCCTCACCTCCGTCGCCTTCGCGATCGGCGTGATCCGGCTCGGCCGCAAGCAGTGCCTCGTGCAGGAGCTCCCCGCGATCGAGGGCCTGGCCCGGGTGGACGTGGTCTGCCTCGACAAGACGGGCACGCTCACCGAAGGCGGCATGGACGTCACCGGTCTGCGCACGCTGAACGGCGCGGACGAGACGTACGTACGGAAGGTCCTCGGCGCCCTGGGCGAGTCCGACCCGCGCCCCAACGCCTCCCTCCAGGCGATCATCGACGCCTACCCGGAGACGGTGGAGTGGCGCTGCACGGAGAGCCTGCCGTTCTCCTCGGCGCGCAAGTACAGCGGGGCGTCGTTCAGCGAGGGCAACGGGGAGAACTCGACGTGGCTCCTCGGCGCCCCGGACGTCCTCCTGAAGGCCGGCGACCCGGTCCTGCCCGAGATCGACCACCTCAACGAGGACGGCCTGCGGGTCCTCCTCCTCGCCCGTACGGCCCACGACCTCGACTCCGCCGACCTCACCGCCGGGGCGCACCCCACCGCCCTCGTCGTCCTCGAACAGCGGCTGCGCCCCGACGCGGCCGACACCCTCGCGTACTTCGCCGACCAGAACGTCGCCACCAAGGTCATCTCGGGCGACAACGCGGTCTCGGTCGGCGCGGTGGCCGCAAAGCTCGACATGGCGGGCGCCGAGAACACGGTGGACGCCCGCCGGCTCCCCACGGACCGGGAGGAGATGGCGAAGGTCCTCGACGAGAACGCGGTCTTCGGCCGGGTCACCCCGCAGCAGAAGCGGGACATGGTCGCGGCGCTCCAGTCCCACGGCCACACCGTCGCCATGACCGGCGACGGCGTCAACGACGTCCTGGCCCTGAAGGACGCGGACATCGGCGTCTCGATGGGCTCCGGCTCGGAGGCGACGCGGGCGGTGGCCCAGATCGTCCTGCTGAACAACAGCTTCGCCACCCTCCCGTCGGTGGTGGCCGAGGGCCGCCGGGTGATCGGCAACATCACGCGGGTGGCCACCCTCTTCCTCGTGAAGACGGTCTACTCGGTGCTCCTGGCCGTGCTGGTGGTCTGCTCCCAGGTGGAGTACCCGTTCCTGCCCCGCCACCTGACGCTGCTGTCCACCCTCACGATCGGCATCCCCGCCTTCTTCCTCGCGCTGGCCCCCAACAAGGAACGCGCGAGGCCGAACTTCGTCCGCCGGGTCATGCGGTACGCCATCCCCGGCGGCGTCGTCGCGGGCGCGGCCACCTTCACCACGTACCTGCTGGCCCGCCACCACTACACGGGCCAGGACGCCCTGGCCGCCGAGACCAGCGCGGCCACCCTCACGCTGTTCCTCGTCTCGATGTGGGTCCTCGCGATCATCGCCCGCCCCTACACGTGGTGGCGCCTGACCCTGGTGGCCGCCATGGGAGGCGCGTTCCTCCTGGTCCTCGCCGTCCCCTGGCTCCAGGACTTCTTCGCCCTGAAGCTGGTGGGCGTGACGATGCCGTGGGCGGCGGTCGCCATCGCGGCCGCGGGCGCCGCGGTCCTGGAGGTCGCGTGGCGCTGGGTGGACCGGCGGTTCCCGGCGTAGACGGCCACCGGACCACGGAGGCGCCGTGCGGTGCTAGCTGTGGAGGAACCACCAGTCGTCGGCCTGGTTCGGCTCGACGTAGTCCTGCCGCTCCGACACCGTGACCTCGCCGGAGCAGCCCGCGTTGCGGTAGCCGACCCAGTGCAGGTCCCCCTTCCACCACCAGCCGCCCAGGTAGTTGTCCTTGACGGGGGTGCCGAAGCAGGCCGTGGTGTACTCGCCGTTCTGGTTCCATCCGGCGACCTGGATGGAGTAGGTCCGGCCCGCCGTGTCGTAGAAGCGCAGCTGCTGGCCGTTGCCTCCGGCGAACGCGGAGCCGGAGCCGAGGACGGCGAGGGCCGCGCCGGCGGCGGCCACGGCGCCGATCCGGGCGGACAGGGTCGTGATGCTCATGGGATTTCCTTCCGGTACGGACGTCTGTCGGTGTGCGGCCGGTGGGTCAGTGCCACAGCTGGTACGGGCCGGAGTTGGGCGACTCCGTGTACGTGCTCCTGCCGTCGCTGTCGAGGAAGTAGCCGGCCACGTTGCCCGCGCCCCGGTGCTTGAGCTTCCAGCCGGCGGACGTCCAGACCTCCTCCCACTGCTGCCACCAGTTGCCGTCCTGGCAGGTCTCCAGGTAGACGAGGGTGTTGTAGGACGTGAGGCACAGGTTGGCCTGGTGGCCGTTCACCGTGTCGTCGGGCCGGAACGTCCAGTACGTGCCGTCCACCGACGTCTCCTTCCACTGCGACCAGCCGTGGTAGGACCTGTCGCAGCCTCCCGGCGGGTCCAGCCGGTAGTTGCCGAAGACGTCGTTGCCCCAGTTGAGGCACTTGCCGGTCGCCGCGTTCTGCCAGCTGACGGTGTTGCTCTGGGGCGCCGCCGACGCCGACGTCGACATCGTCAGGGCGAGGGCCGGCGCGGCCACGGCGACCGCGACCATCCTGGCTATCGCATTCTTTTGCATGGGCATGCCATTTCCTTGTCGGGACGTGGAACGCATACGGGGAACGGTGCGGCAGCCGCCCCGGATCCGTGACCGGCGTCCGCCGCCCACGGACCGGGTGTCGCCACGTCGACGAACGTAGGACAGGGCGTCCCGGCGGCCGGTGCCGCGCTGCACAGTGACGGCGGGGTTCCGGTGGACGAACGCACAGCGGGCCATGCGGCCAACGGGACGGACGGCCCTGAAATCTCTGACGATCGGCCCCGACCGGATCGGTACGCTGGCCCGGTACGCGCGCAACAGACCGCCCGACCGGTGGTGGGCTCCCCGGGCGGGATCCGGCTTTCTTACGGGGACGGGGGTGTCCGGCGTGACCGGCGGGACATGCATGACGGCAACGGCGGCCGACCGGACGGCGCACACGGCGGGGGGCCCGCCGGGGCGGACCCGGCGGGCCGACGACGTACTGGCCCTGCAGCGCGCGGCCCGCAAGGGGGGTTCCGACGCGGTGCTCGGCTGGCTGGCCGAGCGCAGCGGCGCGGAGGCGCTGCTGATCGACGGCACCGGAGCGGTCGTGCCCTCGGGCCGGCGCCCGCGGTACACGGCAGACAGGGCCGTCCTGGAGGCCGTCCGGAGCGGGGTGCGCGAGCTCGTCCGACGCCGGGTGGGATCCATGGCCCTCGACGTGCACGGGCACAGGGTCTTCCTCTACCCCCTGGACCAGCCGTCGGGGCCGACCACACCCGTACTCGTCTCGGTGGCACCCCGGTCGGCCACGGCCGGGCTGGCGTCGCTGCTCGCGGACGCCGTGTCCACGCTGAGCCTGTGCTGGAAGGCCGAGAACGCCGAACGGCTCTGCGACCGGGCCGAATTCGCCGAAGGGCGGGCGCGCGAGGCCGCCCTGCACCTGCTGACGCACGGCCACATCGCGGCGGCGCGGCAGGCTTCAGGGACGCTGCAGCCCCAACTGCCCGAGACCATCCGCGTCTGGGCCGTCGAGGGATCACCCGCCTCACGCGGCGAGATCGCCCGCCGCCTGAGGGCCACCTCCCCGAACGCGTGGGTCGTGCCCTGCACGAGGTACGACGGACTGCTGATCGTCCTCGCTCCGGCCCCCGCCCAGGTGGCCACCGCGGGCCCGCCGCCCCCGGAGTGCGCCGGGACGGCCACGGGCGTGTGCCGGGTGGGCGTGAGCGACGTCGTGGCACTGGAGGACGCGGCCACGGGATACGCACAGGCCTTCCACGCCCTGGTCGCCGCCCGCCATCGCACCAACGGCAGCGCCGCCTTCGCCACGAACCCGGACCTGGTCCTCGCGATCGGCGCCGCCGTCGGCGACTGGGCCGAACACTTCCTGGCCCCGCTGCGCGCCCACAGCGCCCGAAGGCCTCAGGACCCGGGCAGCGTGGAGCTGCTCGCCACCGCGGCGTCCTGGCTCAGCGCCCCCTCCCAGGCCACGGAACACCTCGGGATCCACCGCAACACCCTGTCCGCACGCCTCCGGCACATCGCCCGCCGGCTCGACCTCGACCTCGACCGGCTCGCCGACCAGTCCGCCCTCGCCCTCGCCCTGCGCGCCCTCGACTCGCCCTACCTCACCGGGCACACCGGCCGAACACCCGGCGCGGCACCGGAGCACGGCACGAGCCCGCGCCACCGCCTCGACGACCTCCTCGCGCAACCGGCCGTCTCGCGGTGGGCCGGCACCCAGCTCCAGCCCCTGACCGCGAGCGCTCAGGCGTCCCCCCTCGCGCGGACACTGGCCGTGTGGCTTCACCACGACGCCCACGTCGAAGCCACCGCGGCCGCCCTGTCCCTGTCGACCACCGCCGTCCGCAAACGACTGGCCCGCGCGGAGACGCTCCTCCAACGCTCCCTGCTCCGCTCGCCGTCGGACCGCCACGAGCTCTGGCTCGCGCATCGCGCGCTCTGCCTGGCGCCGGCCGCGCCGGAGGACTAGGCCGTTACCTTCGGATCAGCCCGGCAAGATCCGAAAGAGACGGCCCAGGGCTCAGTCGAACCAGCGGTCCCGGGCCAGTTCCGCCGTGCGGGACGGATCCTCCAGGAGGGCCGCGACCTCGAAGCGGCGGGGCCACTGCGCGGCCGCCCAGGCCAGGCCCGCCGCCACGCCCTCCAGGGTGGCGGCGTGGACGACGCCGTCCGGAGTGCGGCGCCAGTCGAGTTCGGTGCCGCCCGCGTGGAGTTCCTCGTGCTCGACGTACGAGGCGGGGGTCGCCGGGCCCAGGAGCGCGTGGACCGACGGCGGGACCTCGTGCTCCTCGCCGACCGTCGTCACCTCGGCCTCGACGGCCTCGCTCAACCGGCGCACCTGGAAGAGCTCGGCCAGGTCCGCCGCGCGCGACGGGGACACCGGCAGCAGCGGGAGGCCGCCCGCCAGCGGCAGGAGGTCGGGCGCGTCCGCCACCAGCGCCTCCGCCGCGTCGACCACGACCAGGGTGCCGTCCACCACCGCACGCAGTTCGTCGGGGAGCGTCACCTGCTCGGGATCCAGGTCCGCGAGCGCCGTGTACAGGGCGTGCAGCTGGACCGCCGTCACCTCCCGCGACGGGTCCGCCAGGCGGGTCAGGAGCTCCGCCGCCCCGCCCGGCTCGTCGAGGAGCGCCGCGACCGAGGTGCGGACGCCCAGGGCCCGGAGGACCTGCTCGTCCTCGAAGCCGGTCGCGTCGGCGGAGTCGTACAGGCCGGCGAGGAGCGGGTCCGACCCCTCCGCGCGCAGGCCCGCCGGGCGGCGGCCGTCCAGGACCGGGTGGTCGCGCAGCCACCACGCCGTGTACGAACGGACGGTCTCCGTCGTGCCGTCCGGGAGGAGGATCCGCACGGGCTGGGTCAGGGCGTCCCTGAGCGGCGGCTGCGCGAGGAGCGCGAGGGCCTGCGGCCAGGCGCCGTCGTCGACCAGGTCCAGGTCCCGCACCGCCACGATCTCCGTCGCCACCGGCGGCACCGGGGTCTCCGGGAGGCGGTCCAGGACGTCCTCGCACCACACGTCGACCGCGTCGAGCAGCCCCGCGTCGTCCGGCTCCGGGTAGTCGCCCTCGCGGGGCTCCACCTCGTCCGGGTCGAGCACCAGGTCGGTCGCCCGGACCAGGGCGAAGTTCGCCAGGACCCCGCACGCGGCGAGCGGCTGCTCGCCCCAGCGGGCCGCCAGTTCCGCGTCCACGAAGGCCAGTTCGTCCTCGCGCATCACCGCCGCGAACGCCGAGCCCGGGAGGACCAGCTCGCCCGCCGGGGAGAGCTCGCCGTCCTCGTCGGGGAGCGCCAGCGCACCCAGCCACGGCTCCTCGCCCGGGTCGAGCTCCGCGTCCCGGACCAGCGCGAGGACCGTGTCCGCGAGCTCCTCCGCGTCCAGCGCGTCCGCGTCCTCGTCCCAGATCTCCCCCGCGTCCAGCGACGCCGCGACCGCCGCCCTGACCTGCGGGGTCGTCAGGACCGCGCGCGGCGTGGCCGGGAGGGCGCCCAGCTTCTCCAGGAGCGGGTGGGCCGCCTCCGGGTGCGCCACCTTCAGGCCGAGCCGGGTCAGTTCGGCGGGCGTGCGGTCCTGCGGGAGGAGGACCTGGCGGGGGCCGATCGTCGCCCGGACCCGGGTGCCGTCGGCAGGGTCCGCGAGCGGCACCGGGAGGCCCGTGAGACGGTCCGGGTCGACGCCGGCCAGCGAGTCGTAGAGCCGCCACCACCACGTCGGCGCCCTGTCCACACCGGCCAGGCGGTCGATCGCCTCCGTCAGGGGGACGCGGCCCACGCCCAGGGTGCGGAGCTCGGGACGGCGCTCCAGACCGGCGGGGAGGAGCGTCGGGAAGACCTCCGCGAGGACGTCGACGGTCTCCGCGCCCGCGCCCTCCGCGACCTCCGCCTCGATCGGGCGGAGCGCGGGCAGCTCCTCGGACGGCGCGGCCGGCGCCAGGAACGCGACCCTCGGCAGCCGGTCCAGGATCGCCTCGCGCAGCGCCCCGTCGAGCGGGCCCTTGCCGAGCGGCCCCGGCACGAGGTCGAGCGTCGCGGTCGTCACCGGGTGCCACTCCGCGAGGAGTTCGGCGTACGCGTCGGCCGCCCGCTGCACCAGGAAGTCGGTGAGCGGCCCCGGCGCCGGATGCCGCCGGGCCGTGTCGAGCGGGAGGGACGCGATGAGCAGGGCGGGGATCCCCAGCGGCTCGTCGGTGGGCGTCGGGGCGTGCACGACGGGGGTCGTACGGGGGTACTTCGGGGCCCCCTCCGCGTCCACCGGTACGGCCCAGGTCACCGACCAGTGCGGGCGGAGCCGCTCCTCGACCGGACGGTCCTTCAGGAGCCCGGCGTCGAGCGGGCCGCCGTGCGTGACGGTCCGCCAGCGGTGGCCGCCGGTGGCCGTGTCGTCGATGCGGACGTAGCCGTCGTCCTCGGAGCGGCGGAGGGTCCGTACGCCTCCCCCGGGGGTCTCCACGACGATCTCGGCGAGACCCGGAAGGGTGAGGAGCAGCGCGTCGTCGACGGACGTGAGCAGCCGCTCGGCCAGGTCCTCGGCGGCGGTGTCCCGCAGCGGGAGGACGACGACGGTGTCGTACCCGTCGGGAGCCGTGCCCTCGGCGGGCAGCGGGAGACGCAGCAGCGGTACGTGGCCGTCGCGGCGGCGCAGTTCGTCGCCGAGGCCCGGGCTGTACCGGGCGGCCTCGGCGGCCAGTTCGCGCGCCTCCGCCAGCGACCAGCGGACGCCGCCGTGCCGGCCCAGGACCGCGGGCTCGTCGGTGACGGCGAGGACCGCGGCGAAACCGACACCGAAGCGGCCCACCGCGCCCTGGGTCTGCTCGCGCTTCGCGGACGCGCGGAGCGTGGACAGCGACTCGGCGCCCGCGGCGTCCAGCGGGGCGCCGGTGTTCGCGGCGGCGAGGACCGCGGGGCCCTCGTGGTCCGCCGGGTGCAGGGTCAGGCGGAGGCGGCCGGTGACGCCGGCGCGGTGGGCGGCGTCGGAGGCGTTCTGGGCCAGCTCCACGACGAGGCGGTCGCGGTAGCCGCCGAGGGCCAGGTCCTCCTCGGCGTTGGCGTCCTCACGGAACCGGGCGGGACTCGCACCCCAGGCGTCGAGCACGCCCCTGCGCAGCCGTGCGGTGCCGAAGGGGTCGGTTCCGTCGGTCGTCGTCCGGACGCTGACGCTCACGTCTGACTCCACTCTGCGGGCGGTCGTTCCCGGACGTCGGTGCCCGGGGCCCGAAGGTACCGCGCGGAACGGGGTCCGCATGACGGGGCACGTCTGACCCCGCGCCCGCCCCGTTGTGGGCAATCGTTCCGCTGGGGCGGAACGGGTGGGCACAACGGACGGCGCCCTTTGCCGGCGCCAGAGGCTGTACCGCCTGAACCCGCACCGCTGGTGACGGCACCTGGTGGTGCGGGTCCAGGCGCGGAACGCGGAGGCGCCGCGAGAAGGCGCCGTCCCGTGTGCCCACCCTCCCCCAAGCTCTCGGCTTCGCTCGAGCAG